>JBAXIP010000039.1:0-15127 GCA_037138315.1 Actinomycetes bacterium
CAAGACGCAACGAATAAGTAATCGCGTCTTCCCACAATTCAACCGAGCCCCAAGGCCGCCACGGAAAATCAAGTGCGCCAACCAATAGGTCGTGGCGCGCTGGCATACAGGGCAAAGAACCGGTGTGGTGGCGATCAAACACCACCGACTGTTCGGCGAACCGATCCAGATTTGGAGTGGTGAATTCTGATCCGCCGTAGGCACCCAACAAGTGGCGGTTGAGACTGTCAAGCAAAACCACAACCACGTGTTTGGGTGTCAGTCGTTGGCTACCTGGAGGGACATTTTCTTCACTTTCCATGCCCCTACGCTACGCACTCAACCTCGGGGCATCGTACGATGCTCTTATGAGCGACGATTTGGATTTCATCCCCTTTGATGCCGACAACCATTACTACGAGGCTCTTGACGCCTTTACGCGTTACCTCGACCCCAAAGACGGTCCACGGTGCGTGCAGTGGGCTGATGTCAACGGTCGGAAATATCCAGTCATTGGTGGTCAGGTCAGTCGTGTCGTCACCAACGCGACGTTTGATCCCATTTCGCCTGCTGGAGCGATGCACGATTATTTCCGCGGCAACCCTGACAAGAAACATCCCATTGAATTTTTGTCGGTTCGTGAGGCAATTCGACCCGAATACCGTGACCATGATGCCCGCCTATCAGCCATGGACCAGCAAGGTGTGAGCAAGATTTGGCTTTTCCCCACACTCGGAATGTTGTACGAAGAAATTCTGAAGCACGATCCGGTCGGTGTCGGAATTATGTTCACTGCTTTCAATCGTTGGCTACAAGAGGATTGGGGTTTTGCCTACAAGGATCGAATCTTCGCTGGTCCGTATATTTCGTTGGCATCTGTTGAATGGGCTTGCACCGAACTCGATTGGGCTTTATCGCAAGGCGCTCGTGTCGTGTGCATGCGACCAGCAGCTCCGACCACGATCACCGGTCAGTTGTCGCCATTTGATTCAACTTATGACCCGTTCTGGGCTCGAGTGAACGAGGCTGGAATCACTGTCATTATTCACGCAGGTGATAGCGGTTACTCAAGTAATGGATACGCCAACGATTCATTCTCTGCGACATTTAGTGGTGCTTGGAAGCCGTCCATCAAGAGCTTCGCCATCGAACGTGCTGCACAAGACTTCATCATCACCTCAGTTTTCGAGAAGCTTTTCGATCGCTTCCCAAATGTGCGTATGGCGTCCATCGAAAATGGTTCTGGCTTCTTGCGTGATGCCTGCGACAAGTTGACATCAACAGCCAAGAAGATGCCTGGCTACTTTGTTGAAGACCCTGTTGAGACACTGCGTCAGAACTGGTGGATCAATCCATTTTGGGAAGACGACGTTCATGAGGTTGCCGACATCATGGGAGCCGATCACGTGCTCTTTGGGTCTGACTGGCCGCATATCGAAGGCATGCCCAACCCGCTTGACTATGTCACGGAATTGAAGGCTTTCTCAGATAGTGATCGCAAGAAGATTCTCTTGGACAATGTCAGCGGTTTGAACGAGCTACGACCCGCCCGGTAGTGGGTCTTCTTTTCAGAACTTGACTGGAACCGTCCGAGGTCCGCGAACTTGCCCACCGGCCCACGTCACGCCCGACTCGTCAGCAATCTCAAACTCGGGAATGCGCTCGAGCCATGTCTCGATAGCCACACGCAATTCCATTCGAGCCAGGTTTGATCCAGCGCAACGGTGGATACCTGCTCCGAAAGCAACATGGCGATTGAGTTGGCGATCAAGAATCACTTCATCGGGATTCTCAAAAACCTCAGGGTCACGATTGGCCCCAGGAAAGTTCATCAAGATACGTTCGTCCTTTTTCATCGGACAGCCGTTGTACTCAACATCTTCACCAAGACGACGGGCCATTGTGACTGGCGAGTACGCACGCAGCAACTCTTCAATAGCAGTCGGCATGAGGTCTGGTTCGTTAATCAGACGATCACGGTCTTTCGGATGACTGGCGATGTGCCACAAAGAAGATCCGATAGATGACCAAGTCGTGTCGACTCCTGCGATGAGGAGAAGTCCGCACATTCCCAAGATCACACTTTCATTCACGGACTCTCCGTCAACCTCGGCTTGAAGAAGTTCAGAGATGAGGTCGTCTCCAGGATTCTCTTTGCGTTCGGCAATCGCTCCTATGAAAAATTGAATAACACCCGTCATTCCACGACGACGACGTTCTTCGTCATAGGCAAATTCCAAAACGTCTCGAACCCATCCGGTGAAACTGTCGCTCATTGACTCGGGAACTCCAAGAATATGAGCGATCACCCGAACCGGGATTTGTTGCGCATATTCGGCTGCGGCGTCGGCATTGCCGTTGGCGATGAAACCATCGATCAGACGGTTGCATAAATCTTTCGTCATTGATTCATACGTGAGGGTTCTTTGGGGACTCATCCACGGGAGAAGAAGGCGACGGGTCCATGTATGGAGCGGCGGATCAGAGCTAATCGGTGGTACGCCGTAGGGCAAAAAACCAACTTGATTATTTGCGTCATTTGGATTCGCTGGTGGAACAACAGCGATACCAAACCTTGAAGGGAACTTTTCGATATCACGAGCAATCGCAGTGACATCTTCGTAACGCGTCGGCAACCAAGAACCACCCCAACGATCTGTGTGAGCCATCGGACACTCATCGCGAAGAACCGCCCAGATGCTGTACGGGTCATTCACATATTGCTGGTCGAAAACGTCAAAATCTGTCGCCCAATTTAAAACGGGTTTGGTATCACTCATGGATATTTATCTTAGATGTTCAGGCAAAGTACTTGCACGGCGGTCCCAAAGATTGGCCTAAAGAAACTTGGCGGCCCGCGCCAGTTGGATGACACTCTCGGTCAAAAAACTCACCGGTGGTTCAGCCTCCTGGGTTCGCTGACAGATGATCAAAGACACCAGAAGTACGTGTAGCTCGGTATTCGTGCACTATCGGAGCTAGATCATCTGGACTCGCTCCGTGCATGATGACTCCGTCGCATCCCAAATCAAACTGTCGACGAATACTTGCGACACACTGTTCAGGCGTACCAGAAGCCGCACTTTCTAACCATTCACTCGGAAGCAATGTCGCAACGTGTTCTAGTTGTTCAGTTGTCGCAACACCATCAAGCGCTCCACGAAATGTTTTGATGAATTCGTCATCCCGGAATCTTTGTAAGACCGTCGAATCCCAGTTGTTGGTCGTGACCATTAAGTCGCCATAACCCTGAAGATAGGTAGCAAGACGCCCGACTGTCTTCTTCAGTCGAATGTCTTCGGGAATGTGATCGCCGATGGTTGCAAAACACGACCACACCCGAACTTTGTCGGGATCACGCCCAGCACGCTCAGCACTATCTTTCACCGTCTTCACGCAACGTTGAGTTGTTTCATCCGAAAAAAAGGTATGCAGGATCACACAATCGAAGGCTCGACCAGCGAGCTCGAGAGTGTTCTGACCAAATGCGGTGATACCAAGAGGAATGTTCTCATTGAACGCTGGGTCAAGTGCCAATACCGGGTATTTACCAATTGGTCCGTCGTGCCCGAGAATAACTTCACCTCGAAAGAGACGTTTCATCACATCGGCAAAATCTTCCATTTGCGCCGTTGTAATCTTCGACATTCCATAGGCCGCGAATAAAGGAGCGATTCCTCGACCGATACCGAGACAAAAACGTCCTTGAGTGAGGCGATGCATGGTGGTGGCGTATGACGCGGTCACCAAGGGATGACGAGTGTTGTGATTGGTGGCGGCAGTTGCGATTCCGACGGATGTTGAAACTGCACCAACAGCGCCCGAAAGCGTGACCGCTTCTTTGATATTGAAACGCTCCGAAATGAAACAAGCTCCTATGCCTAAATCTTCGGCCGACTGCACTTCATGGATGAGATCCCGCGGTGATTTTGGGGCACCAGGCAAGGTGTAGAAACCCAGTTCATTCATTTGTGTGAAGTTCTGCGACATGTGAATCAGCTCTTTCCGGGAATACGAAAGCCGCGTAGAAGGTTCTTCACTGCTCGCGAACCAAAGGCCGTCACCGGTGAAGTTTCAGAAGACATCAACGCCGTTTCATTCTCAGCGATCAATTCTGGAGTCAGTTCTCGTTCGCTGTACCCATCAGTCATTGAGATTGACATTGCGGCCTGCCATCCAGCGCCAACGCTCAACGTTTCGCCGTTGAGGGAACACGATTGGTGCCCCAGCCACACCACAAGCGGTGCAACGAGGTTCGGGCTTAACCATTCACCAAGTTCTGGTGACCAAGGAATCGGACCAAAGGCCGTGCCGGGACGAGTCTTGGCATACGGAACCACCACGTTGGTTGTGATTCCGAACGGAGCACCTTCGCTCGCCATTCCGCGTGTTAAGCCAATGACACCCATTTTGGCCATTGCGTAGACCGTGCCGTTTGGAACGCCTCCAAACGCCGCCCCAGAAGACACATTGATGAATCGTCCCCCGCCGTTGCTCTTCATCCACTTCCAAGCGGGACGACTGACATTGAGCGTTCCGCGCAACTGAGTGTTGACAAGTGCATCAATACTCTCTTCAGGAAAATCTTCAAAAGGTGCCATTCGAACTTGACCGGCATTATTGACAACAATGTCAATACGACCGAACGCTGAGATCGCTGTTTCAACAATGCTTCGACCACCTTCGGGTGTCGCGATTGAGTCATAGTTGGCAACTGCTTGTCCGCCAGCAACGATAATTTCATCGACAACTTCGTCCGCTGGATTGATCGTCGGAGCTGCGGCATCGCCATCAGTATCAGATATTCCGACGCCAAGATCGTTCACAACCACCTGTGCACCACGACGAGCGAACTCAAGGGCATATTCTCGCCCAAGATTGCGACCGGCCCCCGTTACGACGACTACTCGACCACCAAAACGTATTTGACTTTCTGTTGAACTCACGACTGTCCTATCTCCTGTGTTTCAGATAAATGTAGAAATTCTACGACGTCTCGAAGTGCTTGACGATCCTGGATGAAGAACATGTGGCCGCCGACGTACTCGCGATATTCGGAATTTCTAATTCTCGAAGCAATTGCTTGCCCATTCGCTGGCGGTGCGATTCCGTCAAAACTTCCGCTAGCCACTAATACCTCTGCTGTCACATTGGATAAGCGATTCCACACATCGTGATGGCGACGTGCTTCTAGTTGCAACAATTCACCACGGCGCTTTTCAGCATCAGAAGTGACGACCGCAGGACGGCGATACAACTCGTCTTCAGGATGATCGATAAACCATTGCTCGTTAAAGCGTGTATCACTGAGACCGAGAGATACTTCAGCGCGAACACCTGGATCTAACGAAACCAATTCATGTAACGGATACGAACTGCCCCCGTCACCGCCAGGACTCGTACAGCACAAGGCCATCCGATTCACACGATCGGGGTAAGTGGCGGCCAATTCTTGAGCCACCATTCCCCCGAAGCTGATGCCAAAAACATTGAAGGACTCCCAACCAACGTGATCAGCCAAGGCAATCGCGTCGGCGGCGTACTGGGCCATTGAATACGGACCTTCAGGAATCGATGTCTTTCCAAGACCTCGTTGATCGTGGATTGCGACCGTAAAAGATCTAGCAAAATAGTCAACGAGAAGGATGACCGCTTCAATCGTCGATCCAGAACCATTCACAAACAGTAGGGGTTTACCCGAACCCCTGACTTCGTAATAGAAGGTGCAACCATCATGCGAGAAAAAGGAATTCGAGTAATCTTTCTCGTTGCTCACCTTCACAAACTAATCTAGACACATGGCTTCTGACCCAGCTTTGGTTGATGTGCAGGCGATTGAACGCGCTGGTGTCGTAATTACTTGTCGAGACTTCGCCTCAAATCTCACGTTCTTCACCGATTCCCTTGGTTTCCGGGTTGAAACAATTCACCCAGCCGATGGCCCAACTCATGCATCAATCATCGGTCACGGATGTCGGCTGTATTTAGAAGTTGGCGGCGAAGAACCTATGCATATTCGTTTGACGGTCAACCCAACGAGCACACTCGCTGGCAAACAACTCAAAGCACCAAATGGATCGGTTGTTGAATGTGTAGTCGTACAGCCTGGAATGTCAGTTGAACCGCTCATTTCTTCGTTGGTTATCAACCATGAGGATGCTGATGGATCGGCGCACGTTGGTCGTGCAGGAATGCTGTATCGCGATCTCGTTCCGGGCCGGCAAGGTGGAGCGATCATTGCGTCGTTAATTCGTATTGCCGAAGGTGGCCCAGTCCCCGACTACGTACATTTCCACGAAGTACTTTTTCAACTCATCTTCTGCCGTTCGGGCTGGGTCAAAGTTGTGTACGAGGATCAAGGAGAACCGTTCTTCCTTCATGCGGGTGACTGCGTCATTCAGCCACCGACCATTCGTCACCGGGTTCTCGAAAGCGGCGACAACCTCGAAGTCATCGAAATCGGTTATCCAGCCGAGCATCTAACGAATGCCGATCCGACAACCACGTTGCCAAACGCAGAAGTTGATCCAGATCGCGTGTGGGAAGGTCAAAGTTTCATCAGACATATTGCTTCGGACGCGAAATGGCAGCAACTTTCGACAGGTGTTGAATCAACCGATACTGGAATCTTTAGTGCGACTCAGGGATTGACCGACGTCAAAGTCATCAAAGCCGACAGCAAGAGCATTTGGAAGCAAACAACAGTTCAGTCTTTGACATTTGAATTGCTCTTCGTACTTGACGGTGGCGCACATGTATCAACATCTCACGACGGCGAACATATCCTCGCTAATGGGTCAAGTTTGGTCATTCCACCTGGAAACTCATACACGGTGAACCACGTCAATCAAAGTCAAATACTGAAACTCTCATTGCACGCCCTCAAATAGCGCAGAGCTCTATTACTGGCGTCCCATTTCGGCACGAGCTTGTGACTCGGCGTTCTTCGGGTCCTTCTTCGTATCAATCAACGTGATGGTGACTGAATCTAAGGTTCCTTCAAATGGAAAGCCGTCGCTTCGGTTGGCGTAGTCATATGCAACCGGAGATCCGTGGTCGTAAGCCACTGAGGGACCAACGCTTGAGATCACGCGCATCACGAAGGGCAGTTCCATCCGTCCGACTTCTTCTTGGTTGATCAGCAAAACGACATAGCCCGCCTTACCAGTTCGGCGCAGCTGACACATGAGAGTTGATGCTCCGGTCGGCAGTTCCTGATGTGATCGAACAACAAGGTGTTCGCCGAAGAAGTTGTAATCGAACACCAATCGGTTATCGAAAACGTAGAAGCTAAAGCCAGAGTTCTCGGTTCCAGTGGCAAAAATAACTCCACCCTCAGCGGCCCCACGTTCGACGACAGCTTCCATATCCCAACTACGACCACCCATTGCAGCCGCAGCTTGTGAAGGCAACGGCGCCATCGGTGGACGATAGACGTACTTGCGTGATTCTGGGTGCGGACTGTTCTTTTTGAAGTTGATTCCAAACAGCTCGAGTCCACGATCATCAAGTGGCAGAACGCCTTCGTTCTCGGCTTCTTCCCACCACAAAGCAATGAGTTCGTTCAAACGATCTGGTTCTTGCTTGGCGAGATCATTGGTTTCTGAACGATCTGCTTCAACGTGATACAACTCCCACTTATCATCGTCGAAAGAAACTCCGGGTGTATGGCGAGTCACGGCTTTCCATCCGTTGGCGTATATGCCACGGTGACCGACCATTTCGTAATACTGAACCAGTTTGCGTGTCTTCGCTTCTTTGTCATCGAAGGTGTAGTTCATTGCCACACCAGAAATTGGCATTTGCTCAAGACCGCGATAAATATCGGGCGGTGTGATTCCGATCGCTTCGTAGATCGTGGGCACGATGTCATTCACGTGATGGAACTGATCGCGTAAAGCACCAGTGTCTTTTACGCCCTTGGGCCACTTGATGATGAGTGGAACGTGGATTCCGCCTTCATGCGTGTTCTGCTTGTAGAACTTGAACGGCGTATTACCAACTTGCGACCAACCCCACGGATAGTTGCTATGACTATGTGGTCCACCAATTTCGTCGATGCGATGTATTGCTTCATCTGGCATTTCGATCATCATGTTGAAAAACTTCATCTCGTGAAGAACGCCAAATGGTCCGCCTTCTTGTGAGGCTCCGTTGTCTGCAAGCAACACGACCATGGTGTTGTCGTCGAGACCGAGTTTTTCGATTGAGGCCAACAAACGACCAATCTGTACATCGGTGTGATCAAGAAACGCCGCATAGGCCTCTTGCAATCGGCACGCGAGGCGCTGCTGATTCTCTGACAGAGTGTCCCACGGTTCAACGCCTGGGTTACGGGGCGCCAACTTTGTTTCTTTGGGCAAAAGACCCAGTTCCTTTTGACGAGCAAACCAGCGATCGCGAAAAACATCCCAACCTTCATCGAAAGCACCGCGATATTTCGCCATGTATTCCGGCGGAGCCTGATGAGGTGCGTGAGTTGCACCAAATGCGAGATACATGAAGAACGGTCGATCGGGTCGAACGCCTACTGAGTCATGTACAAAAGTGATTGCGTGATCAACCAAGTCTTCGGTGAGGTGGTAGCCATCGTCAGGTCCCGCCGGAGGCTCGACCCAATGGTTGTCATACACAAGTTCGGGATAGAACTGATCGGTCTCACCGTCAAGGAAACCATAGAAACGATCGAAGCCTCGCTGCAATGGCCATTGATCAAAGGGGCCAGCCGGTGATGCATCGACCATCGGGCACAAGTGCCATTTACCCAAAGCAAATGTTGTGTAACCCTCTTCGCGAACGACTTCAGCAACTGTTGCCGCATGATTCGAAATATGACCGCGCATATGTGGGAAACCAGAATCGAAATTAGAGACCGAGCGCATACCAACGGCGTGATGATTACGCCCAGTTAAAAGCGCCGCACGAGTCGGTGAGCACAACGGAGTGACGTGGAAGTTTGTGTAGCGAAGTCCTTGCTCTGCGAGCCGATCAATATTTGGAGTGTCGATGGTTGAACCAAAACAGCCGAGGTGTGAAAAGCCCAAATCATCGAACAACATCACAATGACATTGGGAGCCTTTTCACCAGGGTGCTTATTTGGAGGCCATGCCGCCTCTGACTCGGCAACAGTTCGACCAATTTTTCCCGCAAAGCCTTCGTAATCTTTCACAAGTATTGACAATAGCCCTGCCACTACCTACCCTCGGCATATGTCCCAAGAAACTCAGTCATCTCCCCGCCCCGTTGCCATCGTTGCCGATGGGCACTTCTATGTTGGACCCGAGTTATGTCGCCATTTCGCACAACGAGGTTTCAACCTGGTCGTAGGGAACGCTTCTGATGAACTTGCCAACGAACTTCGGGGTTTGGGCGCCGAAGTAGAGGTTGTTCCTCAGGTTCAAGATCTCTCCGATCCCAAAAATTCAGATCTACTGGTCGAGCGCGCACTCACGAAATTTGGCCACATCGATTCAGCAGTGATGTTTTCGGGTCAAATCGTCACCGGGCGTTTCGTCAATTCATCGTTAGAAGATCTGCGTTCAGTTTTGGTTGGCTGTGTCGAGGCTCCCTATAACTTCATGAAGGCCGTCGTGCCCAAAATGACTCCGCAGGGTCAAGGCCAGGTTCTGGTAATTACGAGCGCATCAGCGGCCCGTCCGACGCCCGGAGCGCCGCTGTATTCGGCAGCGCGAGCCGGTGCATCAATGTTGGTCAAAAACGTTGCTGACGAAGTTGCCCGCACCGGAGTTCAGGTCAACGCTGTCGGAACCAACTTCATGGACTTCCCAGCCTTTCTGAAGGCCTCTGGGGCGACCGATCCCGAGGTTCGGGCCAAGATTGAATCTCAAGTGCCCATGCGCCGTCTTGGCACGATGACTGAATTCGCTGCCTTTTGTATGGCGTTCCTCGACGGTTCAAGCCGATTTACGACCGGCCAGTTCGTCGCCTATGCAGGAGGCTGGGCGTAACGGCAGAATAGAGGGGTGAAACGATCCCTGTACAACGACGACCATCTTGCCTTTGGCGACAGCTTTCGTAGCTTTATCGCCAAGGAGATCACACCTTTCTACGATCAGTGGGAAAAGGACGGCATCGCCCCTCGTGAGATGTACGCCAAAGCCGGAGCTAGCGGCTTCTTGGGTATGGCCATTCCCGAACAATACGGTGGTGGCGGTATTAAAGATTTTCGTTTCAATGCAATCATTTCCGAAGAATTAGCAGCCGCTGGAATCGGTGGCGCCGGTGCTGGAATTACTTTGCATAACGACATCACCACTCCGTACTACATGGAAATTTGCAACGACGAACAGAAGGCGCGCTGGTTACCAGGAATCGCGAGTGGAGAACTCATCACCGCGATCGCAATGACCGAACCAGGCACCGGTAGCGATCTAGCCAGCATCGCTTCGAATGCCCGTAGAGATGGGGACCGTTACATCCTTAATGGTTCTAAAACGTTTATTACCAACGGCATCAACTCCGACATCATCATCGTTGCTGCGAAAACAGACCCCACTCAGCGCCACACCGGAATGTCATTGATGGTTGTCGAGCGAGCAATGGTTGGCTTTGAACGCGGTCGCAATCTCGAGAAGATTGGTATGCACAGTCAAGACACTGCAGAGCTTTTCTTCAATGATGTTGAAGTTCCAGTTGAGAACCTTCTTGGTGAAGAAGGAAGAGCGTTTCATTACCTCACGTCAAACCTGGCTCAAGAACGTCTGTCGATTGCTATCGCGGGTGTGGCATTCGCTCGATCGGCTCTCAATTGGACTGTCGACTATGTGAAAGAACGCAAGGCTTTTGGACAGTCAATCTCAAACTTCCAAAATACGAAATTTGTTCTCGCAGAACAGCGAACGGCAATTGATGTCGCACAGGCATACGTTGATCAATGCATCTTGGCCCTCAACGCTGATCAACTCACCGCTGCTGAAGCAGCAGCCGCCAAATTCTGGTGCACCGAACTTCAGAACAAGGTTGCAGACAAGTGTCTACAACTCTTTGGTGGTTATGGATACATGAGTGAGTACCCCATCGCCCGCACGTTCGCTGACGCTCGGATCACCACCATCTATGGTGGAACCACAGAAGTGATGAAAACGATCATCGCTAAAGAGATGGGTTTATGAAAATCGCCTTGAGTGCCGAGTCATACCGCGAACCAGACGCGTATAAGGCAGAACGGCAAGCGATTTGGGCGACCGAGTGGATCGTGTTCTGCACCACTGCTGAACTCACTCAACCCGGCCACTACTTCGCCGGCGAACTTGCTGGATTCAATCTGCTTTTAGTGGTGAACCCTGAAGGCGCAATTGTTGGCTTTCATAATGTGTGCCCTCACCGAGCAGGAGTGTTGGCTTGGCCTGGTCAAGGGACTCTCGGAAATTTGGTGTGCAAATACCATGGCTGGGCGTTTGGTTGGGACGGACAATTAAAGTCTGCTCGCGATTTTGGCAACGATGAACCGCTGTGCAACGAACATTCGGAACTCAAGAAGATTCGTGTCGAAACTTGGGGACCATTGGTCTTTGTGTGTCTTTCGGACAAGACTCCCCCACTTATCGAGTCACTCGGCTCTTTAGTAGATCGAGCGACAAGCTTTCCGATTGAAACTTTTTCCTACGCTCGCCGACTCACTCGCGAACTTGATTGCAATTGGAAAACTTACATTGACAACTACCTAGAGGGTTATCACGTACAGCTCATCCATCCCTCGCTAAATCGCGCTCTCAAGATGTCGACGTACAAGGTGTCGGTGCACGACGATACGTACTGCGTGCATGAATGCGAGCCATCAGATGGATCGCCAGTAGCCGGCGTGTGGCTGTTCCGCTATCCCAACTTGGCAGTCAACATTTATCCCGATGGGATGAACGTCGAGCGCATTGTTCCAATCGGGCATAACAAGACTCACGTTGTGTATGACTACTTTTCTGTAGACACATCTGAAGAGAACATCGCCCGAATGGTGGCGATGTCGAATGAAATACTCGACGAAGATCAAAACATGTGTGAAGTTGTGCAAAAGAACCTCAACAGCGGCATGTACGAAGCCGGTCCCCTGAGTCCTCGACACGAAATTTGTCTTGAATGGTTTCAGTCCAAAGTCAAAAACGCAACTCTGTAATTACTGGGACCTTTATTTCTCAATCTTGAGAACTTCGGTTGACGTCCAGGAGACTGAGGAACCTCTCTCATTGATGACTCGCAGGACAACATACGTTTCACCCGAATTCAACGGTATGTCCAACGTGAAGGCTTCAAAAGCACTTCGCGCGATCTCAATCACCGAATCCTGATCGATAATCCTTCGTACTTCACAACTTTCAATGATGTTGGCTGTCATCGATACGGGACCAACAAATTCAGCCACCGGATTACGCAGATCTGTCGCTGTCAGCAACAACTGCGCATCTTCATACGTTTCGGCAACGTAAGCAGCGATGTGAGTTTGGATGGCGTATGAACCGCCACCACTTCCGGTGTCTGAACCGATGCGAACTTCACAGGTTTGCATCAGACTTTCTTGAGTGCCAGGGGTTGATTGGCCGAGTGAACGTTCGTACTGGTCGTACACCTGAACCCGAACTGATGCTGAATCTTGACCAACAGTGTCTACTTCTGCAGCAAGATTGACATTCCCTTCACCGAAGAAACGGGTTGAACCCGCTCGATATGCGATCAATGATTGATCGGAAGGTAAAACAGCTGCTTCAGACGTTGATGGTTCTTGAACAGGCATGGTTGTTTGGTTGATTGAAGTAGTTGTGGTCGTTGCGACTGAACCATCGCCCCTCATGAACCAACCGATGATCAAACCAATCGATACTGCGAGAACGGCCACGATCCACCACTTCGAATCCGACCTGGTCTTCGCAATCAAATCCGAATTTTCGGTGTCTTCGCCTAGTGAGCGTCGTAATGTAATCGCTTTTGCTCTGACAGTTGCCGCTTCAGAAGGTTTTCCATTTCTCTGAAGATCCGCCGCATACGCTTCAAGTCGGGCCGCACGACGCCTGACGCGGTAGCGCGAGGAACCAATGATGTCGGTGGGCGATTCAGTCACATCGACATAGAGCTCTCCCAATTCTCCTTGATGCGGAACGATCGATGATGAAACGGCCGAACCATCGGGTTGAACTCTTGCTCGATCAACGGCAAGCAGATCACCAGATTCTCCCAAGGCGACTCGAACCCAGATACGACCGTCACCAGGGACGACACCTGCCAACCGAACTTTTAGCTCGCTCGTCGTAGGGTTCCAAACAACGCGAACCTGAGATGGCTCTGATATTCGAGTTGAAATATTTGACTCAGGCAAATGAACAACGGCAGTACGTAATCCTTCTGGAGTGCCGTCAATCACTACCTCAACTGGAACTCCATCTCCAGACCTGAGAGAAAACTCAATCTCAAAAGACGAAACCGCCGGAGCTTTAGATATCACTGGTTCTAGGTTGCTTGAAGTATTCGTGAGAACGAGATGATTTTCTAGTAGAGAGTCTTCAACTTCAATATCGAAATAGGTCTCTTCGGCTTCGATCAGGTTTGACCGCACTTGATGAATGACATGATCAAAATGTTTTCCTAAGAGTTTTGAGCCAACTGTGTCAAAGCCTTCGTCGTCAGGTGATAGCAACGCACAATCAATTCGCTGGTCGCTGCCGATCCACAGATGAACACCGTTTTTGATCACATGCCGACTCTCAGCGCCTGATGGCGGTCGGAACGTCACTTCAATTGATCCGGTAACTCGATGAGAAGAAATCTGAACGCGCATCACAACACCCCTGCCGATTCTGCTGCATCACGCAAAAGGTTCAGAACGCAGCGAGTGCAACGACTCTTCCGTTGACGAGCGGCATCCGACTTTTCGGCGGGAAAGTCATCGTCAATATCTTGCAACACCTCATACATCAGATCAGAAATTGAACCCTGATCACCAATCTGCATTAAGGCAAGTAATTTTAACGCTGCGGCGAACACAACATCATTGGGGCAACCCGAACAATTCAGATCATGACGAGCGTGAGTGACAACCGATCGACGCCATCGTTCAATCGTGACAGAGTCATCGACCTGCCTCATCTGTTCGAGAACTGCAGGATCGAGAAGTTGATCGTCCATCACTTGAGATCTGCTCTCTACCCGTCGCACAGTACGAGCGATGTCAATCGCTGTTCTCTGCATAGAACGAGCTGCATATCGGTTGCCCGAAACTTGGTCGTGCAATTGGGGAAATTGTTCACTTCGACGCGACAATGCTGAACGCACCTTGATCCACGATTCTGAGTGCACATCGCCGGCCATGTCAGATGGGATGCCGTATCGCCGGCAGCAAACCTCTGACCACACAGCTGATTCTCTTGTTTCGAACCAACTGAGGATTGCGGAAATTTGTGCTGCCAGAGCCCAACGAGTCGGTCCAATCGAAGAATCAGCCACAGCACCGACGATCGTTCACGAAGATTTTTTACTACAGATACCTTGTGTTTGACGAACGGTTCCGAAACTTCTGCCATAACTCCCTAACGGAAAATCACTCATTTCGTGACATTTCTGCGAGAATAAAGCATGACCGTTGCCCAACAAGCTCATCAAACGATCGTGACCCTCGATCTTGAAGGTGTCCTCATCCCAGAAATTTGGATAGCGGTTGCTGAAACGACCGGAATCGCTGAATTGCGACGCACAACTCGTGACGAACCCGACTACGACCTCCTGATGAGGCAACGTCTAGCAATTCTGGACGAACATGGCCTCACCATGAGCTCAATTGAGCAGGTCATCTCGACTTTGCGCCCGCTGCCTGGAGCTCTTGACTTCTTAAATGCGTTGCGAGAAATATCGCAAGTCATCATTCTTTCGGACACTTTTGAACAGTTCGGCCGACCGTTCATGCGTCAATTGGGAATGCCCACTTTGTTTTGTCACCGCCTGATCGTTGATAACGATCGAATCGTTGATTTTGAATTACGACAGGTTGATCAAAAGCGTCACGCTGTGGAGGCATTCAAAGGCCTGAATTACCGAATTGTGGCCGCTGGAGACTCGTACAACGACACCGCCATGTTGGCTGCTGCTGACGCCGGTTTTCTATTTCATGCACCAGACAATGTGATCAAAGAATTCCCACAATTTCGG
>JBAXIP010000040.1:0-15000 GCA_037138315.1 Actinomycetes bacterium
CCGACATTGCTGCGGTTCTCGCTGCTTACGGTTTGTGTGTCGTTGGTATGTGGTCGATACATGGTGGAGTGACCAAGTTGACGAGTGGTTGGGGCCAAGCGTGGACCTCAATTACTTCGTTGTCTGGTTTGTTGACATCGGCAGTCGCTTTGTTGGCTTTGGTTTTAGTTGGGCGACCCCTGTCCTTGGAACGCCGATTTGGTTTGGACCGAATGTTTGTTTGGCACCGCATCCTTGGTGACTCCATGGGACTCTTGCTGGGTGTTCATGTTTTTGCTGGAACAATCGCTTGGGCATCGGCTTCTGGTTGGATCAACGCGATCATCGATCTCACCGGCCGTACGTCCTACATGGCACTCGCATTCATTGGCTCGTTATTGATTGGTGTCGTCACGATCACGTCACTGAAATCAATACGACAAAGGTTTTCGTATGAAACCTGGTACTTCATTCACATGATGGCCTACATCGGTATGGCTATTTCATTCGGTCATGAAATTGTGGTTGGATCAGATCTATCGGGAGACAATGTTGCTCGTTGGTTCTGGGTTGGGCTGCATGTATCTGTGCTTGCCTTGATGGTGTTCTCTCGTTGGGGTCGCACGATTAAGGCAATGATCCGCCCATTGCGAATTACCTCGATTGAAACTGTCGGTCACAAGACCGTCGCCATTGAAGTTTCTGGCAAGTCGCTACAACATCGCGAAGGAGACGCCGGCCAGTTTTGTTTCGTCCGGCCGCTCAAGAAAGGCCTGTGGTGGCAATCGCACCCGTTCTCAATGTCGGCGGCACCAACGAAAGACCGCATTCGTTTCACGATTAAAGATCGTGGCGAAGCGACACACTCAATTACGCAATTGGTTCAGGGAACGAAAGTCATTGTTGAAGGTCCATTCGGTGTCGTGACACCTGATGTTCTCGAAGGTTCGAAGGCACTATTTGTCGTTGGTGGCGTTGGCGTTGCTCCGGTTCTTGCAATGGTTCAACGACTCGTCCCGGATCACGAACCAATTGTTTTGTACCGAGCGCACAGCGAGAAGGACCTCGTCCACTTTGAAGAACTTAAGACAGCAGTTGAAAGACTTGGTGGAAAGATCCTCACTCTGACTGGCCCGACGGCAAAGTTGGCTGTGAAAGACCCATTCTCGGCCAAAGTGCTTACTGCGGCGATTCCTGATGTCGCCCAACGAGCAGTGGTGCTGTGCGGTCCGGATCGTTTGCTCCATGCTGCACGCACCGGTCTCAAAGCGGCGGGGGTCCCAGTTGCTCGTATTCACTCTGAACATGTTTGGTGGTAAGTGATGAACAAAGAAACCTTCTCTCGGCGAGTGTTTCCAGCTTTGACCTTGGTTGGTGCAAGTGGAATTTTGTTAGCGGCTCTTGATCGCCCAAGTACTGGCATCTCTCTTGGTGCAGCACCACCGATCGGAACTACCGCTGGTGTATCTGCTGGCGTTACCACAACAATTGTCGGCTCTGTGCCACCAATCGCGACACCAGCGCCCGAAACTGTCGCACCAGTGACTGCTGATCCAGCGACAGCCGCACCTGCGACGGCTGCTCCCGCAACTGCAGCCCCAATCACTGCTGCTCCAGTCGTGGAAACAACGGTTCCTCCCGCTCCTGCTGCGTGCAGTTCAACAATTGTTGGTCCAGTGATTGATATGCGATTTGGTCCGGTGCAAGTTCAGGCTTCGGTCGATGGCACTGGGCTTGTCTGCTCGTCACAGGGAATTTTGTGGCCGACTTCCGCTCGAACGTCCGTGGCGATCAATAATCAGGCAATCCCTTTGCTTGACCAGTGGGCTGTTCATACAGGTAATGCGAAATTCAATTCAATTTCGGGTGCAACGTACACCAGCAAGGCTTACAAGAAGTCATTGCAGGCGATCATTGATGGAGTCACTGGGTGAACACGTCACTCGCGCAACCCGTTCGTCGCTCCGCCCCAATGATGGGATCAGTGGCGAGCATTCACGTGCATGACGATGCGCCAATTGAACTCGTTGACGTAGTGATCGCAGAAGTTTTTGCTGAGCTTGAAAAATATGAAGCGATGTTTTCAACATTTCGTGCGAGTAGCGAAGTCAGTCGCATTAATCGGAAAGAATTACATTTGCTTGAGGCATCTCGTGAAGTCATTGATGTCCTTGATGCGTGTTTCTTTCTTGAAGGCGCGAGCGACGGCGCATTTTCGACGCGGCGTCATGACGGGAGTCTTGACCCCGCCGGATTTGTCAAGGGCTGGGCCGTCGAACGAGCCTCGCGGCGTTTCGACGGTGCAGGACTGAAACATTGGTATGTGTCGCTAGGCGGAGACACGCAGATGGGGGACCCTCCGCCGAATAATGGTCTGCAGGACGGTTGGAAAGTCGGTATCGCTGACCCCTTGCGTTCTGGGGAAGTGGTTGCAGGACTTGCAATGCAACGCGGAGCGGTAGCAACCTCGGGTTCATCCGAACGAGGACGACACATCATTGACCCGCGCGCTGGAGCGGGTAGTGAATATTGGTCATCCGTGACGGTGACGGGACCGAGCTTGACATGGGCCGACGCATTTGCGACGACCGCTTATGTGATTGGTGAAGAAGGACTCACGTGGGTTCACCGATTTGAGGGATACGCCGCAATGGGTGTTAGGCCCGATGGCACGCTCGTTACAGTGCAGCGTTAAGGCGCATTTCTTCGCGTGAGCGCAATGCAGTATTGACGCGTTGACGCTCAAGAACCTGCTGCAAAGTTTTTGTAGCTTGCGGAATGCCATGTTCAGAGAAAAATGATCGAACATCGGCTTCAAGGTCGGGAGTATTGAGAAACTTGACGGGGTCAATCATGCGAACAATGGTGTTCGTCGGGAACTTCTGTTGGGCCTGTTCCCAATATTGACGGATGAAATTCCATGCGAGAACTCCATTTTCTCGAAGTGCAATGCAACGTGCCAAGACGAACGGAGCGTTTTGACTCTTCACTTCGCCGCTAACAGCATAGTTGCATGTGCGCAGCACGAGTTCGGGGCTATCAAAATCAGTGAGTGCGTAGAGATAACGCAACTGATCTTGTGGGTTATCGGTCGTACGAAACTTTTCTAGGAAATATTCATACGCGCCTTCGCCGCTAGTTGATGCGACAACCGTCGTTGCGGCGGCAACTAATTCTGGATGAACCGAATCGGTTTGTTGGTCATGTAGGGCAAGGAGCTCGCGACACTTTTCTTGGGCGTCCAGATCGTTGCCGCTGACCGCCAAAAGCGTGACGAGTAGTCCGCGAAGTTTTGCCCGCAGGTCATCTTCGCCCGGTTGTGCCTGCCAACCGAGATCAGCAATGACAGGAGCAACGAGTGTGCGAATACGTTGTTGAAGTTTTGGATAGTTGGACTCGTCGAGCAGACGACCACAACCTCGGAGTCCGACAGCTATGGCTTGCCAAACTGCAAGGTCGCGCTCGTCATTAAATCCGCTCGCGAACGACACGAAGTCAATTGCAGCAAGCCGTCCAGCAACAACGGCGTTCCATGCATCGTCGACGAGGCTGTACCTTTCGATGACTGCGAGTTTCGCTAGTTCTGAACCCCGTAAGCGCGATAACAGTTCAGGTGAATAGGTGACGCGGTAATACCCAAAACCGCCAGCATTCACGACGATTGCGGCGTTGTCTTTGACGACTGGAATTTCTAATGCCTGATCTGACAATAAGTACTTGGTCTCTATGCCGTTGATACGAATATGAACTGGGACGAGCCAATGTTGCGCGTCAGTCAGTAATTCGGGGGTGAAAGAGAATCGTTGCTGTTGAAGAATCAGATTCGTTTTTGTCGCATCAAGGTTGGCGACGATCAGGGGATAGCCAGGTTGCCAGATCCACGAATCCATCAATTCACGCACTGGTTCGCCACCATTATTTGATACTGCGGTTTCGATGGCGTCCCATAAATCAGAAGTTTCAGTATTTCCGTATGAATGAGTCTTCAAGTAAAGGCGAATTCCATCCCGAAATCTCTCGGTTCCAAGGTATTGCTCCAGCATGCGTAGGAGGGATCCACCTTTCTGATAGGTGAGCACATCAAACATCCCTTCGCAATCTTGTGCTGAACGAACTTCGAACTCAACAGATCGTGTATTCAGGAGCGAGTCAACTTCAAATGCGGCAGAACGTTCGAGTGAAAAACTTGTCCAACGTTGCCATTCGGTTCGGAAAGAATCGACTGCGGCTACTTCCATGAAAGTGGCAAATGCTTCGTTGAGCCAGATGCCGTTCCACCATTTCATGGTGACCAGGTCGCCGAACCACATGTGGGCAAGTTCGTGACTCACAACATCAGCAACGTTTTGTTGATCGGCTTGAGTGCTGGTCTTTGGGTCAACTAAAAGAAGACTTTCGCGATAAGTGATGCAGCCCACATTTTCCATAGCGCCCGCCGCGAAATCGGGAAGTGCCACCATGTCAATTTTGGCATCGGGGTAGGGGATCCCGTAATAGTTAACGAACCACCGCAGGCTTTTCGCTCCGACGTCAAGTCCAAAACTTGTGAGGTGACTTTTACCTGGGGTGTGCACAATTCGCAGGGGAACTCCATCAACGTCAACAGGTTCGGTTGCTTCAAGCTTGCCAACTACAAATGCGACGAGATAGGTGCTCATGGGCATGGTGTCAGCAAATGTGACGGCGACTTTGTGGTCTTGTTCGCGAGTGATTGCTATTCGGGAGATTTCTGGCCCATTGCTGATGGCTAAGTGGTCAGGGGAAGCGATGAGAGTTGTTGCGAAGACTGCTTTAAAATTGGGTTCATCAAAACACGGAAATGCACGGCGACAGTCAGTTGACTGCATCTGAGTCGTCGCTACCACTTGTTGTTTGCCTTGTTCATCGACGTAGGTGCTGCGATAAAAACCGCGAAGCTTGTCGTTGAGGATCCCGGCGAAGACGATGTCAATCATGGCTGTGCCAGGCGGTAGTTCTTCAATAAGTCCGATGAAAAGCCGTTCAGATTCTTCATCAAGGCTAAAAGGCGCTGGTTGACCGTCTACGAAGACGGACTTGATATCGAGTTCGATTGAATTGAGAACGATGAAGCGGGTAGTGGCTAAGACGTCAACGGTGATAATGGCCTGACCATCGAAGGTGGCGTCACTCAGATGGGGCTCAAGCGTGAGGTCGTAACGCCTCGGAATGATGTGTCGGGGGAGACGGAACGGATCAAGTTGGCTGCGATCAGAGGGCGAATCAATTTGCGAAGAAGTCACGGTTGGAGCGTACTGTGGAACCCGTTAATGGCGCCATGTTCACCATCTAGTTTCACATTTGGGAAACCTGCTCAGTCGGTCGTGAGGGACTATCGTAAAGACTCGTGTCTACACAGCCAATCTCTGAACCGATTTACGACGTTGTGGGAATTGGCAACGCTCTTGTTGATGTCATTGCTCACGCCGATGATGATTTTATTCATCAACAATCTTTGGTGAAGGGCTCAATGACCCTCGTTGATACCGATCGGGCGCTGCATCTGTACAAAGCGTTGGGTGCTGCTGTGGAAATGAGCGGAGGTTCAGCGGCTAACACCGTTTGCGGAGTCGCAAGTTTTGGTGGCAAAGCCGCTTATATCGGCAAAGTGAGTCACGATGACTTGGGTGACGTTTTTGGGCATGACTTGCTGGCTGTCGGTGTACATTTCAGTCCCGGGCATCACCTCGATGGAACCCCAACTGGTCGATGCATCATTGTTGTCACGCCAGATGCACAGCGAACCATGAATACTTTTTTGGGAGTTTCATCTTTCATGGAACCAAGCGACGTCGATGTCTCGGTTGTCGCGTCTGGAAAAGTTCTTTATATGGAGGGCTACCTCTTTGACCGCGACGATGCGAAGGCGGCGTTTCGTAAGGCTGCTCGGGCTGCACACGACGCTGGTCGTGAAGTGTCATTGAGTTTGTCGGATAGTTTTTGCGTCGATCGTCACCGCGATGATTTCCGAGCGTTAGTTGCTGACGAAGTGGACATCTTGTTCGGTAATGAAGATGAGCTTTTGTCGCTCTATCAACTTGACACTTTTGAGGCAGCAGTTGCGGCAATTCGTCGTGACAGTTCGTTGGCCGTGATTACACGCGGTCCCCGCGGAGCGTCAATCATCACTCGTGAAGAAATCATTGATGTACCAGCCGAAGATGTGCCCAATGTGCTGGATACGACCGGCGCAGGAGATTTGTACGCTTCTGGGTTCTTGTTCGGGTACACGAACGGTTACTCGCTCAAAGAATGCGGAGTTCTGGGTTCCATTGCAGCTGGTGAAGTTATTTCGCACGTTGGTCCGCGACCGCTTGTTGAGTTGCATACTCTGTTACCAAAGTTCTAAGGACACATGATGAGTCGTGACTCAAGTCGTGACATCGCAGAAAAGTGGTTACAGACTGAACCCGACGATGACATACGTCGCGAACTGCTTGAACTCATCGATGGTTCAGTTGAAGAGTTAGAGGAACGATTCGCCGGTCGTTTGATGTTTGGCACTGCGGGTCTTCGTGCCGAAGTTGGCGCAGGACCGCTGCGGATGAATCGTTTGGTTGTTCGGCAAGCAGCAGCCGGACTCATTGATTACTTGCTTCGTACTGTCGAAGGGTCCGCAGAAGCCGGAATTTTGATTGGTTTTGATGCGCGTCGCAAGAGTGATGTATTCGCACTTGATACTGCGCGGGTTGCGGCAGCACGGGGAATGAAAGCAATGTTGTTGCCACAAGTTATTCCGACTCCAGTTCTTGCATGGAATATCACCCAGCTTGGTGTTGCGGCTGGTGTCATGGTGACAGCAAGTCATAACCCACCTCAAGACAACGGTTACAAGGTGTATCTAGGTTCGGGTGCGCAGATTGTTCCGCCGTACGACACGCTTATTTCGGATGCGATTGAAAGTTTCGATCCAACGCTCATCGAACTAGCGCCCGTAGATTCGCCTTTGATTCAGATACTCGGAGTCGAGAGTGTTGAGGATTATGTGCATTGGCTTCCATCGTTGCGGCTGTGTCGTGATCTCCCTGGCGTCAAAGTCGCGTACACCGCGATGCATGGTGTCGGCGGCGAAACTGTGATGCAGGCGTTCGCTGCAGTTGGGTTTACCGTCCCAACGGTGGTCGAGGCACAACAAGTACCAGATGGCTCATTTCCGACTGTTTCATTTCCGAACCCGGAAGAACCAGGTGCGATGGACTTGGTGATTGAACTCGCCCAGAAAATTGGAGCCGATGTTGCGTTGGCTAATGACCCCGATGCCGATCGACTAGGAGTTGCGATTCCGGCAGGTGTCGATTCCTCAGGAGAATGGCGACTGCTGCGCGGCGACGAAATTGGCTGGTTGTTGGGCAACCACATATTGCGCCATACGAAAGGCGATGACCGATTGGTGGTCACGACACTGGTGTCGTCGTCGTTACTCGGAAAAATGGCACGCCAGCACGGAGTGGCTTTCGCCGAAACTTTCACTGGATTTAAATGGATCGCTGATTCGGTCGTGCGACATCCGAATAAGCGACTGGTTTTCGCCTACGAGCAAGCGTTGGGATATTTAGTTGCGGACCGCCCGCTTGATAAAGACGGAATTTCTGCGGCCCTGGTGATGACTGAAATTGTTGCGTTAGCAAAGCGTGACGGTGTGACATTGCAAGATCGATTAGATGAGATCGCATCTGAGTATGGACAACACGTGACTACCGAGTTGAGCATCAAGATGAGTGCGAGCGAGGGTGCGGCGGTCGTTGAGCAACTACGAGCTCGTCCGCCAGAAATGATTGGTGGTCGTCACGTCGCTGGAGTTGAAGAT
This sequence comes from Actinomycetes bacterium, assembly GCA_037138315.1. Classification (GTDB taxonomy): domain Bacteria; phylum Actinomycetota; class Acidimicrobiia; order Acidimicrobiales; family Ilumatobacteraceae; genus Casp-actino8. The sequence goes on from JBAXIP010000040.1 coordinate 7,805, forward strand.
TTCCCCGAAGCCAATTTGTTACGGGTATGGCTTGACGAAGTTGGCGGTCGGGGAGTGCGCTTACAAATTCGACCGAGCGGAACCGAACCCAAAGTGAAGTTGTACGGCGAAGCGGTCGATATGGCCGAGAGCGAATTGCGACAACTGCTCGCCGCCCTCGCCCCTTAAAAATCCCATTGGGCGCCCAACAAGTTATTCGGCGGTACCGACTGGCGTGTTGTCGATGATCTGATCTAAGTACTCAGATAAGCCGTAACCGACCTTGCCCTTGTGCTCATCACTCACCATGGTCCACTGCGTCATACCTTCACTAATACGCGTGGTTAACCATTCGCCATCCGGAGTCTGGCGGCGATTACGCAATGGGATCAAACTCATCACGTCACCAGTGAAACGCCATTCACGATCGCTGCGGCTCGACTTCAGTACAGCTTCAATCTTGTCGTGATAGGTATCTTCACCTTGAAAGACGGTCGAGATTTCGGCATGATCGCAGTAATGCATCTGCCCGTTCTCCCAAACAAATCCGCCGCGGGTTCCGGGACCTTCTTTTTTCGCAACTCGCGACAACATGAAGCCTAAGTTCTCATCGAAGTTGGCAGTGAGCCAGCGGTAGTACCAGGGTGCTTGCCAATAGCGCGGTCCCCATGAGTGGTCACGTAATCCGAAGCCTTTAATTTCCCATTCTTGATCGCCGACACGAATTGTTCCGTGGGCCTGAATGAGTTGCTCGTAGTGACCCTTTGCAAACTCTTCACCTGGAGTCTCGTGAGGCGTGTCTGGTTCGCCACCAAACATGCTTGATCGTCCTTGTCCGGTGAATGTGATGTGGGCTTCACATTCCGAGTACGGATTGTTTTTGAACGCAGTCTTTGGATCAACCATTTGCTCGGGTTCGGCAAGAACGACAACTTTGCCAACGAAATCAATTTTGAGTTCTTCAAACGGCTTGACCATGGTCCAAGTGAGACCGCCAGCATCAAGTTGATTGTTGTTTTCAATCGCTGGTCGCTTGAACATGAATGCAACCGAGCCGTCGGGCAAGTAAATGCACACGGTCATTTCGGCCATGCCCTCATTGGCGCGGTTGCCCATACGGAACCAGCCACCAACTTTGTTCACCGGATCAAAACAGTTGATGTACATGCTCTCGTTGAAGTTCGATTCGGGACCGAGTTCGTGCATGTATTCGTCGGAAGGATCAAGTCGTACGCCCATGCGACCACCGTAGTCGTTTAGAACAGAGTTAATTGCTCCCAGGTGACCGCCACGTCGGTAACCGCTTGCCACGTGAGCTTCTTGCGTTTGCCAGGGCGTTTGACCTCGAGATGTTCGGGTCGTAGCGAGCGTGCGGCGCCATGGGCATCGTGCACCGTAATACTGCCGTCGCGTTCAACATACGCGATTCGTCCGGTTTGCCAGCGACCCCGATCGGCTCGGCGAAATCGCACCTCTTCGCCCGCAGTCAGGCCAATGCTGTGTAAGACCTCAGCCTGATCAACCGAGGATTTTTCGGCGGCAGCTTTAGCCGACGCAGAGCGCGGGGCAGTGGCCTTAGGTGGCATTCTTAACCTTTTCCGTAAACCCGGGCTTGGAGTTTGCGCATACCCGACAGCCAACGATCACGATCGGCAGCCTTGCGTTGTTCGAATTCGGCAACTTGTGGGTGAGGAAGGATGAGAAACTTTTCTTGTTCAATTGCATCAGAAACAACAATTGCGACTTCGTCAGGTTCAAGGACATCGCCGGCTGAACGAACGACATCGCTCGCAATTCCGGCTCCGGGAGTATCGCCTTGGCGCAACATATTGGTGTTGACTCCTTGCGGGCACAAGCAACTGACACGAATGCCGCGGTCACCATAGGTGATTGCCATTGATTCGGCGAAAGCAACTGCTGCACTTTTTGTCATCGAGTAAGGCATCGAGCCAATTTGGCTGAGTAGTCCAGCTGCCGATGCTGTTGAGCAGAAATATCCACGACCAGCTGTGAGCCAATCTTCAACCAAATATTTTGCGGCCCAACGGTGGGCGTGAACATTGACGTTAAACGCCAGATTCCAATCGGACTCTGAAGTTGTTTCAATCAGGGTGCCGTTCCCAACACCAGCGTTGGCGAAAAATAAGTCGATTCCATTGCCGCCGTTTTGGGATAAGAACTGGCGGGCAGTTGCCACTAGTTGCTGATTGCCACTTTCGGTGGAAACGTCGGCAGTAACCGCCAACGCCGAATTCGGGCGTTTCGCATTGAGTTCAGCGGCCAAAGCGATGATTCCGGCCTCCACAACATCTGAGACCACAACAAATGCTCCCAGAAGATGGAAACGCCGTGCGAGGGCTTCTCCGATGCCTCCAGATGCACCCGTGACGACTGTTCCGGCTCCGTGGAATTCCATAGATAGATCGTAGGCGCTAGGTGCTGTGCCCGACGACGCCTTGTCTGACCATGCCCAGAAAAAAGACTGGGATACGATGCACATATTGACTCGTTCTATGCGTTACTTTCTCAGTAGCAAGTTGTTCAAGTCGAACGATTTTCTGACATTCCATAACTAGAGGAGAATTCAATGAGCGATACGCAGTTAGCCGATGTGATGACCGAACTTGAAATCAATGACATCAAAGTTGTCTCCTCCGAAGTCATTAATGAGGCTCTCTCAATCATTGATACGGCATTGTCCGATTTGGTCAAGCGCGAATTGGTATCAACTGGCGAAGTCAGTGACATGTTGCTTGATGTGCGCAACTTGTTGACTACCGCAATGCGTGGCTGATTTCCCGGCAACTTATTTCTTGTCGTCTTCTTTGGCGATGACGATTTTCATCATGAGTCCTGATCCATCTCGGTCGGGCTACGTTGATTGGGCGATGAAATTATTTGGGTCAATCTTCGCGGTGGCGATCACGGTTGCGACGATCACCAGTTGTGGTCGTGAACCGCAGGTCACGGGCATTTTTGATTCCGAGGCCTTGAACACGATGGTCCGGACTGAGGCGCAGTTTGCTGACCTTGCACTTGGCTCAGACCCTTGGGAAGTGGTTGTTTGCCAAATTCCGCAAGATACAACCGACCCAATTTTTGATTCAAGCGACGCTCGCCTCGGCCTATCGAGTGGCGACATCGTGGCCGAACTTGATCCAGTTATCGCTTATTTCTCGCGTTGGTCGCATGGTCAATATCAACCCAACTTCACTGCTGTGGACGGCGTTTCGATCAGCGCAGAAGAGACATCTGATCTGTGTGTCGAGCGGGCCTTAGATCAGGCGTCACCCACGACGCGCGGCGTGATGGTGATTGCTAATGCCCAGCATTCTGAAACAGCAGTTGGTGGATGGGGCCGGCCTGGTTCGCCATGTGAAAAGAATTGTTCGGCGAAATCAACTCGACGAGCGGTGTATATCGGTGCCTCAGATTTTATGCCATTTTGGAAAGGTAATCCGCCATTGGATTTAGTTGAACACGAAATGGGACATGCACTCGATTGGCCACACAGCAGTACGTCGGTTGACAACTTCGGTAGCGGTATCTACGACAGTGACATTGACGTGATGAGTAATAGTGCGGCGCCTCGAGAGTTCAATGCGGATACGCGCAATGCTCCAGGACCTTTGGGGATCAATATGTATCTGGCCGGTTGGCTTGATGACGGCAATGTTGCACTTGTCGAAAATGGAATACAGTCAGTTGATCTTGTGGCGACCAACACCGATCTTGCAGTTGATGGCTTGCGCTTGGTCATTGTGCCGTTAGGTAACTCCACAGTTGTCTCCGTTGAATTGCTTCAGGCATCTGGAGATAACCAGCATCTGCTCAACGATCGTGTCGTCATTCACCAAATAGAAATTGCGGGGGAGGCAGGCTTTGAGCGGCGGCAGACGGTTCTTGACGCCGACCTTCACAGTGGAAAATCTTGGTCTGACGGCAAAGTTGAAATCAAGGTGAAGCAAGTGGTGACGACTAACTCGCTCACGACTGCCAAGATTGAAGTACGAATCGCGTCGTAGTTCAGTTATTTCATCATTTTGACAATGGGGCGAACTGCAAGTCCAAGTACGAGTCCGACAAATGCTCCACCGATGACATCTGATGCGTGATGAATGCGTACGAACGCTCGACTAGTGCCGACGATTGCAGCAATTCCGAACCACAAAGGAGCCGACTTCTTCCCATCTAAAGTTGTCAGCACTACAGCAGCAAAAGCGGCGGCACTGGCATGTCCACTGGGGAAACTGCTTGTTGATGGTGTGCGTACCTCGAAGCGATCATCGCCGCTTGAAGTGGGACGGTCGCGTTTAAAAAGTCGTTTGACTCCTTGATTGACAATCAACGACTCGCCACCAAGTAAGGCGGCGATCGCAAAGGCCTGTGAAGCGCGCTTGCGACCTGTCATTGCGCGTGAAACTGCGATGAGATGCCACACCACGCTGAAATCACCTAATCGACTTGCCGCTAAAAACACCCGAGCAGCGGTCTTTGATGAACGCACGATTTCGAGCAACTGATCAACGCGCTCGTCAAACGCATCAACCGAAGGGCCAAAGATTCCAGTTCCCGGAGTTGACTCTTCGGCGAATTCGGACATCAGGGTTCCAGGGTGTCGGCAAAGGTGTCGATAATTCGCGCCACACGTGTTGGGTCGACGAATGGCCCAAAGTGATCGAGGTCGCTGTATTCGATGTGATTGCCCTGGGGAAGACGATCGGCGATTGCTTCGGCGAATCCTGAGGGCTGGAAGGGCTCGGGGTGTCCACTTAAGACCCAGACGGGAATATCAAGTTCGGGCAACTTTTTCCAAAGGTTGGGGATTTCGGGATTGCGGAAGTTTTCGGATTCAAGTGCGGGATCGCACTTGAGATGCACTGTTCCATCTTCGGCCTGAGTAAAACCACCACGCACGTAGGCCTCGAGAGCTTCTGGGGTGAAGTGAGTCATGGGCATTTTGTTTGAATAGTTAGCGATTGCTTCTTCAAACGATTTGAAGCTCTTCTTTCGACGGGCAGCACCTTCGGCCAAGTTATTTGGACGATTTGCGGGCATGCGTACATCGTCAGGTTTCACGATTGGTTCGTACAACAACAATCCGCGAAATAGGCCAGGGTTTTTGATCGCAGCGATGAGAAGGGTTGCTCCACCCATTGAATGTCCGACTCCGATGATGCCACCAGGTTCGTTGATTGATTTTGCACAAGCGGTTGCATCGGCGCCGTAGCCCGCCCACGCAACTTTCCAATCTTTGGGAGCCTTCGTGTCACCGTGACCACGATGGTCAAATGAGTAACAATGAAATCGCTTGATCAAGTTGTCGGCCACTGGCTTCCAACACAGTCCATGAAATCCGTTGGCGTGCGAAAGCAACATGTTGGGGCCTGTGCCACCCATGTCATACATTTCGACTTTGACGCCGTTAGTAGATGCGACTTTCACGATGCGGTTCCCACTATTTCTCGAAAGTGAGGCTCAATCGTCCTTGCGGCGACGCTTCCTTCAACCGATCTACAACCGATCAAGACCTACGCCGAACGCAACGGCGACGCTGAGGATGACCCACTGTCGACTGTTGATTTCGAAGAATAGAAGTTTACGGGCAATCTGTCCCGGTTCTGCAGAACGAAGACTGCGGCGACCGCGTTGAGGGCCGCAAAACTCACGAATCCCCACGGAATATCTCGCGAGTTGTTGCCCTGATGCTGGTCTTATGTCGAATTCTCATTCAGGGTTCACTGTTCAAACGATCAGCTATTTTCGGGTTTTTTAACCGATGGTTCGCGCGGAAGGCCGAGTAAGCGTTCGCCAATGATGTTTCGCTGCACTTGACTTGTTCCGCCGGCAATACGGCCACCCGGTGCCGAAAGCACTCCGAATGCCTCTGGACCTTCAAGCAAAGAATCCATACCCGAAATATGTGAGCGCAACATCGAAGTTTCAAACATCATTTCGGTGATACCCAATTTCATGAGTGACGCGGCGGTGGATGCAACTGGTCCTTGGCGCTGGGCCATGGCTTTGAAGGCCATACCTTTTGACAGCAACTTGGTGATCTCTTGCCGCTCAGTTGCTGACAGTTCGCGTCCTTCGGCGAGTCGAGAAATGGAATCAAGACGGCGCTCCAGAGAAATGACGCTTGTTCCAATATGGCCGCGTTCTGAAGTTAAAACCGCCATGCCAACGCCCCAGCCGCCATGAAGTGGTCCGAGTAAAGCTTCGACGGGCATTTCCACATCGGTAAAAAAGACCTCATCGAATTCGGATTCGCCAGTCATTTGTTTGAGGGGGCGAATTTCAATTCCGGGCAAACTCATGTCGAGTAAAAAGAAGCTGATGCCTTCATGCTTAGGTGCATCGGGATTAGTGCGGGCCATCAAGATGCCCCAGTTGCTATAGCGACCACCAGAGCACCAAACTTTTTGACCGTTGATGATGAAGCGGTCACCGTCGCGCTCGGCTTTGGTGCTGAGTGAACCTAGGTCGCTACCTGCACCAGGTTCGCTGAATAATTGACACCAGACATGTTCGGCGCGCAACGAGGCGTGGAGATGTTTTGCTTGTTGCTCAGGTGTTCCAAATTTTTGCACTGCACCACCGGTGAGCACTAAGCCCACCATGTTGAAAACGCCTGGTACTCCAACGAGCGCGCATTCGTACAGCCACTGAGCTTGATGTGCGGCAGTTAGTCCTTGCCCCCCGAATTCAACTGGCCAATGAATGCCGGCTTTGCCTGAGGCATAGAGATGCTTCTGCCAAGCCAAACCCTCATTAACCATGTCGGGAGGGCAGATGGCGCCGTAATCACGTGGGGCAAGATGCTTATTTTTAGCCAACCAATGTTTGGCTTCCTGAGCGAATTCGTCCACTGTGATCACGATGTGACCTCCCGAAAGTATGAGTGAGCCTTATTTGAAGAAGTTCAAGAACAATGCAGTCTCTTCACCGAGGTTGCTCGGCACTGAGAACGAATCACGATTGGTGATGGTGTCCCAATTGTTCTGGACATCTTCGGGTGAAAGTGTTGGCGAGTAGTAGCCATTGGTTTCACCTAAGAACACATGGGCAACACGTCCACCGCCAACGGAGAAGAGTTGTCCACTGACTGGGCAATCTTCATGGGCCAAGAATGCAACGAGTGGTGAAACCAAACCTGGATCGAGCTTGTCCTTGAGTGCTCCCAAGATGTCTTCGGTCATGCGCGTCATTGCGAG
>JBAXIP010000041.1:0-14745 GCA_037138315.1 Actinomycetes bacterium
CATAAATATCGGCTTCGCCCATCACGATTGCCATCGCTTTGGCGCCAGCCGAACCAAGTCGGGCAACATCGCAGCCCAGGGCATTGGCGACCATCACAGCACAATATGGATTACGTGAACGTGAAGTGACGAGGAGCGGTTTTTCTCGCGTTGACGGAGGGACTACTGCGGCGGGACTGGCATCAAAAGTGATTCCCAGTGTCGGCAGAGCGACCGAAGCTGCGGTGAGTTCTCCAGATTCCCATAGGGCGATATGTATCGCCCAATCATGACGAGGGTGCTCGGCAAATTCGTTCGTTCCATCGATGGGGTCAATGATCCAGACGCGATTGGCACCGAGTCGTTTGCGATTATCGGCAGCCTCTTCAGACAAGATCACATCATCGGGACGTGCCGCGATCAATGCGCTCATGATGTAGCGGTGGCCAGCGATATCGCCTTCATCTTTGAGATCCCAGTAGTGAATTCCTTCAGCAACTAATTCATTGCGAAGTTCAACCAGCATCACGCCGGCTTCGGTGGCTACTCGTGAGGCAAGTTGTTGGTCAGTTTCGCTCACAGTCCTTGACCCAACTGAATTGATGAACGAACGAGTTCTCGTAATTCGCTTTCGTCAACTCCGGCGGCAACTAGTTGAGCGATTCGCTGCTCGATGACCTCGGCGCGAACATCAGAAAACTCTGGGACACGCTTTGTGGCAGTCACAAGCGATACAACAATCAAAATGATCGCCGCAATGGCCCCGCACATACCGATGCTTAAGACCCAACCTTCGTTGTTGCCAGCGATGGATGAGATGATGAGCCCAGCGATACACATCACAAAGATCACTGCGCAAGCGATGCGAATAGCGCGTATTGCTGGGCTGGTATTCATCAACGAGCCAAGGGCTTGTATTTAATGCGGTGCGGCTGATCGGCTGCTGAGCCAATTTCCTTTTTGCGCCAAGATTCGTATTCGCTGAAGTTGCCTTCAAACCAACGCACTTGACTGTCACCTTCAAATGCCAAGACGTGGGTAGCGATACGGTCAAGGAACCAGCGATCGTGACTAATCACCACAGCACAACCGGGGAAAGCTTCAAGTGAATCTTCGAGGGCTCGCAAAGTGTCAACGTCAAGGTCGTTGGTCGGTTCGTCAAGTAGCAAAACGTTGCCGCCGGTCTTTAGCAACTTGGCTAAGTGCACGCGGTTGCGTTCTCCACCTGAAAGATCACCGACCTTCTTTTGTTGATCGCTTCCCTTGAAGTTGAATGACGCGACGTAAGCGCGACCATTAATTTCGCGGTTGCCAACTTTCATATGCTCGATGTTGCCGGTGATTTCTTCGTACACCGTGGCGTTGTCATCAAGTGAGTCACGGCTTTGGTCGACATATGCCAACTGCACGGTGTGTCCGACTGTAATTTCGCCAGCGCCAGGAGCTTCTTGACCGGTCAACATCCGGAACAGCGTTGTCTTACCTGCACCGTTCGGCCCGATGATGCCAACAATGCCTGCGGGTGGCAACGAGAACGTCAGATCTTCAATCAACATGCGGTCACCAAAACCTTTGGTGAGACCTTTGACTTCGATGACGGTGTCACCCAGGCGTCCACCGGCAGGGATCATGATTTCGAGTTTGCTCGGACCACGATCGGCGACCTCGGCCTCGGCATGCAATTTCTCGTATGCGGACAAACGCGCTTTACCTTTGGCCTGACGAGCCTTTGGCGACATGCGAACCCACTCGAGTTCGCGTTCAAGAGTTCGGCGACGGTTTTCGTTGCCCTTTTCTTCACGAGCAATGCGTTCTTGTTTCTGCTCAAGCCAACTGGTGTAGTTGCCTTCAAACGGAAAGCCGCGACCGCGATCGAGTTCAAGAATCCATTTTGCGACGTTGTCCAAGAAGTACCGGTCGTGGGTGATCGCGACAACAGTTCCCGGATATTCCTTCAAGAAACGTTCGAGCCAATCAACGCTTTCGGCGTCAAGGTGGTTGGTGGGTTCGTCAAGCAGCAACAGGTCGGGGCGACTGAGCAACAAGCGACATAGGGCAACGCGTCGCCGTTCACCACCCGACAATGTGGTGACATCTGAATCGTTGGGGGGACAACGCAAAGCATCCATAGCGATTTCGACGTTGCGGTCGAGGCTCCAGGCATCAGCAGCCGCGATCTTGTCTTCGAGATCGGCTTGCAGTGAGCCGACCTTGTCGTAATCGGCATCGGGGTCACCCCACATCGCCATGACCTCGTTGTAGCGATCGAGCAGAGCCTTCACAGGCGCCACGCCATCCATCACATTGCCGAGGACGTCTTTGTCGGGGTCAAGCTGGGGCTCTTGGGCCAAATAGCCCACACTGAAGCCGGGGGTCAGGCGAGCGTCGCCCGAAAAACCGTCATCAAGACCGGCCATGATGCGCAACAGACTGGACTTGCCCGAGCCGTTTGAGCCGATGACGCCAATCTTGGCGCCTGGATAGAACGACAACGAGATGTTTTCCAGAACTGTGCGGTCGGGTGGGTAGTGCCGAGCCAGTTTGTAACAGGTGTAAATGAACTCATGAGCCATGGATAAATGACCTCCAGGGCGCAAGGATAGTCCGCAAAAGTGCATTGGTACCTGCTGACATCACGCACGCGCGGCAGGTTGTTTGGTACCTTGGCAACACCTGTCCGTGCCGATAGGTCGTTGCCATTGAGCGACGCAGGTCTATTTGGAGGAAATCAACATGGAAATTTTCAACCCCGATACCGGGCTTCCCGTTCTGCTACGCGGATTACATATTTTGGCCGGCGTGGCTTGGATTGGTCTTTTGTACTACTTCAACTTGGTGCAAGTGCCGTCGTTTGCTGCTTACGGTGACGAAGGTAAAGCCCGAAACATTTCAATTGACAAGCTTGCTCGTCGTGCTTTGTGGTGGTTCCGTTGGGCTGCTGTGGTCACATTGGTTCTCGGTCTTCTTCTTGTTGGAGCAACCAAGGACTACATGAAAGACTTCATGTCTGGTAGCTCGGTACACCTCGGTGCAAATGCGACAATTTTTGTCGGCATGATTCTTGGAATCACGATGGCCGCCAATGTGTGGATGGTCATTTGGAAGAACCAGAAGGTTGTCCTCGCTAACGCTGCCAACGTGTTGGCAGGTGGCGAAGCCGATGCTGGTGCACCAGCGGCTGGCCGTCGCGCCTTGTTGGCAAGCCGTCAGAACTTCATCTTCTCGTTCTCAATGTTGTGGTTCATGGTCGGTACTGCCCACCTGTACGAAGTGGGTGGACTATATGACATTAATAAGGCTGGAAAAGCTTGGTTATTCGTGATCATTTGCGCTGCGATCGCTGCAATCCTCGAGCTCCTCTGCCTTGGTAAATTGGGCGGAACTGCTGCAACGAACAAGTTGTTGTGGCCATATGAAAGCCATAAGAACGCGCTCATCACTGGTGGTGTGTTGTTTGTGGTGCTTTATGTCCTCTCAGAGATTTTGCTCAAAGTCTGAAGAAACTAAAACCGAAAACAAAAGGGCCGCCCCATAGGGGCGGCCCTTTTTCGTTCTCGAAGAACATTCAAGAATGTGAATCAAGAAACAGTGAGTGTGCTCTTCATGTTGCTGTGTCCAGGAATGATGCAGTAGACGAAATAAGAACCTGGCTTCAAGTTGATTGTTCCCTCGGCATAGTCACCCTTCTTGGCAATACTCAGTTTCAAATCGCCGACGACCGTGTCGCCTTCGCGAATCACCATGATGTGTTTGACACTGTCGTCGTTGGCTAAAAAGACTTTGATGTCACCAGCGGTGGCGGTGTACTCGGTGGCGTCCCAACGAATTGTCGGGACAGCTTTGACAACCAAACCAGCATCAGCGGGAATTGTGTAGGCCGGACTACTTGACGATGATCCTCCGCAGGCGCTGAGCACAACGACTGAAGAGGCAAAAAAGGTGGCGACGAGCGGACGTAGTAAGCGCATGCGAGAAATATACAAGTAACTACTTGCGAAAATCAAACCCCGCTCGGTCTGTTGTGCGTGACGCTCGTCAAGTTCGTTGATTGAGGGACCATTGCTCCGCAGGTAGACGGGTCAATAGGGGTACAGTTTTCAACGATGTCTGAAGCGCTGATCCCCACCACTGGTGCCACCCCCGACTTTGGAGCCAACTCCTGGCTCGTCGAGGAGATGTACGAGCAATACCGTCTCGATCCTGCATCGGTCGGTGAAGCGTGGCAAGAGTTTTTCTCGGACTACAAGTCATTGGCAACCGCCGTTGCTGCGGTGACCAACCCGAAGCCCGAGCCCGTCGTCGCGGCCGCGCCTCAGGTTGCCGCTTCCAACGGTGTTGCAGAGGCCGTACCGAGCGCAGCACCTGTCGTTGCTCCTGCAGAAGACACGAGCGAACCAATTCGTGGAGCGAGTCTGGCGATTGTGACGAATATGGAACGAAGTCTCACGGTTCCGACCGCCACAAGTTTCCGTAACGTGCCAGCGAAATTGCTCGAAGTAAACCGCAGCGTCATCAACGGATACCGCAGCCGCACTGGGCAAAGCAAAATTAGTTTTACCCACTTAATTGGTTACGCAATTGTTCGAGCCATTGCCGACGCAGTTCCGGTCATGAATAGTGGATTTTCTGAAGGTGCTGACGGCAAGCCGCGCGTCACGCATCATCAACACATCAACATGGGACTCGCAGTTGACGTTGCGAAGTCTGATGGAAGTCGTACTTTGGTTGTTCCGGTGTTACGTGAAGCTGATCGTCTTTCATTTGGTGAATTTTTGGTGGCCTACGAAGATGTTGTGCGTAAGGTCAAGCAAAACAAACTGACTGTGGCCGATTTCCAAGGTGCAACAATCAGTTTGACCAACCCTGGCACGATTGGAACTGTTCAAAGTGTGCCGCGTTTGATGCCTGGACAAGGCGTCATTGTCGGTGTTGGATCCATTGATTATCCCGCCGAATTCCAGGGTGCCGATGAGCGAGCCCTCGGAACGTTAGGTATTTCAAAGGTTGTCACTGTCACAAGCACATACGACCATCGCATCATTCAGGGTGCCGAAAGTGGCATGTTCTTGAAGCGCGTTCATGAACTGTTGTTGGGTGAGCATGTTTTCTACGAGGGCATCTTCAAGAGTCTTGAAGTTCCGTACGAAGCAGTGAAGTGGCGCACCGACGTCAATCCGCTTGATCGTGAAGAATCAAACCTGCATAAGCAGATGCAGATTGCCACGTTGATTCGTGTGCATCGCGTGCGCGGTCACTTGATTGCCGACATCGATCCGTTGCGATGGAAAGAACCGAAGTTGCCCGTCGAACTTGACCCGGCAACTTACGGCCTCACTATCTGGGACCTTGACCGCGAATTCTTAACTGGCGGTGTCGCAGGTACCAATCGTTTACCTTTAGGCGAATTATTGCATGTTCTTCGTGACGCCTATTGCCGAAGCATCGGCGTTGAGTACATGCATATTCAAGACACCGATGAACAGCGTTGGGTGCAGAGTCACTTTGAGGGCGTGCAATTTCAGCTGTCAAAAGAAGAAAAGCATCGGGTCCTTGAGCGACTCAACGCCGCTGAAGCGTTTGAAAAGTTCTTGGCGACAAAGTATGTCGGAACCAAGCGTTTCGGTCTTGAAGGTGCCGAAAGCGCAGTGCCGATACTTGACGAAATTTTGTCGCATGCTGCGGCGGCTGGTCTTGATTCAGCCGTCGTCGGTATGGCGCATCGCGGTCGTTTAAACATTTTGGCCAATGTGATGGGCAAGAGTCTCGACAGTATCTTTGGTGAATTCGAAGGTTACGTTGATCCCGCAACTGTCCAGGGTTCAGGTGACGTGAAATATCACTTGGGTGCGTCGGGTCACTATGTCAACTCAAATGGTGCATCAATCAAGATTGAACTTGCTGCCAACCCGAGTCACCTCGAAACTGTTGATCCATTGGTGCTCGGAATGATTCGTGCACGTCAAGACCAGATTGACCCGCCAGGTTCATTCCCCGCACTACCGATCTTGATTCATGGTGACGCCGCATTTGCTGGCCAAGGAATTGTTGCCGAATGCTTAGGCATGAGCGACATCAATGGTTATCGCGTGGGTGGAACGATCCACCTCATCATCAATAACCAGATTGGTTTCACGACATCGCCGCAGTTCGCGCGTTCATCGCTGTATTGCAGTGACGTTGCAAAGACCGTCCAAGCGCCCATCTTCCATGTCAACGGCGACGACCCCGAAGCTTGTGTTCGCGTCGCTCGACTCGCATGGGATTACCGCCAACGTTTCCATAAAGACGTCGTGATCGACATGGTGTGCTACCGCCGTCATGGCCATAACGAGGGCGACGACCCCAGTTACACCCAACCGCTCATGTACAAGGCCATTGCAGAAAAGCGCAGTGTTCGTAAGTTGTATGTCGAAACGTTGGTCGGTCGCGGTGACATCACGCTTGAAGAAGCCGAACAAGCGCTCAATGATTTCCAGAGCAAGCTGCAAGTTGCCCTTGATGAGACTCGTTCGCACGCACCAGTGCCGACCAAAGTTGCCAAGCCCCCGAAGCCTGTTGGTGTTTTACCGCACGTCGATACGGGTGTGAAGCGCGAAGTTCTCGACCAAGTATTTGCACAACTCACCAATTATCCCGGGGGCTTTACGGTCCATCCGAAATTAGGTAAGCAGTTCGAGCTGCGTTCAAAGATTTATAACGAGCAAAGTGAAGTTGAATGGGCAACAGCCGAACTGTTGGCATACGGCTCACTCGTCACCGAAGGCGTTCCGGTGCGTTTGGCTGGAGAAGACTCACGACGTGGCACGTTCAGTCACCGTCACTCGGCGTTAGTTGATAACAACACCGAGCGCGTCTGGATTCCGTTGTCAGAATTGCCAGGTGCCGAAAAGTTCTGGGTCTACGACTCGCTGCTGAGCGAATACGCCGCACTTGGTTTCGAATATGGCTACGCCCACGCCAACCCCGAAGCACTCGTTTTGTGGGAAGCGCAATTCGGCGACTTCGTTAACGGCGCGCAAATCATTATTGATCAATACTTGGTGGCCGCCGAAGACAAGTGGGGGCAACACAATGCTCTCGTCATGTTGTTGCCACATGGTTACGAAGGTCAGGGACCAGAGCACAGCTCGGCACGTATCGAACGGTTCTTGACTTTGTGCGCTGAAGACAACATTCAAGTTGTGAACGCCACGACAGCAGCGCAGTTTTTCCACGTGTTGCGTCGCCAGATGCATCGCGAGGTTCGCAAGCCTTTGGTGATCTTTACGCCTAAGGCACCATTGCGCATGAAGGAAGTTCGCTCAAAGATCTCCGATCTTGAGCCTGGCACTTCTTTCCAAGAAGTACTCGACGATCCTTTCGTGACTGATGCCGCGAGCGTGAAGCGCGTGGTGTTCTGTTCAGGAAAAGTTGCGTGGGATGCATTTGCCGAACGCAACAAGCGCAATGCTGCGGCAGCAATCGTTCGAGTTGAACAGTTGTATCCATTCCCCATCGAGCAGATGATGGACGTCCTCAAGCATTACCCGAACGCTAAAGAAGTTGTGTGGCTACAAGAAGAACCGCTCAATATGGGCGCTTGGACATTCGTTGAGCATCGATTCTGGCGAGTCAAAGAGCAGGGTTACGACTTGCGTCGAGTGGCGCGTGTTGAAAGCGGAAGCCCGGCAACTGGTTCAAAGACAGTTCACGATCAAGAACTCGCCGATCTCATGGAAGAAACCTTCCAAGGCCTCTGAGTTACCCGCGAATCTGGTGTCGTTTTCTTTGGCAATGCCAAAGAAAACGACACCAGAATCACTAGCGAAGTTCGATTCCGAGAATTGCTTCGAGTTCGTTGATGGCTTTGTCGGCGCCCAAGACTTTGATGGTCTGCATTCCCATTGCTGCGGCTGGTTTGAGGTTGATCCCGAGGTCATCTAAAAACACGCATTGTGTCGGCACGACATTGAGTAACTCGCAGGCGATTTCGTAAAACCGAGTTTCGGGTTTACGGCAACCAACTTTTGAACTTTCGACGACTGCATCAAAGCGTTCCATGATGAGGTCGATTTCGGCTTCACGACTGTTTTCGGGACGGTCGGTGATGCCATCGCCGCCCACCATATTGTTCGTGAGACAGGCTGTTTTGAATCCGGCCGCTTTCACGAGGTCGAGCGCATGCACCATTTCGGGTCGAATCTCGCCCTTCAAAAGTGCCAACACGTCATAACCCCGAATGTCAAAACCCATAGCCACCGCATCATTGGCGAACGCCTGGTCGAACTCGGCCGCCGAGATATCGCTGCGCTCAAAATGCGCCCAGGCGTTGTCGTCGGGGTTGGTGGCGTTGATGGTCCGAATGGTGTCGAGGGGGAGTCCTTGAATGGTCTCAAAGCGGTTAAAAGCCGCAAATGGGCTACTCAGGATTACCCCGCCAAAATCCCAGAAAACAGCCGAAATAGTCGTCGTACGAGTCACACCTCAGATCGTAGGGCTATCCCCACCTGCGAGCCTTATTAGTGGTTCACTAGAAGGGATATGCCACCTAAGCCAGCCGCCCCAAAACACGTCATTGTGGATGGTTCGAACATTGCCACTGAGGGACGTTCGAAGCCCAGCCTGAAGCAGTTGAACGATGCTGTGATGGCGTTTATTCAAGATCATCCCAAAGCGGTGATCACGGTGATTGTTGATGCAACATTTGGACATCGCATTGACCCGAAAGAAGCGACAGCATTTGACAAGGCGGTCGAACATAACGAACTCGTCACACCGCCGGCGGGCACAGTTGGTCGCGGTGACGGATTTGTGTTGAGCATCGCCCAAAAAGTCGGGGCCTCGATTTTGTCGAACGACAGCTATCAAGAGTTTCACGGTCAGTATGAGTGGCTATTTGATGAAGGTCGATTAATTGGCGGCAAACCTGTTCCGAACGTCGGGTGGGTGTTTGTGAACCGCACCCCAGTTCGTGGTGAAAAGAGTCGTCGCGCGATTCGCGAATCTCTGCCTTCTTCTGACAAGCCCAGCAAAGGTGTTGCCAAGGTCAAGGTGAGTGCCGAGGCGATGAAGCCGATGCCAGTGCCGAAGTCATTGCCACCGGGCGCAAAACTTCCGGCCAAGAAAGTTGAAAGTTCTAAATCGGTGAATGACATTTTGCCGTTCTTGCAATTTGTTGAAAAAAATAACGTTGGCTCGGTAGTCGTCGGTGTCGTTGAGAGTTATTCGTCGCACGGTGCCTATGTCACGATTGGTGATGTGCGTGGCTACGTACCATTGCGTCTTCTCGGAAGTCCACCGCCTCGTTCGGCCCGAGAAGTGATGCAACTTGGCGACAGCGTGACTCTTGAGATCGTCGAGATCATTGCGGGTCGACGCAGTATTGATCTTGTTCCGACGTCTAAGACGGTCTCAGAGGTTGCGTCAAAGGTAAAGAAAAAAACTGTTGGCAAGAAAGCCGCGCCCGCCAAGAAAGTTGTGCCTGTGAAGAAGGCTGCCCCTGTGAAAAAAGCAGTCCCAGTTAAGAAAGCAGCCCCAATCAAGAAGGCTGCGCCGCTGAAGAAAGCTGCTCCTGTCAAAAAAGTAACACCGGTCAAAAAGGCGGCCCCGGCTAAGAAAGCGGCACCCGCGAAAAAGGCTGTTGCTAAAAAGGTTTCGGCCAAGACTCCAGTTAAAGCTGCTCCTCGCCGCAAGTGACTTGAGGGTCACTGATCGCCTACGGTTCTCTTGTGCGCCTCGCTACCTGGAACGTCAACTCATTACGGGCTCGTATGCCGCGTGTCGATGAATGGTTACTCGATGTGCAGCCAGATGTCGTGTGCATGCAAGAAACTAAACTTGCCGAAGACGCGTTTCCGACTGAGCATTTTGCTGAGATGGGTTACGAATCTATTCATCATGGGCAAGGTCAGTGGAATGGCGTCGCAATTTTGAGCAAAGTCGGTCTCGAAAATCCTGTCCGCAATTTTGCCGATGGTCAGCCACTAGATGCTGAAGCACGTTTGGTGACCGCAACATGCGGGGGTATCCGAGTGAGCTCGGTGTATGTACCTAATGGGCGCGAACTTGAAAACGACCATTACCAATACAAGTTGGCATGGATGAAGCGATTGATCGCTCATCTCAACGCCGATACCTCTTCTTCAGATGCCGTCGTCGTCACCGGCGACTACAACATCGCTCCCGAAGACATTGATGTGTACAACCCCGCCGACTTTGTTGGGGCAACTCATGTCAGTGAGGCCGAACGTCAAGTGCTAAGCGACCTTGAATCGTGGGGAATGGTTGACGTTTTTCGTCAACATCATCCCGACGACAAATTGTTCTCTTGGTGGGATTACCGCGCTGGTGGTTTCAATCAAAACAAAGGAATGCGTATTGACTTAATCATGGCAACGGCGTCGGTTGCTGCGAAATCACGCTGGACAATTGTTGATCGCCAGGCGCGAAAAGGTGAAAAGCCGAGCGACCACGCTCCTGTATTGGTGGATATTGATGCCTGAAGAAATCAACCCCGAATCTGAACGTTCAGTGTGGTCAAACCCTGACGATTCAACCATCCCGTCGCCATTGGCCTTGCCACGCCATCGCGTAGCAATGTACGACCCAAATAATCCGCGCCTTCGTTTAGCTAATGCGACTCGCGAAGTTCTGCAACATTCGGCAACATCAACTGCGCACGCCGATGTATTTGCTCAAGCTGCTGACTTGCTAGAACAAGCCGCGGGGTTGCTTGAACCTGGTCCACACGGACGTTCGTATCACGCAAGTGCCGAAGGCGCAGTTGGCGGTGCAACACACGGGTTCATTAGCCACAGTCCAGTGACCGGACCGCTTAATGGTTTGGCTGGACTGATCGAACTTGAAAGTAATCCGAACGAAATCATTGCGACTGTTACTTACGGTGATGCCTACGAAGGCCCGCCAGGTTGTTTGCATGGTGGCTTAATCGCCGCAATCTTTGATGAGGTGTTGGGTTTTGCACAGGCCTTATCTGGCGCTCCTGGATTGACGGGTCGTCTTGAAGTGACCTATCGATCGCCAACGCCATTGCATCAACCATTAAAAGTCACTGGTCGATTTGACGGTATCAACGGTCGCAAGATCATGACTTCGGGTGAAATTTATGCCGGCGATCGTTTATGTGCGCAAGCAATTGGCACATTTATTTCGGTCAAGGCCGAAAAGTTTGCTGCGCTGAATCTTGATCGTCAAACACGCGATTAGTTAATGCGGTTTTTGTTCAATGCCGCGTTGTACAGCTGTCAAAATTCGCTGACCGACACGCAGAGCCATTGATTGGCCGAACCCTTCGATAGCCGAAAGTTCTTCGATGCTGGTTGGACGTGTCCGAGCGATTCGTCGAAGAACTTCATCCGAACAAAAGATCATGGGGTCAAGGTTTGCGACCCGACCAGCGTTGGTGCGCCATAGTAACAGTTCGTCATAAACAAAATCATGTGGTTCAAGTTCTTGACGACGCAGTGTTTGGTCTCGCACATAGTCGGACGATGGTGGAGCAACTTCAATAACTGCATCGACGCCATCAACGAATGGACTGCGTGTCCGTGAACGCCCCCGACGCGACTGGGCATGAGTCAATGCCAAGCGATCAGCAGCGCGTGTCATGGCAACATAGGCCAAACGAATTTCTTCGGCGGTTTCTGCTGTCGTCTTGGCTGATGAGTGCGGAATGAGTCCTTGTTCGCACCCCGCCAACACAACGTTGTCCCACTCGCGCCCCTTAGCACCATGAAAAGTCAGTAGTTCAACTGAATCTTGGTATCGCTCGTCCTCGAATGGACGGTTGGCACGCACCCAAGCCAAAAATGTTCGACCATCGCCGCCACCTTCGGACAAAAACTCATCAACTACATCTGCCACGCGCCGTCGTGCGATGAGATCTTCCTCAGCTTCAGTCGAATCTTCTGCCGAAGGAGCACGGGCATCGCGTGACCATGTTGCGATTCGGATCGAACTTGGCAACTCACCAACTTCGCGAGTTGCTCGTTGTACCGGATCGGCTGCCATTGAGCCCACGATGCGTGTCGGAATATTGTGAGCAGTAAGTGCATCGCGAAGTGGAGCTAATTGAGCATTGGTACGAGCCAATATTGCAAAGTCGCGCCAACGTGAAGTGGGTGTGCGCCATGATTCGATGATTTGGGCAACACCATTGGCTTCGGCTTTTTCGTCATCGAATCCGTAGATCTGAACTGGCGAACCGTCGGGGCGCGTTGAGAAGAGTTGCGGAGGATCGGTAGGTAAATGCGAAAGCGCTCGAAGTCCTGCTTGAACAACCTGTGGTGTGCAGCGATAGTTCGCAGAAAGTCGAATGACTTCAATTCCAGGAAAACGCTGTTCGAGGGCGGTCAGCACTGATGGATCAGCGCCATTAAAGCCGTAGATCGACTGCGACGGGTCGCCAACAAGAGTGAGGTCATCGCGTCCGGTGCGCCATTGATCGAGCACTGCGAGTTGTAGCGGGTTTAAGTCTTGGGCTTCGTCAACAAAGAGATGACGAATTTTCCAATGCACGATGTTGGCGAAATTGTTGTCGTCACGCATCGCATCAATAGTGAGTGAGAGTAAATCATCAAGGTCAATGACTCCGCGTTTGCGCTTCAACATCTGAACATCGCCCATGACCTTGGCCACGTCGGCGACGGGGGCTAACGATCGGCGTCCACTTGAATTGATAGCCGAGGCATAACGATCGGCGGTGATATTTCGCGATCGCGCCCAATCAATATCGGATGATAAATCATTGATATTGGCAGTTCGCTTGGGTCCGATGACTTCACCTATCAGTCGACGACGATCAGAAACAACAACAGGATGGCTCTTGCCTTGCTCGTCCCAACGCTGTCGTAAAAGTGCCAGGGCTACGGAGTGGAATGTGCCAGCGATGATGGTGTCACGAAGACCAAGTGCGCGCAGGCGTCGACGTAATTCGGTTGCGGCTTGGCGGGTGAAGGTCAGAACGGCGACATGGCTGGCGTCAGCAGATTCGGTCAAGCATCGGTAGGCCACTCGTCGGGTGAGGACACCAGTTTTTCCAGATCCCGCACCGGCAATGACAGCGAGCAGGGGAGCGGTTGACATGATCGCAGATTGTTGAGTGGGGTCTAAGCCCATCAGCAGTTCCTTTTTGGTTTCCAAATCGATCACCACAACATCGTAGGTCACCGCTTTGCCAACTAAGGTTGGAGTTATGCCGTATCCCGCTCGACTTTTAAATACCGATGAATCAGTTGCCCTCGACCTGCACCCCCATTGGTGGTTTTTCGCCGAATCGGTGACGTCATTTGTCGTTTCTGTAGTTTTGTCCTTTTTCCTGCTTGGTCAAAATGACCCAGGTGGCATGGTCAAGATTGTTCGATATCCAGTGTGGGCCATCGCTGCCCTGGCAACTGTTTGGCTCGTTATTCGCTACCTCAAATGGCGCACGACATATTTCGTGATCACCTCTGATCGTTTGATTTATCGCCATGGCGTCATCGCCAAGGCGGGTATCGAAATTCCTCTTGAACGTGTGAACAACGTGAACTTCAAGCAAGGAATATTTGAACGCATGATTGGTGCGGGCGACCTTTTGATTGAGTCCGGCGGCGAAGACGGCCAACAACGTTTTTCGGATATTGCCAAACCTGAAAAAGTGCAAAATCTGATACACATGCAGATGGAAGACAATCAAAAGCGTTCTTTCAGCGTCAACGTGACTGGTGGCAACGACGTTGCGACTCAAATTGAAAAACTTGAAGGCCTTCGTGACCGTGGTTCAATCACCGCTGAAGAATTTGCAGCACAGAAGCAACGCTTGCTCGATAGTTGATTAAGAGCGGTGGCGAATTCCGACGATGCAGCCACCGAATCCGCCACCAGTCATCCGAGCACCAAGGATTCCTGGCTCGCTTATCATGGTTTTGACCGCTTGGTCCATCTCTTCATTTGATGTTTCGTAGTCGTTCGCCAAACTGGCGTGACTTGCCACCATCAATTCGCCAGCTGTACGGAAATCTTTTTGTGAAAGCGCCGAAGCGAAATCACGAACTCGTTGATTTTCAGTAATGACATGTCGCGCGCGGCGAGACAAACGTTGATCGGTAATGTTTTTGGCATCGCTCATGAGCGCTAGTCGCAGCGGGCCGATGAGTTTTTCTATATCTCGGCAATCTGCGACGCGATCGGAGTACTCGCTTCCCACAAGTGTGCGGTGTGAGATAAAGCGCGTCACTACCTCGATTTCGTCGGGCATCGCGAGGTGTTGCACCTCGAGTGTGTGGCAGTCGATAAGCGTGGCCGTATTGGGTTGGCCGACCGCAATGCACAATTGATCCATGATTCCGCAGGGAACCCCAGATGCAATGTGTTCGGCGCGTTGACAGAGTCGTGCGATTTCACTATCGGCTAATTCAACTTGGGAGATTGCGAGTGCCGTGCGGGCGATGGCTATTTCGAGTGCAGCACTTGACGACAAACCAGACCCAATAGGAATTGTCGTGCTGATTTCGCCGGTGAATCCGGGAACTTCAATGCCGAGTTGGCCGAGTTCACAAAGAACTCCTGCGACATAGCGACCCCATCGTGGCAGAACCGAACTGGGATCTTGAATAGGGAGTTCAATTGACAGCGCATCAGGCTCGTCCCGCGAAACCAAATTCCACACATGACTCGTGTTTGCTTGGCCAGTCACAGTTGTGAACGCGTCAATAGTCATAGGCATCACAAGGCCGCCGGTGTAATCGGTGTGATCACCAATCAAATTGACGCGACCTGGTGCTGAAA
>JBAXIP010000042.1:0-14571 GCA_037138315.1 Actinomycetes bacterium
ACCGTCGTGAACTTTTCGACAGCGTGCCGTGTGAGCTTTGTTGTTTGTTTGACGGGGTAACCCAAAAAGATGGTGGCAGCGAGTGCCCAATTTTCTGGCAATCCAAGTAGTGGTCCGGCCGTTGGTTCAACTCGTGAAGCAAATGTGGTGATGACTCCGCCGAGTCCGCGATCACGAGCCGAAAGGACAACACTCCAACAAAATGGATAAATCGATGCGCCACCAGTGATGGTCGCGCGGTCAAGATCTTTGTCCATCATCGCGATTGAACCGAGATCGGCGGCGATTGCTAAAACAACCGGAACTGTTGCGATGTTGTCGAGTAAATCGTTGGGAACATTGCCAGGTGTGACTGATGCAAGTTGATAAGCCGAAGCATCAACAACTGTGAATGGAGTTTTTCCAGTTGCCGAGATCGCAACGTATTCATCCCAAACGGGTTTCATTGCGTCGCCGAGCGAACGTCGCACTGTTAAGTCCTTAAGCACAGCAACGCGCCACGGTTGACGATTGCCACCACTTGGAGCAAACCGCGCATCATCAAGAATGGCGTGAACAGTCTTGTCATCAACAACTTGGTCGGTGAAACCACGAACGGCACCCGTTGTTCGGATGCCGTCGCGTAGTTCCATAACAGTCGTGATGATCGGGCGGTCAGTTGCCGCTAGCGACTTTGGCGCGCACGATGTTGAGAGCTGAACCAGCTTTAAACCACTCAACTTGTTCGGGGCTGAAAGTCTGGACACCTTCGAAATCAATAATGGTGCCGTCGGGCTTAACGATCTGACACTTCACATTTTGGCCAGGCACTGGTGGAAGGTTGAGCACGTTAATGCGGTCATCTTCACCGATGAGGTCGTAGGTGCCGGGATCAGCAAATGTCAACGGAACCAAACCCTGCTTTTTCAGGTTGGTTTCGTGAATGCGAGCGAACGAGCGAGCAAAGATCACGACACCACCACGGAAACGTGGTTCCATTGCAGCATGTTCGCGTGACGAACCTTCACCGTAGTTACGATCGCCAATTGCGCACCAACGAATGCCAGCAGTGCTGTAGTTCTTGGCAATGTCGGGGTACAAGCGAGTGCCACCATCAGTGATGTCTTTTCCTTCGCCAACTGCATCGTCAAATGCGTTGACTGCACCAATGAACAAGTTGCCAGAAATGTTTTCAAGGTGACCGCGATACGTGAGCCACTTGCCGGCTGCCGAAATATGGTCGGTTGTACACTTTCCTTTAGCCTTCATTAACACTGGCAAACCAAGGTAGTCCTTGCCATCCCAGGCGGGGAATGGTTCAAGCAATTGCAAACGCTTGCTGGTGGGGCTGACGGCGACTGACACACCGCTTCCATCTGCTGGGGGAGCAGTGAATGTGTTTGAGCCCGGATCGTAACCATTGCTTGGCAAGACTTCTCCGACTGGTGCGACAAGACGCACTTCAGATCCGTCAGGAGCAGTGATGGTATCGGTCGTGGGATCAAAGTCGAGACGACCAGACAAGGCAATCGCCATCACGGTGTCGGGCGAGGTGACGAAGCTCAAGGTATTCGCTGAACCATCGGCGCGCTTCGGGAAGTTGCGGTTGAACGAGTTGACAATGGTGTTGGGCTTGTCGGTCGCCTCTTTGGAGCGTTCCCACTGGCCGATGCATGGACCACATGCGTTAGCAAGAACAGTTGCACCAACAGCTTCAAGGTCGGCGAGGAGACCGTCTCGTTCGATGGTGGCTCGAATTTGTTCAGAACCTGGGCTGATGAGTAATTCGCACTTGGCTGTGAGTCCTGCAGCAACTGCTTGACGAGCAATCGAAGCTGCACGAGTGATGTCTTCGTACGACGAGTTGGTGCATGAACCAATGAGAGCCGATGAAACTTCGATAGGCCAACCATTTTCGCGAGCGGCGGCACCTACAGCCTTTCCAGTTTTGTGGGCACGGTCTGGCGAGTGCGGTCCGTTGATGAGGGGCTTGAGATCATCGAGGTTGATCTCAATGAGTTGGTCGTACTGTGCGCCCTCGTCGGGACGAAGATCGGCAGCAACTTTGTCGGCTGCTGCGGCAATCGCGGCACGATTGGTGGCCTTCAAGTAATTCGACATGTTTGAGTCGTAAGCGAACACTGAACACGTTGCACCAATTTCTGCACCCATGTTGCACACAGTTGCTTTGCCAGTTGCCGAAATGCTGTCGGCCCCTGGTCCGAAGTATTCAACGATTGATCCGGTGCCACCTTCGACGGTGAGAACGCGCGCAACTTCAAGAATGACATCTTTGGGTGATGACCAACCACTGAGTGTGCCAGTGAGTTTGATGCCGATGACTTTGGGCCACTTCACGTTGAACGGGAATCCCGTCATCACGTCAACAGCGTCGGCACCACCGACTCCGATGGCGACCATTCCGAGTCCACCAGCATTTGGTGTGTGGCTGTCGGTACCGATCATCATTCCGCCGGGGAACGCGTAATTTTCTAAAACCACTTGGTGGATGATTCCGCTACCGGGACCCCAAAAACCAACGCCGTATTTTGCCGAGACAGTTTTCAAGAAGTCATACACCTCGCGGTTGTCGTCAATAGCAACACCGAGGTCGATCTTGGCGCCAACTTTGGCCAAGATCAGGTGGTCGCAGTGCACTGTTGATGGCACTGCAGTCGTGGGAAGTCCTGCGGTCATGAACTGCAGCAAGGCCATTTGCGCGGTGGCATCTTGCATCGCCACGCGGTCGGGGTTGAAGTCGGCGTAACTGCCGCCGCGCACCATCTCTTGGTTGGCTGGGTCAACGAGGTGGTTGATCAAAATCTTTTCGGCCAATGTGAGTGGACGACCCAGGCGTTGACGGCCCAAGGCTGAACGCTCAGCGAGCGTGGAATACACGTTATTGACTAGTTCGACGGGGGTACCTGCAGAAACGGGGCTCATGAGACAAGTATAATACAAGTGTGCGTGAGATTAGGTACAGAGTCATAGCCGACGAGTTACGAACTCGGGTGCAAGATGGCACCTACGGCGCGGGTCGCTTGTTGCCGTCCGAATCTGAATTGGGATCAGAGTTTGATGCCAGTCGCGTCACCATTCGTCGGTCCCTTGAGACCTTGCGTGATGACGGTCTCGTTGATGCTCGTCAAGGATTTGGCTGGTTTGTTGCCGCGGCTCCTTTGCAGCAGAGTCTTGGTCAATTAGCAACGATCGAAGCGCAATTGCTTGAAGGTGGAATTAAACCTGAGCGTCGAATCCTTGAATTCGCCTTTGAAAAGGCCACGACACAGGTCCAAAAGATTCTTGATGCCGACCAAGTATTGCGAGTGAAACGGCTGAACTTAGCCGATGGTGAACCATTTGCCTTAGTGACGGTGTGGTGTCGTGCTGACTTGGGTCAGCACTTATCGCGAGCCGATGTTGAACGGTCACCATTTTACGAGCTCCTTGATGTCCCGTTGAAGGGTGCGACGCAGACGATCGGGGCCGATGCAGCGTCACCTGAGAATGCCTTGTTGTTGGGTATACCTGTGGGTTCTCCGGTTCTTCGCTGTACGCGCACCACAACTGATACCGATGGTCGGGCTGTGTTGTTGTCCGAACATGTATTCCCAGCGCACCGCACCGAATTTGTTGTTGAGCTTCCGCATGCCGAGCGGTCAATCGCTCCAACTGGCTTGCGGCTGGTTGAGTAGACCGTCAAGCAGCCCGTCAACAACTAACCTCGCTTTGGCATGTCAGACGAACCTCGCATCGAAACGCGTCTTGGGCATTTGCCTGCGTTAGACGGCGTTCGCGGTCTCGCCGTCATCATTGTTTTGCTCTATCACCACAGCATCACGTGGATGACTGGTGGCGAACTCACCGTCTCAATGTTCTTTACGCTCTCGGGCTTCTTGATCACGCGATTAATGGTGGCCGAATGGGATAAGTCAGGAACGATTTCGCTGCGTTCGTTTTATGAGCGTCGTGCCCGTCGACTTTTTCCGGCGTCGTTTGTCGTTCTTTTGGCAGTGGTCAGTATCTGGACTTTGTTTCCGGGTTCAGGTCGACGTCTCGCACCGTGGGAATGGTTTTCGGGACTGTCGTATTACGAGAACATTTATTTGCAGTCGGCTGGCAAGAGTTACGGAGGATTGTTTGGGCTCGGTAATCCTTTGCAACATTTATGGAGCCTGTCGTTAGAAGAACAGGTGTATCTGGTATTTCCGGTGCTGTGTTTGTTTTTGTTGCGCAAGCAAACCACGCGCCGTGCAGTGTGGAAACTTTTTGTGGTGCTCGCATCGCTTGCAATTGGGGCAATAGCACTTGGTGCTTACTACCGAACACACTCGCCGCTGTGGAGTCATTTGCCAGTCTTGAATGCTCGTTGTACGGGTTCATCGTGTGCCTATTACGCAACTGAAGTTCGAGTTGGCGAATTTTTGATGGGCGCAGCATTTGCAGTGTTGTGGGCCGTGTGGCGGCACGTGCCACGAATTATTGAAACGTTGCGCAAGCCTGTCTTCGTCGCTCTGTCGTGGCCGCTAATCGTTGGAGCCTTCATCGTCTGGTTCAAAATTGGTTGGCAAAACCAATGGGGTGATGTTTTCTTTCCATGGGGAGTGTTTTTTAACGGATTGATTACGTTGTTGATCATCGCTTATGCCGCGGCTGGAGTTGGCATGTGCAGTTTCTTGTCATGGAAACCACTCGCATGGATGGGTCAGGTGACGTACACGATTTATCTGGTGCACTGGCCGATGTTCTTGATCTGGGAGTCATTGCGACTCAACCCGAACTTGCCGCGAATTCGGGTGCCAGGAACAGATTGGATCACGGTTGATCACTTCTGGATGTTTGTCGCCAAAGCTGGAAGCACCATGTTGGTGGTGTGCTTGATCTATTACTTGCTCGAGAATCCCGTACGTCAACGAAAGTTGTGGAAGGGTAAGCGACTCTTCGTTTACCTCGCCCTGATGGCGATCGTCGGAACCGTTCTTGCTTTCGCTGGCGATGCTCATCGCAACAATACCAACGATGTGATGTCCACTTTGAGTGAAGATGCGTTAGCAATGCAACAGCAGGCTCTCGCAGACCTGCCTGATCTTCCAGATAACGCGCCAACTGTTTCGCCAGTCGACGCTGCTTTGCCGGCGCGCATCATGATGGTGGGTGACTCGCAGAGTTGGGTGTTGGCCTCGGGACTTGATAACTGGGAAACAACAAACGAAGTCGTGATTCAACCAAGCCCCGGAGTCGGCTGTGGAATAGGCGAGAACACCCCAATCAAATATCTCGGTGTTGAACAAGACTTTCGACCAGGATGCACCGAGTGGCGCGACGCGCTTGGTCCGATCGTGAAGAAGTTCCGTGCCAATTTGGTGGTCATCGTTGGTGGTACGGCTGATCTTTCTGATCGAAAGATTCCCGGAGTGGAAGGGTGGTCTCATATTGGCGAGCCTGCGTACGACACGTGGTTGCTTGAGCAGTTCAAGAATTTCATTGATGTGTTGTCCTCGGGCGGTTCGCAAATTGTTTGGTTGTCAACACCAGATGTCAATCCGCCCTACATTGCTGGCGAAACCGGCGTTCCGCCATTTGATGAGGCCGATCAAACGCGGTCGGCTCGTTATAACGAACTCATCCAACAGTTTGTTGAAACCGATGATCGTGTCCTGTATGCGGATTTCGCAGCTGCTGTCAAGGCTCATCCGGGCGGAGAGTTCGAATCAAAGATGCGTCCAGATGGTGCACATATTGATTTGAAGTATGCGCCTGAATTAGTGACGTGGCTTGATCAAATGATTCGAGATGTGTATGTCGCTCCATAACGAAGCATCCAAAGTTTCGCGAGTTGCGAAGGTGTTGCGTGAGGCCGGTCCCAGAGCCGCCGTGATTTGGTTCGCGGTTTATGTACTTGTTTGTCTCACTGGGCAGAAATTCAATACTGACTATCTCAATTACGGTTGGCAACTCATACCGTGGGACATCTTGTCAACAGATCCGTTGCGGAGCGTTTTCTACTTACATATTCAGCCGCCGTTATGGAACATGTTGTTAGGTACGACGGCGTGGCTTTCACCGTTGTCCGATCGGATCACGCTTCAAGTACTGATGGCGCTTATTGGTATTGCGGTCGCATGGCTGGCAGCAGTGTTAGCTCGACGACTTGGATTGTCGCGAAATACAGCAGTCGTTGTGGCTTTGATCGCGACCTTGCACCCTGAGGTATTCAAAGGTGCATTTGAACCAACATATGAATTAGCAACGGCTGGATTGCTGTTGTCGGTTTTAATAGCAGTCGCCGATTTGTCACGAAAAGAAAAAGTCCGTCGCTCATTGATTGTTCTGGCGAGTGCAGTCACAATTACTGCACTGACGCGAAGTTTGTACCACCCGGTTTGGGCGATCTTGATTGTGTTATTCGGATTGTGGTTGATGCGTCATCGCATAAATTGGAAGTCAACAGTATTGGTGTTGTCGATCCCAGCGATCTTGATGGGCGGATGGATGGCCAAGAACGAGGTCATGTTTGGTCATGCGACGATGTCGAGTTGGTTCGGAATGAATTTGCAACGCGCTGTTATCCCGGTTTTGCCAAAAGACCAACTCGATGAAATGTACGCACAGGGTCAAGTTTCCGATATTGCGATGATCGGTCCATTCGGAAAGTATGACCTTTACAAAGACGTCGTTGAACCTTGCGTGCCCAAACACAGTTTTCGGGCACTTGTTGAACTGACGCGAACAACCGATGAATGGAGCCCGAACTTCAACGCCGAATGTTTCTTGCCCATTTTTGATCAGGCCGGCAAAGATGCGTTCGCTGTCATCAAAGAACATCCTGAAGCCTGGCTTGAAGGTCGATTGTGGTCGTTGAGAACAACTGTGGCAGTGTCGCCGATTCCTTCAGAGAGTCCGTCGGTCGTCGTCCGTGGGCTCGATCAAATATTTTCGGTTGCCCGGCTTGATTTCGGAGGAGTGTTGTCAACCAAAGGTTGGGGAACACCCATCTACGGTCAACTAGAAGCACGAACCGATTTCGGGTTGATGTTGATTCCGATGTACCTCCTCATTGGTCTGCTTGGTTTGTGGCAAATCATTCAACGTGTGCGCCGAAAAGTATTGAGTTCAACGGCACCGATTTATTTTGTCGGATCGTTTACTGTTGCATTCACTGTCATCGTTGGAGCGATTGCCGAACTGGGAGAACAGTCACGTTTCCGCACCATGGTCGATCCCATCGTGACGGTGATGGTTTTAGCCATCGTGATTCCGTTTGTTCGGCGCCAATATCACAAGGCGCGCATTCAGAATAATTAGTTGCAAGCGGTATTGGTCGGGAAGTAAACGCTCGCCCCATCAAATTCTTCGAGAGTTAATCGGCCGCCATCTACTTGTTGGGCGAGTAAGTCGACATCAGCGCCAGAAAATGTCATTGCGTCGCTCAGTACTACAGCGCCATCGTGTTGAAGTAAAGCGCAGGGAAGCGCTTCGTACAAAGCGGTGACATCTTGGGCCTCTCCAGTCAGGGCTTTGACGGGAAGTGGAGCGTAAGCGGCAGGGAGTCCGGTGTCCCAATGAATGCCGTCAGCGTCGTTAGTAATGATGATCTTGGCTCCCGATTGAAGCGCAGCAATTGAATACGGCTTGAGCTCAGAACTGTCACTGAAACTTTCTGAGATATTCCAAGGGCGAACCGCGAACAGGGCGAAAAGAATGAGGGCAGCTAATGCACTTGCAATGCTTTGATTGAAACGAGTGCTTTGTTGTTTGCCAAGGAAGTCGTGTACTGACCACGCGATGGCAGCAAGCGTAAGAATGCCAGTCGGCAACATCAGCCGGTTGTCGGCAATGACCAACGCATCAAAGCCCATCATTCCCGCAACCAATCCGGCCGAAATAATGGCTGAAGCACCAAGGGCAAGCTCGGCGGTTGCAGTCAGAAAATGACGCCGACGCACGATGCTGTAGAGCGCAAGGACGATGATCGCAAGCCAGGTAATTGCGACTAGCCACGACCACCACGACGGTCCTTCGTTAGTGAAATACGTGCGTCGAAGATCGCCTTGTTTGGCATCAAGCCATCCGCCGATTGAACGGACAAAAACTTCAATATCGAGTCGTCCGAGTCCACGCCAGCCAGCGTTGTGTCCACCGCCGGCTGCCGATGCCAACAAAATGTTGAGTGCAGCAGGCGCCATCATCGCCATTGTCCATATGAATGATGAAAGTTTGCGCCCGGTCTTTTGATAGCGCTCCCATCCAGCAAGTACCGCTAACGGCGCTCCGATAAAACGCAACAAGCCAGCCGCTATTGACAGAGCGACGACAGGAGTCCACTTTCCGCCGCTGCGGAATTTTGCGAGTGCAATGACCAGCCACAGTGCGACGGCACAAAACAATGGCTCAGACAAAGCGCCTTGTGTGACCAGTCGCATTGCCGGTGACATCGTGATCAAGATTCCCGTTGCACCAAGGGCGATTGGCGCAATCTTTGATTCCTTCAATCGATGTGCGCCCGCAATGAATGCAATGGCAACCCCGATAAGGGCGATGACACAAAGCAGTTCCATCGCATGATGTGAACCAATCACGATTCCGATCGTGCCCGCAACGAGGGGATAGCCAACTGGGAAGTCAACGAAAGGTAATCGACCAGAACGCTCCAAAAATTCAATTGCCGAGAAGTTAGAAAATGATGGTGCGAGATTGGTGGTGAATGGGTGTCCGTTGCTGCTGGCTTCGGTGCCGCTCCAATAGGTCACAGTGTCAAGGAGGTGCACTATTCCATGGCGAAATTGCAGAATGCCGACAGCTAGTGCACCCAAAACAGCGAGGCCATACGCCGCGATAACCCAACGCCCTTGACCAGTCAATTGGCCGAGAAAGAGTCGTTCTTTGAACCGAGCCACCCGTTGAGTCTGTCAGGCTGCGACACCTGAACAGTTGACCTGCCAAGATGTAGTCATGGCTGTTGAAGATCGCGTCTCAGTAACTATTAGCAACGGAATCGCCGATGTGCGGATGAACCGTCCCGACAAGCGCAATGCGTTGGACAATGAAATGTTCTTGGCTTTGGCTGCGGCTGGCGAAAAACTCAAGACCGACAAGTCGGTGCGCGTCGTCGTGCTGTCGGGTGAGGGCTCGTCTTTTTGCGCTGGGCTTGACTTTGGTTCGTTTCAACAAATGGCTGGTGGGACCAAGGCAGAAAATGCTGGTGAAGGCAACCCGGGCACAATGGCTGCTGGTCGAATCACCCATCTTGGTCAGCAGGTTGCCTGGGTTTGGCAAGAGATTCCTGTGCCAGTCATCGCTGCTGTTCATGGACATGCGTTAGGCGGAGGCATTCAGATTTGCCTTGGCGCCGATATTCGAATTGTGCACCCCGATACCCAGATGTCGGTGCGGGAAACTCACTGGGGTCTCGTACCCGATATGAGTGGTACTCAGGTTCTGTCGAATTTGGTACGTCCCGATGTCGCCAAAGAACTCACGTTTACCGCCCGAGTTTTCAACGGTCGTGAAGCATTCGAACTCGGACTCGCAACTCGCGTGTCCGATACTCCTCGTGAAGATGCGATGGCGATGGCCGCCGAAATCGCCGGTCGCAGTCCCGATGCAATTCGCGGCTCTAAGGAACTGTTCAACCGGGTGTTCTCGGCGGGGGCTGCTGAGCAGTTCGCCGAAGAACGTCGAGTCATTGGTTCTTTGATTGGTCGCCCCAATCAGGTGGAGGCCGTGATGTCGAATTTCGAAAAGCGCGACGCCAACTTCATCGACCCGAACTGAACGGATTTACGCTCCAACGACGGTGAATCCCATTCGGCGAGCCGCTTGAGCTTGCCTAATGTCAAAGGTGACGAAGGTAAGTGGATTGATATTGAGTTTTTGTGCGCACGCAAGATGTATTGCATCAAGTGATCGAACACCCAACTCTTCAGCGATGTCTGCGGCAGCTCTCCAGCGGGGCTCGTCGAGAGTGATTAACGCCATGAGATCGAAATCTAGGTCGCATTGTTGTCTGGCCTTGATGAGTTGCGTTCCGTCGAGAACTCGAGCAAGGTTGCGACGAACTTCGACATGAGAAAGCCAACTTGTAACTAGGACTGGATCGGACTCAAGGAGAGCTAGCGCGGTCGGGGAGTCGGGTTCGGCGACATACAGCTTTAGGAGAGCACTGGAGTCAACGTAAGTAGTCATTCTCCGCGATCCTCACGCAACGCGTCAGAAGTTCTTGTGGTTGAAGAAAATCTGGGGCCTTGGCCGATTTTTCCCACTCGAGTAGCTGGCCGTAGCCAGCCCTCTTCAACGCCAGTTTGTAGACGGTCTGCATGAATGATGGGAACGATCATCGCGCAAGGAACACCGCGGTCGGTGACACGAATATGGGCACCCGCCTCGACGAGGCTGAGGCACTCTGAAAGTCGCTGTTTGAGTTCTCTGATTCCGATATCCATGTAGATACTTTAACATTTAATGTATCTACAACAATCTGGTTCACGAAAATATGACGGATACCACTGATGGTGCCTGATAAATCGATTGGTCGGTGGCGGTAACAGGCCATAGAGTGGTCTTTGCCGATCGGGCCAGCGTCGTCCCGGGAGCCACAACCCAATTAGTTCGTGGACCCAAGAGAGATAACGATGTACCCCCAGATCAATCCTTCTGGCCTGCCGACCGCGCATGGCCTATATGACCCTCGCTTTGAGCACGACGCCTGTGGTGTCTCGTTTGTCGCCGACATTAAGGGTCGGGCTTCGCACGACATCGTCATGCGCGGACTCGGCGCACTGTGCAACATGGAACATCGTGGTGCCACTGGTGCCGAAGCAGACACTGGTGACGGTGCTGGTGTGTTGTTGCAGATTCCCGATCGCTTCTTGCGCGGTGTCGTCAACTTTGAATTGCCAGTCGTCGGTTCGTATGTCGTTGGCATGGCGTTCTTGCCATCGGATGTTTCAGTTGCATTGAAAGCTCAAGGCGCAATTGAAGCCATCGCTCGCGAAGAAGGACTCACAGTTTTGGGATGGCGCGACGTTCCGACCGATCCCACCACTCTTGGCGCAGGTGCTCGCGCGGTCATGCCGACATTTCGCCAGTTGTTCTTGAGCGATCCGCAAGGTGCTTCGGGTATAGATCTTGATCGCAAAGTTTTCGTGACTCGTAAGCGAGTCGAACATGATTTGCCCGCCGAGCAAAAGACGTATTTCCCTTCACTGAGTTGTCGCACAATTATTTATAAGGGCATGTTTACAACTCCACAACTTGGAGCGTTCTATCCCGATCTTGCTGACGAACGAGTCGAGAGTGCATTGGCATTGGTACATAGCCGATTCTCAACGAACACGTTCCCGTCGTGGCCACTCGCGCACCCGTATCGATTCATTGCTCACAACGGCGAAATCAACACGGTGCAAGGCAACCGCAACTGGATGCGCACACGCGAAGCACTTTTGCAGTCCGATCTCATTCCTGGTCTCGAACGAGCATTCCCGATTTGCACCGTTGGCGGAAGTGACTCGGCAAGTTTTGACGAGGTGCTTGAGCTGTTGCACTTTGGTGGACGTTCATTGCCGCATGCAGTTCTCATGATGATTCCTGAAGCTTGGGAAAATCACGAAACGATGGACGCCAAGAAGCGCGCGTTCTACCGTTTCCACTCATCATTGATGGAGCCATGGGATGGTCCCGCATGTGTGGCTTTCACCGACGGAACCGTGATTGGTGCAGTACTCGACCGCAACGGCTTGCGCCCGAGTCGTTATTGGGTGACCGACGACGACATGGTCGTGCTCGCATCCGAAGTTGGTGTTCTCGATATTGATCAAAGCAAGGTTGTACGCAAGGGCCGTTTGCAGCCTGGCCGAATGTTCTTGATTGACACTGCACAAGGTCGCATTATCGATGACGAAGAAATCAAACAGTCATTGGCCGCTGCAGAACCGTACGAAGAGTGGCTGTCGGACGGATTGATCGAACTCGCCGACCTTCCTGAGCGTGAGCACATGGTGTACAGCCACGACAGCGTGATGCGTCGTCAGCAAATGTTTGGCTACACGCACGAAGAACTCAAGGTCATCCTTGCACCAACTTCGAAAACCGGAACTGAACCGATTGGTTCGATGGGAACCGACACACCAATTGCGGTGTTGTCCGATCGTCCGCGACTTTTGTTCGATTATTTCCAACAATTGTTCGCTCAAGTGACCAACCCGCCGCTTGACGCGATTCGTGAAGAAGTCGTGACAAGCGTTGGTTCAACCATTGGTCCCGAAAGCAACTTGCTGAATCCGGGTCCAGAGAGTTGTCGCCAATTGGTATTGCCTTTCCCCATTATTGATAACGACGAACTGGCCAAGATCGTTCATGCCGATGATGACGGTTCATTTCCAGAACTTCATGCACACGTCGTCTTGGGCTTGTATCGAGTTGATGGTGGCGGTGCAGCCCTGAAGGGAGCTCTTGACGACATTCGCGCTGGAGTTTCGGCGGCTATTGAGTCTGGTGCTCGTGTCATCGTGTTGTCTGATCGCAATAGCGATGAAGTGTTGGCTCCAATTCCGTCGTTGTTGTTGACGGCGGCAGTTCATCATCATCTCATTCGTGAAAAGACCCGCACGCAAGTTGGTCTCATTGTTGAGTCTGGTGATGCACGCGAAGTTCACCACATGGCTCTCTTAGTTGGCTTTGGTGCTGGAGCGATCAACCCGTATTTAGCCTTTGAGTCAATCGAAGACATGATTCGTGAAGACGTACACGGTCTCGGTGGCGTTGATGCCGAATACGCATTGAAGAAGTACATCAAGGCTTCCGGCAAGGGCATCTTGAAAGTGATGTCAAAGATGGGTGTGAGCACCGTTGCCTCGTACACCGGAGCGCAGATTTTTGAAGCCATTGGTCTCGGTACCGAATTGGTTGATGAGTACTTCACCGGAACCGTGAGTCGTCTCGGCGGTATTGGCCTCGATGAAGTCGCATCCGAAGTGGCATCGCGTCATGCCGTTGCCTACCCGAAGAACCCTGAGCGTCGTGCTCACCGCAAACTTGAACTCGGTGGTGAATACCAGTGGCGTCGTGAAGGCGAGCACCACGTGTTCAACCCCGAGACGGTGTTCAAGTTGCAGCACGCAACACGTGCGAAGCGTTACGACATTTTCAGGCAGTACACCCAGTTGGTGAATGATCAGTCGAAGCACCTGGCAACTTTGCGTGGTCTTTTCGAATTCAACGGCGAAGGTCGTACGCCAATTGCGATCGACGAAGTTGAATCTGTATCCCATATCGTGAAGCGATTCTCGACTGGGGCAATGAGCTACGGATCAATCTCTGCCGAGGCCCACGAAACTCTGGCAGTTG
The DNA here is from genome assembly GCA_037138315.1 of Actinomycetes bacterium. GTDB lineage: Bacteria > Actinomycetota > Acidimicrobiia > Acidimicrobiales > Ilumatobacteraceae > Casp-actino8. Next base: position 13,324 of record JBAXIP010000042.1, read on the forward strand.
CCATGAACTCAATTGGTGGCAAGAGCAATACCGGCGAAGGCGGCGAAGACTCCGATCGTTTGTATGACCCGACGCGACGTTCGTCAATCAAGCAAGTGGCATCTGGTCGATTTGGCGTCACGAGTGAATACCTCGTGAATGCTGATGACCTGCAGATCAAAATGGCTCAAGGCGCCAAGCCCGGTGAAGGCGGACAGTTGCCTGGATACAAGGTGTATCCGTGGGTGGCAAAGACTCGCCACTCAACCCCAGGCGTCGGTCTGATTAGTCCTCCGCCTCACCACGACATCTATTCGATTGAAGACCTCAAGCAACTCATTCATGACTTGAAGAACTCAAACCCGTTGGCGCGAGTTCACGTCAAGTTGGTGGCCGAAGTTGGCGTGGGAACAGTTGCGGCAGGTGTGAGTAAGGCCAAGGCCGACGTTGTTCTCATTTCTGGCCACGACGGTGGAACCGGTGCATCACCATTGACTTCACTCAAGCATGCCGGCGGACCATGGGAACTCGGTTTGGCTGAAGCACAGCAGACGCTCATGTTGAATGGTTTGCGCGACCGCATCGTTGTGCAAGCCGATGGTCAGATGAAGACCGGACGCGACGTTGTTGTGGCTGCTCTTCTAGGTGCAGAAGAATTTGGTTTCGCGACGGCTCCGCTTGTTGTCAGTGGTTGCGTGATGATGCGCGTGTGTCATCTCGACACTTGTCCGGTTGGTGTTGCAACACAGAACCCAGTTCTGCGCGAGCGATTCAGTGGCAAGCCCGAGTTCGTCGTGAACTTCTTTGAGTTCATCGCCGAAGAGGTTCGTGAGATCATGGCCGAACTTGGTTTCCGCACGATTGAAGAGATGGTCGGGCATAGCGAAATACTGAACACCAAGCAGGCCGTTGAACACTGGAAGGCCAAGGGCCTTGACATCTCGCCGATTCTTGCGGTGTCACAAAACCCATACCAACAGACGATGTACAACTCGGTCGCTCAAGATCATGGCTTGGGTGGAGCGCTCGACAACGAACTCATGGCACGTGCTGCCAAGAGCATTGAGACGGGGGAGAAGATTCGTTTCTCATCACCCATCATGAACGTCAATCGCACAGTCGGCACAATGCTGGGCAATGCCGTGACGCGTCGCTGGGCGGGTGCTGGTCTGCCCGATGACACCATCAGCATTGACTTCAACGGATCCGCTGGACAGAGTTTTGGAGCATTCGTTCCTCAGGGAATCACCTTGCGTCTTGCCGGAGACG
>JBAXIP010000043.1:0-14502 GCA_037138315.1 Actinomycetes bacterium
AGTTTGTCGTGGAAGCCCACGAAGCAGACTCAGCCCTCAACCGTGATGGCGGCAGTGGGGCACAAGTCGGCGGCCTGCTCGACTTTTTCGCGCAACTCTTCGCCCGGATTTTCGATGAGCACATAGAGATAGCCGTCACTACGAACTTCGAAAACTTCGGGACATACCTGCATGCATGAACCGGTCGATGCACAAATATCAAAATCGACTGAAACCTTCATGATGTTGTCTCCCTGCTTGTCAAAACTAAGTTTGTTGTACGAATGTCACCCTAGTGCGCGGCGGCCGAAGTGTGGCGTTCGTGAGCCGACAGCACGGCCCGCAATGAGGCCGTCACCGTATTTTCGTCGGTGCCGACTCCCCACAACACGTCACCATCGCCGTTGATGGTTTCTACGTAAGCAACAGCCTTGGCTTCAGAACCTTTGCCGATGGCATGTTCGGTGTAATCGACCACGTCAAGATTCGCATTGAGGCCGGTCCGCATAGCCGATACGAATGCATCAATCGGTCCGTTGCCTTCGCCGCTGATGGTCTGGTGTGTGCCGTCAATCATGAGTTGTGCCGTGATCGTGGTTCGACCGCCGCCACTTGAGACACTGCGCATCTCGTGGCTTTCTAAAACAAACCTTGGTGACTCGGCAAGATACTCACCTTGGAAGGCAGTCCACATCGTGACGGGACTGATCTCGGTTCCGAGATCTTCAGTGATGTGCTGAATGTTCTTCGAGAATTCAATTTGCAAACGGCGCGGCAAATCAAAACCATGTTCAGACTTCATCACGTATGCGACGCCGCCCTTACCGCTTTGACTATTGACACGAATCACTGCTTCGTAGGTACGACCAAGGTGCTTCGGATCAAGCGGCAAATACGGAACACCCCACGTGTCATAACCTTCGCCCAGTTTTTCGAGACCCTTTTTGATGGCGTCTTGGTGACTGCCGCTGAATGCTGTGTACACCAGGTCGCCCACATACGGGTGGCGCGGGTGCACGGGCAAGCGATTGCAATATTCGGCAGTGCGACGCAGTGCATCAATGTCGGTGATATCAAGTTCTGGGTCGACGCCATTGACAAATAAATTGAGCGCCAAGGTGATGATGTCAACGTTGCCTGTGCGTTCACCGTTGCCAAACAAGGTTCCCTCAACGCGATCGGCCCCGGCCATCACGCCAAATTCGGCTGCGGCGACTGCGCATCCGCGATCGTTATGTGGGTGCAAGCTCACCACCACCGCATCACGATTTTTGATGGTGCGACAGAACCATTCAATGACATCGCCGTACACATTGGGGCTGTAACACTCAACAGTTGCCGGCAAATTGAGAATCAGCGGATTTGCGGGTGTTGGCTTGATGACATCCATGACTGCTTCACAGACTTCGATTGCGTATTCAGGCTCGGTGAGCGTGAAACTTTCGGGGGAGTACTCGTAACGCACGAGAGTGCCGGGCAAGGTGTGCTCCATCGACTTGCACTTTTCGGCTGCGTGAACTGCAATGCGTTTGATTCCGGGCTTGTCGAGATTGAACACGACATCGCGCTGCAATGGGTTCGTTGAGTTGTAAAAGTGCACGATGGCTTGTTTGCTACCGCGCAGTGATTCGTAGGTGCGTTCAATGAGCTCATCACGACTCTGTACAAGAACTTGAATGATCACATTGTCGGGCACGAGATTTTCTTCAATGAGTTGGCGAACGAAATCAAAGTCGGGCTGGCTTGCTGACGGGAAGCCAACTTCGATTTCGGTGAAACCGATCTTGCAGAGTTCTTCGAACATACGGCGCTTGCGCTCGGGATCCATGGGGTCGATTAGCGCTTGGTTACCGTCACGTAAGTCAACCGAACACCACAACGGAGCCTTGTCGATCATCTTGTTGGGCCAGGTGCGATCGGCGAGCACCAACGGGATGAACGGTTTGTACTTGTCAAATGCCATACGGTTTTTGCCGGCATTGACGAACTGTGCGGAGTTCTTAATGTTCATGTTGTGCTCCCGTTGTATGAACTTGGGGTTGTGGGTCGGCTGGCGGACTGATTTTTCAACGAATGAGAGAAATGAAAAAACCCCGGCGCTGGTGCGCACGGGGCTTTGGCGAACGCGTTATGGGGCGCTCGCCCTATCTAAGAAGGAGTCCGATCAACTTGGTCACGAACCTGACGCTACCGAACCAATGGCAGGGCGCGCAACGACATCGCAAGAGGTTTCGGGGCAATTATGGTCAGCGCAGGCCTGAGAGGGGCGCTGAGTGGGCAATCAAACGGGCGGTGAGCTCGGTCTGATCAGTCAGCGTTGACAGAATCGGTCAACGAGGCCAATTCGGCATCGAGGAGCGCTGATTCGACTTCGGCGATCACTGCCCGCCAGTCGTATCCAACACCTTTACCCGGATAGGTCTGTTCGGGTGACATATTGACGGTACTTACCGTGTTCAAACTTTGGTGAGTGAAAGGGGTCGAGTTAAAACTCATTGGTCGGACCTCCCGGTTGTTGTCGTTGTCAGGTGTTGGGTGATTATCACTTCGCTGTTGGACCGTAAGTAAACGGACTGCGGAAACCTATAGACAATTGACCCCCGTGTCTACGCAATTGGGGTTATTTTTCGTCTAAGTGACATGCGCCACACTTTGCAGTGAATCCCCAGCGTGTTGGGGGTGTTGAATCGGAGTCACGTCACCGTCGGTGAAGAGTTATTGGAGAAAGAACGAGGACCCGTCGTGGGCTTAGCAATTGAACTATCCAGCGAGAATTTTGAGTCGACGATTACGGACAATGACCTTGTTCTTGTTGACTTTTGGGCTTCGTGGTGCGGGCCATGTCGCCAATTTGCTCCGGTCTTTGAAGCGGTCGCCGAAAAGAACCCGACAGCCGTTTTCGGCAAGGTCGATACCGAGGCTCAGCAAGATTTGGCCGGATCTTTTGGAATCCAGTCAATTCCGACATTGATGGTTTTCCGTCAGGGCGTCATGTTGTACAACGCCCCTGGCGCCCTGCCACAACATGCTCTTGAGGACTTGGTGGCTAAAGCCCTTGAGTTGGACATGGATCAAGTGCGTGCAGAAATAGCTGCCCAAGAAGAAAACAATTCGTAACTCATCGCTACTGAGTGTCAGAAAGCCTGACAAAACGATAAAAATTTCTAAAAGTATGCTGAATATTTTCGTCAATTTTTGGTAGTTGACCTGCGATCGTCCATGTAGTGTTCATGTTGCCGCTCCCGCCAGCGGCACCAACGGCCCGGCCAGCTTGAGCTTCACCGCTCGCTACCGGGTCGTTGATTTTTCCCGCTGATTTTTGCCAGTTGATTTATGTATACGGTTGCATCCATGTCGAACACCGCAGGCCATGGCCTTCCATTTGTTGATGCCAGCGAAGTCGGTATGAGCGCCGAACGTTTGGCCCGAATTGAAACTCGGTTCAAGACCTACGTTGACGAGTCGTTCCTTTCTGGCTGGGCTCTCACGATCGCACGCGAGGGAAAGATCGCTTTGTCGACTTCATACGGTCTGGCCGACCGTGAAAACAACAAACCGATTACTGACGACACGATTTATCGCATCTTCTCGATGACCAAACCCATTACTGCCGTCGCCGCGATGATGTTGTGGGAAGAAGGAAAGTTTGAACTGCATGATCATGTTTCAAAGTTCATTCCTGAATTCGGCGACTCAAAAGTATTTTTAGGTGGCACTTTCTTAAAACCAAAACTTGGTCCACAAACAAGCGCCATGGAAATGTGGCATTTGTTCACGCACACCGCTGGCTTGACCTATGGCTTTATGTATTCGCATCCAGTTGATGAGTTGTATCGCCGTGCCGGAATGGAATGGGGCTTTCCGCGCGAGCTCGATCTCGCTGGCGTGTGTTCATTGCTGGCGCAACAACCGCTTTTGTTTCAACCCGGAGCCGAATGGAATTACTCGACATCGATTGATGTTCTTGGGCGAGTCGTTGAGGTGATTAGTGGTCAACGTTTAGGTGACTTTTTACATGATCGAATTTTTGCGCCGCTCGGAATGACCGATACTGCGTTCTACTGTCCTGAAGAAAAAGCCGATCGTCTAGCGGCGTTATACCTTGCTCATCCCAAGACCCGTCTTGCAAAGCGCGGTGATGCCGCCGATCGTGGAACGAATAAGTTGCCCGCGGCCGATGGTGGCGGTGGAGGCTTGGTCTCCACAATGCCCGACTACGTGCGTTTCGCTGAGATGTTGCGTCGTGGTGGCGAGTTCAACGGCGTGCGTTTGTTGTCGCCGCGAACATTGCAGTACATGGCGAGCAATCATTTGCCAGGCAATGCCGATCTCACCGAATTCGGTCGACCGCTCTCTGCCGAAACCGACTACGACGGTGTCGGCTTTGGTCTTGGAGTAAGTGTCACTCTTGATCCGGTTGCGACGAAAACTGCTGGTTCGGTTGGCGACTTTGGTTGGGGCGGAGCGGCCAGCACTTGGTTCATGGTCGATCCCGTTGAAGACATCACTTTGACCTTCATGACCCAACTCATGCCGTCAGGCACACACCCTTTGAGCTCGCAGTTGAAGCAGATGGTGCACCAAGCCTTAGTTGACTGACGGGTACGCTTGAAGCAGAGGTGAGCACATGTTTCAACCAATGCCCAAAGATGCACGAATTTATGTAGCCGGTCATGGTGGGCTTGTCGGCAGTGCCGTCGTTCGACGACTTCAAGCTGGTGGCTTCACCAACATCCTCACCGCAACTCGTGCACAACTCGATCTGCGCGATCAGGGTGCAGTGAATACTTGGTTTGAACACAACCGTCCCGATTACGTGTTCTTGGTTGCAGGAACTGTCGGTGGCATTTTGGCCAACAGCACGCGGCCGGCCGAATTCATTTACGACAACCTCATGATTCACGGAACTGTTGTTGAGGCAAGCCATCGCGTGAGTGTCACGAAGTTGTTGTATCTCGGTAGCTCGTGTATTTACCCGCGTCACGCAACACAGCCGATCAACGAAGAGCAATTGCTCACAGGTCCGCTTGAACCAACTAACGAGTGGTACGCGATTGCCAAGATTGCTGGCATCAAGTTGTGTCAGGCATACCGTCGTCAATACGGCAGCGATTTCATTTCGGCCATGCCCACCAACTTGTACGGTCCCGAAGACAACTTTGACTTGTCATCGAGCCATGTGCTGCCGGCGCTCATTCGTAAATTCCACGATGCCAAACAAAGTGGCGGCAAAGCAGTCGAAATCTGGGGAACCGGAAGTCCGATGCGTGAGTTCTTGCATGTCGACGACTTGGCGGATGCTTGTGTTTTCTTAATCGAGAACTACAGCGACGACATGCACATCAACGTGGGCACTGGTGTTGACTTGAGTATTCGTGAGTTGGCCGAAAAGGTGCGCGATGTGGTGTACCCAGCAGCTGAACTTCAGTTTGATACATCGAAGCCCGACGGAACACCACGCAAAGTTTTGGATGTGAGTCGTTTGAACAATCTGGGATGGTCGCCGAGTTACACACTCGACAGCGGACTATCTAGCACGTACCAATGGTTCTTAGATCAGCAAGCTAGCCATACCGCCATGCGCGGTATGAAGCAATAAGACCTAGTTCACCTGACGCGTGTGGTTGACCCAATAGGGTTCGCGCAATTTGAACTTTTGTAGTTTGCCCGTTGCTGTGCGTGCGAGTTCGTTTCTGAATTCAATACGCTTTGGACACTTGTAGCCCGCCAATTTTGTTTTGACGTAGGCAATCAGTTCGTCTTCGGTGAGCGTTGAGGATGGGTTCTTCACCACGAGCGCCATGACCATTTCTCCCCACTTTTCATCGGGAACACCAATCACTGCGACTTCGTTGACATCGGGATGATTGAAAACTGCATCCTCAACTTCAATTGACGAAACGTTTTCGCCACCCGAGATGATCACATCTTTCTTGCGATCGCTAATTGCGAGGTAATGATCGGCATCAATGTCGCCGCCATCGCCGGTATGGAACCATTCAACTCCGCCGGCGTCGTCGCTTGCTGAATGAATTGCGTCGGCGGTGGCTTCGGTTTGATCCCAGTAACCCTGCATGACGACGTTTCCTCGGGCGAGAACTTCACCCTGGTCGGAAATACGTAACTCAACTCCGAGTGCGGGCGAACCCGCACGTGAAAGTTTCTGGGCTCGTTCGGCAGAGGTCAGTGAATCAAATTCTTCGCGCGTGCGATTCATAGTGAGGAATGGTGAGGTTTCGGTCAGGCCGTACAACTGAATGAATTCCCAACCGAGTTCAGTTTCCATCCGTTCAATCGTTTTCGTCGGCGGGGGTGCCCCAGCGACCACCATGCGGACACGGTGTCGTCCCGGAATTGGTCCGTCCCAATTTGCTGCAGCATCAAGAACCATATTCACCACTGCGGGCGCGCCACACAACATGGTGACACCATGCTCTTCAATGCGTCGAAGAATTTCGGCTCCATCAACTTTGCGCAAGATGATGTGGCGACCACCCATACCCGTGACGCCATAGACCATGCCCCAACCGTTGCAATGGAACTGCGGAAGCGTGTGTAGGTAAACGTCGCGATCGTTGACGCCCATCTGCCAGCCGAAAGTTGCTGCGTTCAACCACAAGTTGCGGTGAGTGAGTTGCACACCTTTGGGTCGAGCCGTTGTGCCACTTGTGTAGTTGATCGTTGCGGTTGCGTCTTCATCGGGAGTCCAAGCCTTGGGTTCAACGCCAAAGCGCATCAAAATTTTGTCGGACTCGGCACCGATAATGAATTTGTGTTCGCACTCAACAGATTCCATTGCTTCTTCAAGTTCGGGATCAATAAGCAATACCCGAGCACCCGAGTGCTTGACGATGTACTTCACTTCTTCGGCAACAAGCCTGAAATTGACCGGAACCAAGATGCGGCCAGATCCCGAGACACCAAAGAAAGCAGTCAAGAGACGAGCAGAGTTGTGCGACACCATTGCAACTCGTTCGCCGATACCAATCCCGAGGGCATCGAGACCAGCGGCCATGGCTCGAGCACGCTCAGCAACTTGACGATAGGTGAGTGAACCCCACGACTCGGCGGGCTGATCGGGTTCATCAACGACCGCAATGCGATCTGCATAGAGAAGTTCGGCCCGACGGATGTGATCGATGATGGTCAACGGAACGCGCATAGGTAAACAGTAGGCATTTTGGGGTGCATTGACCATTAACGAGTGGCTGCACAGCCCATATTGGCGTGATCGGGGATACCCTGCACATCAACATGAGTAATTTCGCCCCCCGCAAGGGAGCGCCTCGGAGTCCGCGTCGTCCGCGTGACTCTGCCGGACAAGAAGAAGTTTCCGGCCCCGCGCAACCTTTAACCAGTATCAATGTCCTTCCGCCAGTCGAGACCCCTACGGGCTTCGCCAAGCTTGGAGTTCCTCCCGAAGTCGATGCAGGTCTTGCTGCTGCTGGCTTTGCCAATCCATTCGCGATTCAGATTGAAGCGATTCCTGTAGCGATGCAAGGTCACGATGTGTGTGGCCGAGCCAAGACCGGTTCGGGTAAGACGCTCGCTTTTGGTGTGCCGATGTTGTCGCGTATTTCGATGAAGGCCGAGCCGATGAAGCCTTTGGGCCTCGTGCTGGTGCCGACGCGTGAATTGGCTGTGCAAGTTGCTGAGGTTCTTGAACCTTTGGCCCGTCATTCTGGTCGACATGTGTTGGCTGTCTACGGCGGAGCAAGTCGTCACCAGCAAGTTGAACACATGGCCAAGGGCATCGAGATTGTTGTTGCCACACCATTGCGTTTGATCGACTTGTTGAAGTCGAACGAAATTGATTTGTCTGCAGTTGAAGTTGTCGTCCTCGACGAAGCCGACCGTATGGCCGATGATGGTTTTACCCCGCAAGTTGAATGGGTGTTACGTCGTTGCACTGGTCGTAATCAGACGATGCTGTTCTCGGCAACTCTCGATGGTGATGTTGGCCACTTAATTCGTCAGTTCATGACGAACCCGGTTGAAGTCGCGATTGATGAAGCAACTGACACCGTCGGAACAATGCACCACTTGTGGCTAGCCGCTCACCACATGGATAAAGACAAAGTTGTTTCTGCGATTTCACGCGGTGCGGGCAAGACAGTGGTGTTTTGCCAAACCAAGCGGGTGTGCGATCGTGTCACCGACAACTTGATTGCCCTCGGAATCAATGCCGCAGCAATTCATGGTGACTTGGCGCAACCGGCTCGCGAAAAAGCAATGCGACGTTTTGCTGAAGGCTCGCTGAGTGTTTTAGTGGCAACCGATGTGGCAGCACGCGGTATTGACATTGACGATATTGCGGTAGTGATTCATTACGAGCCAGCTAAAGACAACAAGGACTATTTGCACCGCTCGGGACGAACTGCTCGTGCTGGCCGCGATGGTTGGGCAGTGACGTTGGTTGAGTACAACCAGCACACTCAAGTGACGATCTTGCAGCGCACGATGCGCATGCCGATCACCAAATCAATCGAAGTCTTCAGCAATAACCCGATGCTTTCGAACCTCGCCGAATTTCTCGAGTGATTCTGGTGTCGTTTTCTTTGGTAATACCAAAGAAAACGACACCAGAAACACAAAGTTATTTAGCTAGCCAGGTCGGGCGTGAGGTTTCGAAGTTGGCGATTTGATCGGCGTGCGAGAGCGTGATGCCGATGTCGTCGAGTCCGTTCAAGAAACGATGCTGATTCTGAGGTTCCATCGGGAACGACTCGATTAAACCGATACTCGGAACTTCAACAATCAACCGTTCCATGTCAACAACGATGTTGGTCTTGGGATCGGCTTCAATTGCTGCCCAAATCTTTTCCACTGCCTCGATTGGCAATGCAACAGGAGCCAAACCATTCTTGGTGCAGTTGTTGCGGAAGATGTCGCTGAAACTCGGTGCAATCACTGCATCAAAACCGTATTGCTGAATCGCCCACACTGCGTGTTCACGTGATGAACCAACACCAAACGATGGACCAGCCACCAAGATTGATGCTCCGGCGTAACGCTCATCGTTCAACACGAAACTGCGATCATCGCGCCAAGTTGAAAACAGACCAGCTTCAAAGCCAGTTCGTTCAACTCGCTTCAACCAATCGGCGGGAATGATTTGGTCGGTGTCAACGTCGCTACGACGCAGGGGGATTCCGTTACCGGTGAGAATTTGAACACTCTTCATGACTCTTCCTTCACTTCAAATCTGCCTGAATCTAAATCTGATGGCGTGGCGAAGGTGCCGGCAACTGCAGTTGCGGCGGCGACTTCGGGGGACACTAAGTGAGTACGACCGCCACGGCCTTGACGACCTTCAAAGTTGCGGTTGCTCGTACTTGCTGATCGCTCACCTTGGGTGAGTTTGTCGGGGTTCATGGCGAGACACATTGAACAACCGGGTTCGCGCCAATCGGCACCAGCAGCACGGAAGATTTCGTGTAAGCCTTCGGCTTCGGCTTGCGTCTTCACTGAGTGGCTTCCAGGCACAACCATTACGCGCGGAACGGTGACGGCGCGACCCTTCATGACTGAAGCAGCAGCACGCAAGTCTTCAATGCGGCTATTGGTGCATGAACCAATGAACACGGTGTCGACTTTGACATCGCGCAACAAGGTTCCGGGTGTGAGGCCCATGTATTCAAGTGCACGAGCAACGGTCTCACGTGTTGTGGGATCGGCGAAATCGTCTGGTGACGGAATCGGTGCATCGATGCTCGCAACTTGCGCAGGGTTGGTTCCCCACGTCACTTGCGGAACAAGTGTGCTCGCATCAATGACGACTTCTTTGTCGAACTTCGCGCCGGCATCGGTGCTCAAGGTCTTCCAGTAAGCAACTGCCTTATCCCATTCGGCTCCCTTTGGTGCATGAGTACGACCCTTGAGGTATTCGAATGTGGTGTCGTCTGGCGCAATGAGTCCAGCTTTTGCACCGGCTTCAATCGTCATGTTGCAGACGGTCATGCGGCCTTCCATTGATAACGCCTGAATGGCTGAACCTCGGAACTCGATGACGTAACCAATGCCACCAGCTGTTCCGATGTTGCCGATGATTGCCAAGATGATGTCTTTAGCGGTGACTCCTGCGGGCAAGGTGCCGTTGACTTCAACGCTCATCCACTTGGGTCGGCTTTGGGGGAGAGTCTGCGTTGCGAGTACGTGCTCGACTTCGCTAGTTCCGATACCAAATGCCAATGAACCAAATGCGCCGTGAGTTGCGGTGTGGCTGTCGCCGCACACGATGGTCATGCCGGGAAGAGTGCGTCCCTGCTCGGGTCCGATGACGTGCACGATGCCCTGCAATGGATTGCCCATCGAGAACAACTCAACGCCAAACTCTTTGGCGTTGTTACGCATGACTTCAACTTGGCGGGCCGAAATCGGGTCGGCGATGGGCAAGTGAATGTCGGCTGTCGGCACGTTGTGGTCTTCGGTGGCAATCGTGAGTTCGGGGCGACGAATGGGGCGCTTGGTTAAACGCAGTCCGTCAAAGGCTTGCGGGCTTGTCACTTCATGAACGAGGTGCAAGTCGATGTACAAAAGATCGGGTTCGTCGACAGCCGAGTGCACGACGTGGTTGTCCCAGACTTTCTGGGCGAGGGTGGTGGGGTTGCTCATAATTTCCTCAGTTGTTGAGTTTCTATTGACGTTGATTTTCGTTAGGTATTTCCCAGTATGTGGGATAGTATTCTTACTGTATGGACAGCATATCGGGCGTCGGAGTTGTTGACAAGGTTGTCGCGGTTTTGCGCGCCCTTGAAACCAACGGTCCATCGTCGCTCGTCGAATTACAAGAAGTCACCGGCATGCCTCGAGCCACGGCCCATCGTTTGGCCTCGGCACTTGAAGACCACGGTTTGGTGCGGCGCGATGCCAGCGGAAAATTTGCTCTCGGACTCGGTCTAGTGAGCATGGGCAAAGCGGCATCAACGGCGTTGCCCCTGATGGATATCGCGCGACCAGTGCTGGATGCCTTGCGTGCCACGACCGGTGAATCTGTGCAGTTGTACATGCGTGAGGGCGAAGGCCGCCGTTGCGTTATCTCGCTTGAGTCACCGCACGGACTTCGTTGGATTGTTCCCGAAGGTTCGTTGTTGCCACTCGATGCCGGATCGGCTGGACACGTGTTGGCCGGGGAGCGCGTCGACAAGCGCGGCTGGATTCAGTCAATCGGTGAACGCGAAGCAGGCGTGGCGTCAGTGAGTGCTCCGGTCGTGAACGCGCATGGAATCATCGTTGCGGCAATCAGCGTGAGTGGTCCGATTGAACGTTTGTCGCGTAAGCCAGGTGAACGGCATGGCGCTGCTGTCGTTGGTGCCGCAAGAGATTTAGCAAAGCTCTTGTAAATATCGCCGTTCACGTTTTGTGATTCCCACAGTACGGGCATGACAAAAACTCTTGATGACAACACCGACGACATTCACGAACCAGCGCTGCTTGTTGCGCAATTTATTGATTCTTTGGTGCACGCCGAATTAGAAGACCCCTTTGAAATTGATTTTGCGCGGTTATACGCCATGCCCGAAAACGAGAATCACGATTGGCAAATTGCGCTCGAAGCCAACCCTTACGAATTGATGCTGAACAATCCGCGACCTCCGGCAACCAAAGCAGGATGCTTGGTCGTTACTGGCTGGGCGGCACCGATTGAAGGAACTCCCACTCCCGACTATGCGCCGACATCTCGCCCGAGTGAACACCCAAAACGTCAACGCGTGCGCGTGTGCATTGCGATTTGCGACGGAAAAATCGCAACGGTGATGCGGTCAAGCGATGAGCCTGACGAAGTGAAGAACATGTCTGAGCGGGGAATGGGCGGAATTCCTGATGTTCTCGAAGCCTGGTGGGATGGACGATCAAATTAATTGCCATTGAACTCTTACTAACAAAACAACACCTAGTCGGCGTGGAGTTGTCAGAATGTATGAATGAAAATTTCTCGACACATTGCCTTGGCGGCTGTTGCCTTCACGTTAGTTGCTTGTAGCTCATCATCTGACGCCGACACCACAACTGTGGTGCCCGACACGGGAGCAGTTGAACAAACGACAACGACTGGGGCAGAAGTAGTGGCGACCGAGGCTCCCACACCCGATGTGCCTGCCAACAGTGCGTTGCCCGCGCTTGGTGAATGTCCGACTTCGGTTTTCCCAGATTTAACTGCGGTCACTGGACCTGGCGAAGAATATGCAATGCCCGAAGTATCGGTTGAATGCACCGATACCGAATTGGTCGTGACATCAAACGGTATGCCGAGTTACACGTTTGAATCGATGACGCCAAATGGTCTGAAAGAACAAACGTGGGAATGGAGAGTTCCACTTAAGCCAACTTTGGCGGCAAATACCACGAGCATTGTTGATGTACTCGGAACTTTGGGTTTCACAACAACTGGATTGCCGATCTACGGACCGACCGAAGGTCCAGTTCCCACTGATCAAGCATTTGGTGATCCGGTGTATAACGGGATTCTTGATACCTGTGGCGGACACACCGGCTACGCCGCCGACTATCACAATCACGCGTTATACGCAGACGTGTATTGCAATCTCACAAGTTCATTCATCATTGGATACGCGCTTGACGGATTTCCAATTTATAACTCGGTCGGCTGTCTCGATGTTGATTGCACAAAAACCGCGCAGTTCATTTCGGGTTACGACATGACTGGTGATCCCACGTCGTATTCGTGGAAGGCCTACACCTACAACGCTGCTGGAAAAACGAATGTGCTTGATGAATGCAACGGACGAATTGGGGCTGATGGCACGTACCGTTATCACGCAACTGATGCGTTCCCGTACATCATCGGATGTTTCGCCGGGACATCAGCCACACAAACCGGAAACGCTGCGGCCGCTATGCCGCCCATGGGCGGTGGAGGTGGCAATGCGCCATCGAACGGGAATGGTCCGCCGCCGGACGGAAATGGCCCGCCGCCTAACGGCTGAGAATTAGAAGGTTGACAGCAAGTCAATAACGACAACGAGGTCGGTTGACGCAGGCAACTTCATGCCCGTGTTTCCGTCAGGGCCGAACGCGTCAGCGAATGGAATCGTCAATTGACGTCGTCCGCCAACTTTCATGCCGGGAATACCTTCAATGAGCCCAGGCAATGAACCGCCATCTTTCAATAGCAAGGCAACGGGGCTCGGGTCGCCCCAAGTGCTGGCTAACTGTTCTCCGGTGTCGGCGCGGTAAGCAATAATTTGCACGAGAACGTTTGAACCAGTTTTTGCCTCGTCACCTGTGCCGTCAACGAGATCATCGCTCACTAAGGCATTGACATTTGCCGCACCCTTAATGGTGATGTCGGGAGCATCGGCCGGATCAATCGGCGGAACAATCGCGACGACATCAACGATGAATGAAATTGCTGAGTCGGGTGGAATCGCATCGCCAGATCCGGCAGATCCATAGGCAAGTTCGGATGGAATATCTAGCTGGCGTTGTCCGCCAGCCTTGATGCCGATCAAACCTTGGTCCCACCCGTCAATGACCGAGCCAGTACCAAGCGTGACGGCGAACGGATCGCCTCCGTAGTTGCCATCAAAACGCTTTCCGTCCTTAGTTAACACACCGACGTAATACACGTACACAGTTGAACCTTCAACTGCTGCTTCGCCTTCACCTTCGGTGATATCGGTGATGACCAACTTGGTTGGCATCTCGGTTGGCAATGAAACGGTGGGCTCGTTAACCAGATCGGCCGGATCGGAGGGTGCCGAATCAGCGGTAGAAGGCAATGCATCGGTAGTCGACACATCAGTTGTGGTTGATGAGTCGTCACCGCCACATGCAGCAATCAAAAGAGTGGACGAAAGAGTGATCGCAAGAAGAGCGCGTGATGTTCGTGATGACATCTGAATTACGCTATCTGTGTTGGGCTAACCATTCCGCTTCTCGGCGGCCCATTTCGGTGCTGGGCTCGCCGTCGGCGAATGGCCAAATCTCTTGTGAAATGCGCCGATAGTTGCCGCTTGCACCTAGTTCGCCAAGAATTGCGTACAGGCCAAGGTTGATGCGTTGAATAAACACAAATGGTTTAGGGACAGTGGCGTATTGCGCAATGGGGCTTGATCGATCAAATGTGTGGCGCACGATTCCGCTTGAGTATTCGGGCGTCCACGTAATGTCTTGGTCTTCTCGTACAGGTTCGTAAAAACGACCAAAGTATGTACCGACATCGGCCGTTTCAACGGGGGCGTCGCGTTGCAACATGCCAGCATTTTCTAAGACTGAACGAAATGCCGGAATATCACTTTCGTAGGCCGCCGACTTCACCATCGAAATAAATGTGTTCATTTCGCTGTCGCTGAAATGTTTGACTAATCCAAAGTCAAGGAATGTCACCCGTCCATCTTCATGAAAGATGTAATTCCCAGGATGCGGATCGCCGTTGAATTTATGCATGCCGTACAGACTGCGAAAGACAAACCTAAAGAGACATTCGCCAGTGAGATTCTTTTGCACTTGATCTTGTTGCATCAATTCAGCAAATGACATTCCGTTGACGAGTTCGGTGGT
>JBAXIP010000044.1:0-14404 GCA_037138315.1 Actinomycetes bacterium
CGTCGGGCCGAAGCCGATCAAGGAGTCATGAGTCTCTTCGATGCCATCGACACCGATTCTGATCCTTCATTCGATCTTGACATTCCTATTCCAGAAAATGAATACGACAAATCTGTGAAGTTGAAGTTTGAAAAAGAAATGCTCGGTTTGTACATCAGCGACCACCCGCTATTCGGTCACGAGTCATCTTTGAACAAACATTCCACCACGACTACTGCAATGTTGGCCGAAGCGGAAAACGGCTCAATTTGGACTTTGGCGGGAATCATTACCAAGGTCGAACGTAAGGTCACCAAAAAAGGCGATCCGATGGCGATCGTGCATCTTGAAGATTTATATGGGGGAGTAGAACTCACCGTATTCACGAAAACTCTGCAGACGCATGGGCACAAGATTGTTGATGAAGCAATTATTTCGGTGAAGTGTCGCGTCAATCGACAAGATGACCGCATCAGCATCGCCACGATGGAGATCACTCCGTTGCAACTATCCAACCGCGAACCAGAACTCCGTTTGAACTTGCCAGCGGTCGCCCTCGATCCCGAAAATGTGGCTCGTTTGAAGGCCATTTTGACGAAGTACCCGGGGTCTTCATATGTATTTCTCCATATTGGCGATGCCAAGATTCTCAAACTTGGCGCCGAATTCATGGTTGATATCGATCGGGTCATCCCACCCTTGCGAGTCGCATTTGGAGCTGGAGTCGTCCGCTAGGTCGTTATTTCCCCGACGCGACAAGGTCGTTTCGCCCCGACGCCCCTCCAAGTGGCACAATGGAGTAGTCGTTTCCGGATAAGTCTCCGGGTCCACGCAGAGAGAAGTCGTTTTCATGCCCGTCGAAGTCGAAACAATAGATAGCGCGGCTCTCACGGAGGCTCAACTCGAAGACATGGTCGCAATGGGTGGCTCCTTCGATATGGAGCGTCTCGTGAAGGCTAAAGAAGACTGGGTGCTGTGCACGACGTCCATCGAGGCCGGCAAAGTTCAGGGTTTTACTTTTCTGACACTTGAACGTATCGGCGGCACCCCTTGTGTTTTGTTGGGTCTGATGAGCGTCAAGCGTTCATCAAAACGCGATGCAATATTGAAAGGCCTCATGTCTGAAGCCTTCCACCGAGCTCTCATGGCTTTCCCCGATGAAGATGTCGTGGTTGGAAGTCGTTTTGTTTCAGCTGAAGGCTTAGAGGCCTTCAAGCACCTCACCGAATTGATTCCTCGACCAGCGCACCGTGCGGTTGGCGAGGAGCGGGCCTGGGGTCGCCGTTTGGCTCGCCGTTTTGGGGTGGATGCCCAATACGACGAAAAAACTTTTATTGTGGCTAAGAAGGGGCTATCGGGTTTCCTTGACCATGAGTCAACCAAGGCTGACAAAATTAAGCCCGAGATCGCCGAGTTGTTTTCGGAGGTTAAGCCAGCATTAGGTGGTTGTTTGATCATTCACGGCTGGACCATGACCGAGGATCTGCTCAAACTTGGCAAACTCAAGTAACCCCAGCGATTCGAGCCCACTCGAATCGTTGTTGCGTCGGCGCCGCATGACCCGACGCTTTTCAGGCGGTCCACCTGCTCGTGAGTTGAGTGAAATCTGTGCCTTGGCGCTGCGGGCTCCCTCTGCCGGATTTTCTCAGGGTTCACATGTGCTCATTCTGACGCAGGACGATCTCAATCGTTTTTGGCAAGTTTCAGGATCTCGTGAATGGTTCGCTGCGAAATCACCTGGTGTTCTTGATGCGAGTGCGGTTGTTCTCATACTTGGCGACCAAGATGCCTACACAGAGCGCTACAGCAAACCTGACAAGGCTGGCCACGGACTCGAGGACCCTGGTCATTGGGTGACGCCATTTTGGTTAACAGATGCCGCAATGGCGGCTGAAAACCTTTTGTTGCTCATTGAGGAAAAACGCTGGGGAGCATTGTTGTTCGGACTCTTCGGTGATTCTCGGGTGGTCCTTGATGCTTTTGCCGTACCGCCTTCAGTTTCGTGTGTTGGCGCGATCGCCGTGGGTTATCGCCACCCCGATGATCAACCGAGCGGATCGCCAACGACCCGAGCCCGCCGTCCAGTTTCTGAGGTTGTCCACCTCGGCCATTGGTAATCATCGCGTCAGCAGTGATCAGGAATTTGCCGGACCACGACAAGGGTTTCTGATCAGAGCTCGTCAGGGTTTAAGGTAACTCTGAGCAAGCGTTCATCGGAGCCACTATGACTAAGACAATCCCACACGTTGACTATCTAGAGCTCGGCGACAAGCCACATCTTGTTGCTAACGAGTGCACCTCATGTGGAGCCCGTTTCTTTGATCGCCGCAATGCCTGCGCAAAGTGCTTCACGAATGATTTCAAAAAAGTGGCAATCTCGACTGACGGAATCTTGAAATCGTTCACAATTGTTGCTTTTGCTGCGCCAGGCGTGCCCGTTCCCTTTGTCGCTGGAATCATTGATTGCGCCGGAACCAGCGTTCGAGGCAATGTAGTCAATACCGATCCGACTCCAGAAAAGGTCACGCTCGGTATGAAGTTGCGTTTGACCACTTTCAGTATCGGTACCGACGAAGAAGGAACTGAAGCCATTGGTTTCGGTTTCGAACCCGCTTAATTTTTTAAATTCTCACATATTTCACGACGTACATATTCAACAACGAAAGCGCAGGCAATCATCATGGCAAGTGACGACATCTGGATCCTCGGAATTGCAATGACCAAGTTTGGTAAGCATTCCGACAAAGACATTGTCGACCTCGGATCAGAAGCGGCAATCGCCGCTTTGGCTGACGCTGGTGTCACCATGGCTGACATCGGAATCTTGGCCGCCGGAAACCTTATGGGTGCCGGCGCAGGTTTTGGTCAGCAATTGCAAAAGCAAATCGGCCAAACCGGTATCCCGGTGTACAACGTCGCCAATGCCTGCGCAACAGGCGCAACTGCTTTGCGTACGGCCATCATGGCGGTGAAGTCAGGTGAGGTTCGCATGGGTCTTGCAGTCGGCGCTGAAAAATTGTCGGGGGCTGGTCTTCTCGGAGGTGGCGGCACTTCTAAGAAGGACGGTAACAAGTTCGAACCTCGTGGACGTTTTGGAAGCGTGCTTCCGACTGACGGACGCATTGGCACCGACACCATGCCCGGAACTTTCGCACAAGTAGGAATGGAATACGGTCACAAGTACGGCGGAGTGTCATTTGAGTTATTCGCCAAAATTTCTGAGAAGAATCATGCACATTCAGTTCTGAACCCCATGGCTGCATACCAAAAGCGTTTCACACTTGACGAGATCATGAATGACATGATGATCGCGTATCCAAATACTCGACCGATGTGTTCGGCAAACTGTGATGGCGCTGCCGCAGCAGTTGTGACGTCAGGTGAAGTTCTCCGCACGTTGTCAAAAGAACAACAGCGTCGCGCGATCAAGGTTTCGGCATCAGTGCTGACAACCGATCCTTACGAAGAAGCCTGTCAGATTCTTCCCGACGTCAATACGTTGACGCGTAACGCTGCCAAGATTGCCTACGAGCAGGCTGGCGTGTCACCGAGCGATCTTGACCTCGTCGAACTTCATGACTGCTTCGCAACGGCCGAACTCGTGCACTACGACAACTTGATGTTGTGCCCCGAAGGTGGCGCAGTCGACTTCTTCATGAGTGGTGCAACGTGGCGCGATGGCTCGATGCCAGTCAACGTTTCAGGTGGACTCGAGTCAAAGGGTCACCCGATCGCGGCGACTGGTATCGCCAACATTTGGGAAGTCTGTCACCACCTGCGCAATGAGGCTGGCGATCGTCAGATCAAGGACGCCAAAGTTGGTCTGGCCCATGTCATTGGCCTGGGATCAGCCTGTGGCATCCACATTTTGGAGCGCAGCGGTCTATAAAGAATTGCCTCACGCACCGGTTGCGTGATACCCGCCGTCAACGTGGATCATCGATCCCGTTGTCGCGGGGAACCAGTCCGATAACAAAGCAATTACTGCGCGGGCCACTGGTTCTCCGTTTGTGACATCCCAACCCAACGGCGCTCGGTCGTCCCAGATGTCTTCAAACTTTTTGAATCCAGGAATTGATTTTGCTGCCATAGTTTTGATTGGCCCTGCTGCAACAAGATTCGAACGAATTCCTTTGGGACCGAGTTCTTTCGCCAAATAGCGGTTGATACTTTCAAGAGTCGACTTAGCGACGCCCATCCAGTTGTAAGCAGGCCACGCAACGGTGTTGTCGAAGTCAAGTCCAACGATTGAACCTCCCGGCTTCATTAAAGGCACAAAGACATCGGCCAGGTGCTTCAGCGAATAGGCACTAATCTGCATCGCAACCGCCACGTCATTCCAGGTCGCAGCCATGAAGTCATCACCAAGGCATACTTCGGGCGCATAACCAATCGAGTGCACAACCCCATCAACTGAGCCCCACGAGGACGCGAGATGATCCCGAACTATGGGGCCGTGTTCATCAACTGTCACGTCAAGTTCAAGAACTTCCACCGTTTGAGAAAGCTTGCGGGCAGTCCGTTGAGTCAACGACATGGCTCGACCCGCTCCAGTCAACACAACCTGAGCTTCTTGTTCGAGGGCCAATTTGGCGACCCCGAAGGCAAGGGATGCATCGGTGAGAACACCCGTCACGACAATTTTTTTACCTGCAAGAAGACTCATAGCAACAAACTAGTTGTTTCGCCGTTCCTGAAGGGACAACTAAAGGAACGCTGGTCATCTGTGCCATTGTGTATGCATGCGTATTGGAATTCTCGGCGGAACTGGTCCCGCCGGCTCAGCATTAGCCGCCCGTCTCGCCTCAATTGGGTATGACGCCGTGATTGGATCTCGCTCAGCCGATCGGGCCACCGAGATTGCCAAGGAGTTCGTTGTGAAGTTTCCCGAACTCGCGGGGTTTTTGACCGGGGGAGACAATGCCGCCGCATCAGCCTGTGATTTGGTTGTGATCGCCACGCCTTGGGATTCGGCTGCAACCACAGTTCAAGATAATGCTGACGCGCTTGCTGGAAAAGTCATTATCAGCATGGCGAATGCTTTAGTGCGCGTTGCCGGTGAATTCCAGCCCCTTCTTCCCCCACGAGGAAGTGTTGCTGCCCATATCCAGGCCGCCGTCCCTCGCAGTCGAGTAGTCGCAGCGTTCCATCACCTTCCGGCAAAAGAACTCGGGCATATCGGCGAGCCGATCGATTCAGACGTGTTGATATGTTCCGATGATCCGACTGCTTTGAAAGAAGTCAGCGCAATCGTCGACAGAATTCCCGGTTGCCGTCCGCTTGATGCAGGCCAACTTTCAAATGCGACAGCTATCGAAGCATTCACCGCAGTGCTTTTGCAACTCAATGTTCGGTACAAGACTCGTGTTGCGCCTAAGTTGACAGGCATCCGTTCACTCCCCGAACAGAATTAGAAAAGGGCTATTCAGTTGCCAATCAATTTGTTTGATACCGCACGTCAGGCCATTGTGCCTTTTGAACCAGGTCCGCGTGTCTCGATGTACACGTGTGGAATTACACCTTATGACGCGACTCATATCGGACATGCCGCCACCTTTATGGCCTACGACGTGCTTCAACGTCGCCTGATCGATATGGGTCATGAAGTCCGTTGTGTTCGAAATGTCACCGATGTCGACGACCCGTTGTTTGCCAAGGCTCGTCAACTGGGCGTGCACTACCTCGATTTAGCTGCGGGCGAAGAAGCTCGCTTTGAACGCGATATGGAAGCCCTCAATGCTTTGCCGGTGTACTCAACGCCGCGCGCTTCTTCGGCAATTCCCGATATTCGCGGATTCATCGGAATGGTTCTTGAACGGGGATTTGCCTACGTTTCTGGTGGCTCGGTGTACTTCGATGTCAGCAAGTTTGATTCGTTCGGAAGTGTGAGTCATTACACCCGCGAGCAAATGATTGAGTTCGCGCGTGAACGGGGCGGCGATGTTGATAACCCCAACAAACGCGATCCGCTTGACTTCGTCCTGTGGCATCCATCGGCAGATGATGAACCGTCTTGGGAAGCAGTTTGGGGTGCAGGCCGCCCTGGTTGGCATATCGAATGCAGTGCTTTGGCCTTACGTGAACTTGGCGAGACCATCGATTTACACGGCGGTGGAAGCGACCTCATTTTCCCGCATCACGAATGTGAACGTGCCCAAAGCGAAGCGGCGACTGGATCCCCTTTTGTCAAGCATTGGATGCACGTTGCGATGGTCTTTATGGATGGCGCCAAGATGTCGAAGTCACTCGGCAATTTGGTTTTCGTCGATGCATTGCGAAAAGAGTGGGATCCTCGAGCAATTCGGATGGCGATCATTCATCACCATTACCGTTTTGAATGGGAATGGACGAACGATCAGATGCCAACGGCTCTGCAGCGTCTCAATATGTGGGTTAACAGTGTCGGTTCACCAGAATCTCCGACTCTGTTGAACGAAGTTCGTGGGCATCTTGATGATGATTTAGATACTCCGTCAGCCATGGTGGCCATTGATCGTGCCGTGAGTCAAGGTTTTTCAGCCCAGGTCGCCGCCAATTTGCTGGGTGTCGCAATCTAGTTCCGCTATCTTGCGGGTCGGTCAGGGCAAATCACGCAGTGTGCAACCAGCGTTACCCGTAAACTGTCAGCAATGTCCGAGATTTCAATCACCCTCCCTGACGGCTCGCAACGGGAAGTTCCTGCAGATTCAACCGTGTTATCTCTGGCGTCTTCGATCAGTCGAAATTTGGGGAAAGCAGCGATTGCTGGCGTGGTCAATGCTCAGCAAGTCGATCTATCTCAAGCTCTGGCCAACGGGGACACGGTCGAAATCATCACCGTTGACTCCGATCGTGGTCGTCATGTGTTGCGCCATTCAACTGCTCATGTGATGGCCCAAGCAGTTTTGAATCTGTATCCGGGCGCGAAGTACACCATCGGCCCAGCAATTGAAAACGGCTTTTATTACGACTTCGATCTCGGTGGTCGGGTATTTACTGAAGAAAACTTGGCCAATGTTGAGGTCGAGATGCGCAAAGTCATCACGGCGAACCAACCATTTGTGCGGGCTGAAATTTCAGTTGCTGAAGCTCTCAAACTATTTAGTGAACAACCGTACAAATGTGAAATCATCGAACGAGTAACCGGCGGATCAGCCGACGGCACCGATAACGCCGAGGTTGGTGGATCGGGCGATTCGGTCAGTATTTATCGCAATACCGAGGAATTCGTTGATCTTTGTCTCGGACCTCATGTTCCGAGTACTGGTCGACTCGGTCATTTCAAGCTGCAAAAGGTTTCATCGGCCTATTGGCGAGGCAACGAGAAGGGTCCAGTTCTACAACGTATTTACGGAACTGCCTGGGAAAGTAAATCGGCGCTCGAGGAGTACCTCCATCGTCTCGAAGAGGCTGAACGGCGCGACCATCGTCGATTGGCAGTTGAACTTGATCTGCTCTCATTCCCAACCGAACTTGGTGGTGGGCTTGCGGTGTGGCACCCCAAAGGAGCCATCGTGCGCAAATTGATGGAGGACTACAGTCGAGCCCGCCATCAGAGCGGCGGTTACCAATTCGTTTTCACTCCTCATCTGTCTAACGCAACGCTTTTCCAAACATCTGGTCACCTCGATTTTTACGCCGACGGCATGTATCCACCCATGGAAATGGACAACGGAACGTACTACCCAAAGCCAATGAACTGTCCGATGCATTGCTTGATCTTCCGCGGACGGCAGCGCAGCTATCGCGAACTTCCGTTGCGGCTTTTTGAACTCGGAACCGTCTATCGCTATGAGCGGGCCGGAACTTTGCACGGACTCATGCGTATTCGAGGATTCACTCAAGATGACAGTCACATCTTCTGCACCCGCGACCAATTACAAGACGAGATCATTTCACTTCTTGATTTTGTGATGAGCGTCTTGAAGGCTTTTGGTTTCGAAGACTTCTCATTCCATCTCTCAACTAAGGATCCCGAGAAGTACGTTGGTTCAGACGAAATTTGGGAATCGGCGACGAACGCTTTGTCGAGTGCACTTGAAAGCCACGGCGTTGAGTACAGCGTCAAAGAAGGCGACGCGGCCTTTTATGGTCCAAAGATCGATATTCATATTCGTGATGCCATCGGGCGTACTTGGCAACTCTCGACAATTCAATGCGACTTCAATTTGCCTGAACGTTTCGACCTGGAGTACGTCGCAACCGATGGATCGCGCCAGCGCCCAATCATGTTGCACCGCGCCTTATTCGGATCGGTTGAACGATTCTTTGGTGTCCTCGTCGAGCATTATGCCGGTGCTTTCCCGACTTGGTTAAGCCCAATACAAGCCAAGATTTTACCAGTTGCCGAAGCTCACGAAAATTACGCCCAACAAGTTGCCGATTCGTTGTTGGCCGCGGGAATTCGCGTCGAAATCGTAGAAGCTAACGATCAGCTTGGCAAGCGAATCCGAACCGCCAAAATGGAAAAGACTCCCTATGTTCTCGTCGTCGGTGATGACGATATGGCGGCGAACACGGTTGGAGTCAATGCCCGCGGTCTTGATGTGGAACGTGGTGTTGCAGTTTCAGAATTCACCCGCCGTATTGCTGAGGAGATCAGTCACTCAGTACTCTGAGCGACCGTCACTGGAATTTTGAATTGAACCATGATTGACGCGCTGTGGACAGGATGGCGGAGCCAATATTTGTCGTCGCTGCCGAACCCATTTGAGGGTTCGCATTCTGAAGGTCTCAGCGTCTTTACACAGATTCTTGAATCAGGATTACCTGATGAAGAAACCTTCATTGTTCATCGAGGTCAATTTGTCTTTGCGATCATGAACGCGTACCCCTATGCGGTAGGCCATCTCATGGTTCTGCCTAATCGTCAGGTTGCCAATTTGTCCGATCTCACTCCCGAGGAGAGTCTTGAACTTTGGACGACCGTTACTCGCGCCAACGAAGTTCTGCACAGTGAATATGCCCCACACGGACTCAACGTGGGAATTAACCTTGGGCCAGCAGCAGGCGGCAGTGTCAGCGAGCATTTACATGTACATATCGTTCCCCGTTGGCGAGGCGATGCAAATTTCATGACTTCAATCGCGAACGCCAAGACAATTTCTGAACCACTCATCCAAACTGCAGCACGAATCCGCCATGCGTGGACAAACTGCTGATTTGTCTCGTAAAGTTCTCATCACTTCAATTATTGATTAACGGAGAATCCCATTGATGTCTCAACATGACACCCCCACCGAAGTGGCAAATGATGCCAATGATTTTCGTGATCAACTTCCCGAAGATCTCAACGCCACCGATTATGTAGGCGTGTACAAGTTTCCAGACAACAGCCGTCGTCGCATTCCTGGTTATATCTACCTTGGATCCGGCCTCGCAATAGTTGCTCTAGTTGTAGCAATCGGTAGCGATGGACCCTTCATCAATCCAGGAGTATTTACTGGTGGGGTGGCGCTCGCACTTTTTGGTTTGTTCTGTCTCACGTCGGGTTGGCGCATGACAATCGACGAACAAGAAGCACTCGAAGCTGCTGGTGTCGCCGTTGGTTTCGCCGTGGGTCACGCTTCTGCTCAACAGGTTTGGCGGGGCTTTCGCAGCCGACCCACCTGGCGCGTGCTGTGCTACTCAAATGAAGACCCGCCCAGTCGACGAGGACTGGTTTTGGTTGATGCCGTTAATGGCAAGGTTGTTGAGCATTTGACGCAAGAAAACCTTGAAGATTGGTCGTAATCGGCCAGTTTGAGTGGTTCCGAAGGCATGACGCCGACGGCTCCTTGTTTTTCGTAGACTCAAAGCATGTTTGATGGCCACTTTCGCAGTTCAGTTGACCGAGCGGTCAAACCTCTCGGTGACACATTGCGTCGCACCAAAATTACACCTGATCACTTAACAATCGCTGGAATGCTCATTGCGTGTGGAGCAGCAGTAGCAATTGGTGCTGGCTATCTTGCACTTGGTTTGCTCTTAGTCATTCTTGCCGCGTTGCCAGACTTACTCGACGGTGCCCTCGCAAAGGCTTCGAACACTTCGAGTCAACGAGGAGCGTTCTTTGATTCTGTGGTTGATCGCGTGACCGACGCATTGTTGTTTGGTGGAGTCGCATGGTATTTCGCCTCGCATGAATCTGCCCACCTGGCAATATTGCCCCTAGCGGTTTCTGGGATGAGTTCGGTCATTTCGTACGAGCGGGCGAAAGCAGAATCGCTTGGTCTGTCAGCCAAGGGCGGATTGATGGAGCGTGCCGAACGCATTATTTGTTTGTGTCTAGGTTTGTTATTCCCGCCGCTTTTGATTCCGATCATGTGGATCATGTTGGCGTTGACAACGATCACCGCAGTGCAACGGTTTCTCAAAGTGTGGCAGCAAGCGGCTGTAGCCCCGGTGACAGCGGCCAAAATTGAATTACGTCGTTCTCGCCGCCAAAGCCGTCGCTCAGCGTTTCAATCGCGACATGCTCGTCCAACGTCAAACCGCCGTTCCTAGACGACCTTCTCGCTGATACCCATGGCTCATTCAGGACGCCAAGAAATAAGCGACACCTTCGTTGTCGGTAGTTACAAACTTGGATCCCTTTTGTCAAAAGGTGTTCCAGGTGTTCTTTCCGGATCTGTTGCATCAGCGATTGGACTGCCCGCCGCGCTCGGCATGCGCAACAAACGCAAGATGGTCGAGCGGCATATGCGTCGGGTTCGTCCTCAAGCATCTTCCAGCGAGATTCGACGTCTCACTCAGCAAGTTTTTGACAGCTATGCACGTTATTACTTAGAAAGTTTTCGGTTGCCCACGTTGACAAGCGAACAGGTCGCCTCAACCATGACTTGTGACGGATACTACGAGAATATGCTGCCAGCACTTGAGCGAGGTCACGGTGTCATTCTCGCTTTGCCACATCTTGGGGGATGGGAATGGGCTGGACGCTGGGCTGCAGATCTTGGCAACAAAATGACTGTCGTTGTTGAACCCATCCAACCGCCTGAACTCTTTGAATGGTTTGCCGAACTTCGTCGCAAGTTTGGTATGACGGTCATACCCCTCGGACCAGAAGCAGGTCCTGCTGTTTTGAAATCACTGCGCAACAACGAAGTTTTATGCTTGTTGAGCGATCGTGACATCACGGGTAGTGGCATCGAAGTCGAATTCTTTGGTGAGCGAACAACTTTGCCGGCAGGTCCAGCAACACTCGCGCTCAGAACCGGTGCGGCGTTGTTACCAACCGCGGCTTATTTCACCGATCGTGGAGTCGGTCATCATGGTGTCATTGGCGCACCTATGAATTGTGAGCGTCAAGGAAAACTTCGCCAGGATGTCCAACGAATCACTCAAGATCTGGCCTATGAACTTGAGAAATTGATTCGACGAGCGCCCGAGCAATGGCACCTACTACAGCCGAATTGGCCCAGCGATCCTGGATATGGCAACGAACACCGCGATACTCGCAATGCCGTAACCGACGAGTGAGTGGACAGGTCAATAGCGTCCTGATCAGACAAATCTCGTAGGCTTAAAAGATGTGGTTGAACGGGGGTTCTTCAGTCCTGACTGGGTTAGGTCTTTCGGTTCTTTTGTTGTCCGCTTGTGGTTCAGCTAGTCAAACGTCGACCATTGTTCGCGACGTTGATTCGATTCAGGTGATGACACCCGAAGAAGTCACGGCGATGAGATCAACATTGGTTCCAGTGAACGAAGATTCAAGTACCAGTGCGGCAGGTGATTCAGGTGCACCAGGTACTCCGTCGACAGACCCAGGGTCGGCCGACACGATCCCGTTGAACAAAGACAATCGTCCGCCCGAACTCAAACTCTTCGATGCCTTCTCACAGTTCTCAGGGTGCATCAAAGACTCAGGCGAGTCGATTCGTGGCGACTTACAAGACCCGAATAACCCCGCATATAAAGACCCGGCCTATCTTGAAATCATCCAGAAATGTGCCGCGCGAAGCGACATTGTGAACGTCCTCAACGAGGTCTCGACAACTCGTGCAAATCTCAAACCTGATGAGATCAAAACGCGCAATGAGGCCTTTGTTGTTCTCTCCGACTGCCTGAAGAAAAAAGGATGGAAGATTGAAACTTCAATTGATTCTTCTGGTCTCATCAATCCCACGACTTTCCAAAGTGCCGATGGTGATTTGAATCAACGCGATCTCGATCAATGTTTGACAGAAACTGGCATCAACGATGCCATTGAAAACGGAGCCTAAATGTCCAGTATGAAGAAGATTTCCCTCGTCATCGGTCTCGTAGCCGTCGTGGGAACCGCCGTATTTATTGGCCGTCAATCCGGTGGCGAGTCAACCAATAACACCTTGCTCATTACACCTCGTGCCGTTGAACGACGAGATCTTTCCGATGTGCTCACTGTTTCTGGTGAAGTTCGTCGCGATGAAACTAAGAAGATCAACTCGGCGGTTGACGGCAAGGTCAGCCAGATCAATGTCAAAGACGGTGACACCGTCGAAGTCGGAGACGGTGTATTCGCTCTTGACGGCCGGACCGCAGTGGCAGTGCCTGGGGATTTCTCTTTCTACCGTGAACTCACCGTTGGCAGTGTCGGTCCTGATGTACAGCAACTTGAAACAATCCTCAACGACAGCGGATACAAAATTCGAGACGTTGACACTCTGTTTACCGAAGACACTCGCTCAGCGCTGGCCAGTTGGCAATTCGATCGTGGCTATAGCGGCTCAAGTAATGAAAACGACGAGACCATCACGGCGTCGTTGTCACCAAATGGTGCCGCCTATTCAGTCGGTCGAGAAAACACTGCGGCCTTCATCGTGACCCAAGCGGTTCCCACCGCAACCGGTTCTCGACTTCGCCCCGCAGTGCCCACAAAACCAACTTTGAATCTCTCTGTCGACAAGGCGACAGTTAATGAGGGCGGGTCAGTCACTTTCACGATTACCTCAGATGTTGCCCCGACATCTGACCTCACTATTGCTATGAACACTGGTGGTAGTGCGACGGCCGGCGATGATCCCGCTAACGATGACGATTACGACACAATTTTAGGAAGCGCCATCATCAAGGCTGGCGAACTTTCAACTTCATTTACTTCAAAGGTATTCGTTGACAACACCATCGAAGACGAAGAAGACATCACTGTCGCGTTGACCACACAGTTCGGCAACGACCCAACATACGCACTAGGCAACACAAATCAGATTCGAGTTGTCATTCCGGCTAACGGCTCAGAACTTCGCCCCCTCCTAACAGTCAAGGCAGGTAGTGAGACCATTAGTGAAGGTTCCTCAGTGACCTTCACAGTTCGCACTTCTGTTAAATCAAACCGGGACATCAAGTTCAATGTGACTCTCTCTGGTAGTGCCAGCCCAGATGTGGATTTCTTAACTCCTGATGCGGACACGTACACCATCAACGCCGGGAATTACAGCGTTGATATCCAGATACAGATTCGTCGCGACAACACCGTCGAACCCGACGAAAATGTGATTTTGACGCTCGGGGCAGATGTTCCACCTGCTGGGAAAACCGTTCGCTATTTCTTGGGCGAAACCACAAGCGCCGAGGTCACTATTCAAAGTGAAGATCTACCCGAGTTGTCATTGGTAGGTGGAGGAACAATCTCTGAAGGACGCACAACTTCTTTCCGAATTATTGCCGATGCCCCCGTCACCGACGACACCTCTGTTAATTATCAGCTCTCAGGTACCGCCCAAAACGGTGCAGACTACAAAGCGTTAAGCGGAACCATCATTATGAAAGCTGGATCAAGCAGCGTCACGATTCCGATCAACGTCATTAACGACGATGTGACCTTCAAGCCTTCTGACATGCTTGTTGCCGACTGGCCTGCTCGAATCGGAAAAGTTGAAGTCGACGAAGGCGAGTTCGTTTTACAAGGCAACGTTGTCCTGAGCCTCACCGAACCCCAATTCACAATTACGATGAAAGTTAGCCCAACTGACCGCGCCGAACTTGAAGTAGGTCAAGCAGTCTCAGTTGACCTCAAAGTTGGGGGCCAAATTCTTCCAGGCACGATCTCAGAACTCGACGACAGTGCAACTGTTGGATCAGCCGGAGAAGAATTGTACGAAGGAACAATCACGGTCACCGGAGAATTCAGTGCTGTTGATGGAGCGACAGTTTCTATTGAAGTCACTCTTGACGAAGCGCTACAAGTGCTCGCTGTTCCTGTCGCCGCTGTTCTGCGATCGGCCGACGGCGACGAAGTACGAATCGTCAACGATGCCGGCACGATCACTCGAGTCAAGGTCACAATCGGTTTGATTGACGGTGAATGGGTTGAAATCAAAGATGGCTTAAAAGGCGACGAATTAGTAGTTGTTGATATTGCGTCAGGCAATGTTGCCTCGGCGGCTTAATCGATCTACATGAACCCTTTTTCATCTACTCAAGCGATCGAGGTTCCGACGCTCATGGAATTGAGCCATGTGTCGCGCGTCTACGGAACTGGCGAAGC
>JBAXIP010000045.1:0-14012 GCA_037138315.1 Actinomycetes bacterium
CAAAACCCCTTTGGCTCGGTGAAAGATCGCATCGCCAAGGCCATGGTCGAAGACGCCGAAAAGCACGGTCGTTTGTTGCCTGGTCAAACAATTATTGAGCCGTCGTCTGGCAACACCGGAATTGCTTTAGCTGCTATTGCGCAGATCAAGGGTTATCCGATCAAGATTCTGATGCCGACCAGCGTCTCGATTGAGCGTCGGCAAATGCTTGATATTTTCGGAGCCGAAGTCATTTTGACTCCAGGCGAAGAAGGATCAAATGGTGCGGTCGCTCGAGCAATTGAAATGGCGAAGCAAAACCCCGACTGGTGCTTCTTGTATCAGTACGCCAATGATGCCAACGCGCGTGCTCACTACGAAGGCACTGGTCCTGAAATTTTGCGCGATTGCCCCGAAATCACTCACTTTGTTGCCGGTCTCGGAACAAGCGGAACTCTGATGGGAACGGGTCGTTTCCTCAAAGAAAATAAGCCCGGTGTCAAGATCATCGCGGTTGAGCCTCCAATCGGTGAGAGCGTTGAAGGATTACGCAACCTGGACGAGGGCTACGTTCCGCCGTTGTTTGATAATTGGCACGGCTTTGACATTCTTGATCGCAAGCGTGTTGTTCGTCCGCGTGAGTCAATTGAGTGGACTCGACGCCTCGTGCGAGAGTGCGGCATTTTCTCCGGCATTTCAGCGGGTGCAGCTCTCGCTGGCGCTGCCAAGGTGGCTGGCGAGATTGAAGAAGGCACGATTGTGTTCATCGTGTGCGACGGCGGTTGGAAGTATTTGTCGACTGGCGCCTACACCGACGACCTCGACGAGGCCGAAGCTCGCGCCGAAAAGATCATTTACTTCTAAGAATCGGGATTTCTTTCCGTCACCGCACAATTACTGTGGGTTGAGTCGTTTGTTTCATGTTGAGTTGCTCTGATGGGAGTCGCATCACCACGCACGACAGATCGGAGACGTATGGGACTGAATATTCAGTATGTGCCTAACTTGGCTACAGCGATTGACCCCGTCGCCGATTTTTTGCAAACAAGTATTGAAGGTGCTGATTTATTTCAGCCCGAATACGTGATTGTTCCAACTGCCGGTGTGAAGGCTTGGTTGATGCCCGAGTTGGCCCGTCGTTTCGGAGCGCGCCCCGGTTTTTCAGACGGAGTGGTAGCCAATATTGAAGTTGGATATGTCGGGATGCTGAATCGCTTCATCGCTCCCGAGCGCGTCACGGCCGATGATCCGTGGTCGATCGATCGCATGACAGCGCGGCTGCTCACAATCTTTTCTGCCAATCCCGAGCATGTGTATTACCAAGATCTCATTGAGCGTTGCGGTGGACCGTTGCGAGCAGCGCGTCGTATGGCCGACCGCTTTGACCGTTATGCCGTGCGACGATCAGGCATGATCGTGGCCTGGGAAAATGGTTCGCCCATCTTGACCGCTGAATCATCAACCGAAGTGCTTGACAACGAGTATGTCATGCGGGCTTTATCGCCCGAACAAATGCCACAGTTCGAGTTGTGGTGTGAGTTACGCAAGGTGATTGATCAACCCAGTTGGCCGATGGTGACTGCGCAACTCATGGACAGCATTGCGAATGGCGTAAAGATTGAGGGCGTTCCTAGTCGCTTGCTCGTTGTCGGTTTGCAGTCAATGTCGTTACAGAACCTGCGAGTACTTGAGGCGTTAGGAACAGTGAGTGACGTACGAGTGTTTCTCGTGCATCCGTCACCGGGACTCGAGCGCCATTGGAGCAATGAATTGGCTTCGTTGCCATTGACTCGTGGGGTTGTCCCGTTACGCGAGAACAACTTTGATATTCCAGCGGGCGTTGATTCACTTGTGGCGTCTTGGTCGCGTGGTTCGTATGAATTGCAAAAGGTATTGGCTTCGCAAGGAATTCGACCAAGTTTCGCGCAGACAATCCAAAACGACTCAGACACACTTCTCCATCGCCTGCAGAAAACCGTGGCAGTTGATCTCGCGGCTGTTCCGGGCACTTTTGATGAGGGCGATCATTCGCTATTGATTCATCGCTGTCATCACATATCTCGCCAAGTTGAAGTTGCCCACACTGCTCTGATGCACGCATTTAACGATCTTGTCGATCTGCAACCTCATGAAGTCGTGATCTTGTGTCCCAATATTGAGTCAGCAGCTCCATATCTTGAAGCTATTTTTGATCGCCCAGTAACTGTGGCCTCAGGTCGAACAATCACTATCCCGCTCGTCGTCGGTGACCGTTCGTTGCGTGAGGTCAGCGATGGTGCCGACTTGCTCAATACCTTGCTCGCAGTCACTATGGGTCGCTTCTCGGTTGATGATGTGATGGGGCTTGCGACATCTTCATTGGTTCGCAAGCAATTCAATGTTTTGACCGATTCAGTTGCGCTGTGGTATCGCATTGCCGAACGGGCACGGGTGCGTTGGGGTCTTGACGCTCAACAACGTGTGCATGCGGGGCTGAATGCGCCACAAGAAAATGCCCATACCTGGAAAGCGGCCATTGAACGCACACTGTTGGGAGCCACGCTGCCCGATAGTGCGCCGGCCATTGAACTTGGTGGGGTAGTACCCATGACCGATTTTGAGGTGTCTGATATTCCGGCGATTGCGCAACTCATTGCCATTCTGGATGTGCTTGGCAACCTCGAAGTCCAAACGCACATACCGCAAACAGTTGGGCGTTCATGCGACATGGTTCAAGAAGCACTTATCTCGCTCGCCGGATCAACTGATCCCGAACTTGAAGCGGCGCTTGAGGCCCTTGACCATGTTCGCTTCGGTATGGGTGGAGAAGAGTCGGCTTCGATTCCAGTTGCCTTTGCCGAATTTGCTGATGTGTTGACTGAGCGACTGACAACATCTCCTGGCCGTCAACCTTTGCGAACTGGTGCAGTGACTGCATCGTCAACAATTCCGTTACGCAGCGTTCCTTTCCGCGTGGTCTGCGTTCTAGGAGTCGATGATGGATCACTTTCGCTTGGCGAGTCCGAAGGTGATGATTTGGTTGACGCCCAACAATTTGTTGGTGACCCTGATGCTCGTGCCGAACAACGGCGAGTTCTACTTGACGCCGTGATGGCCGCCAAGGAACGACTGGTCATTACTTGTAATGGGCGTAGTATCAAGAACAACACGCCAATTCCGTTGGTGACACCCTTGGCTGAGTTCGTTGACTTCTGCGGGCGTCATGGCGTTATTAATCGTCAGTCGCGCGACGGCGAAGACTGCTCGCAGATTGAAATCGTTCATCCGCGACATGCCGCGAGTGAGAAGAACTTTGTCTTGGGTGAAGTAGTGAGTGAGCGTGTGTGGTCATCCGACGATTCGCTGCGCTCGCTCGCCGATGCCATTCGACAACACAATCTTGAAGATGTCGCGGTGGCACAAGGTCAGTCATTTGAAGTTGAGCGCCAACACATTGTTGCGCTCTCCGATCTTGAACGCGCCTTTGTTAATCCACTTGATCTCTTCTTGCGTGAAACCCTCAATGTTTTTACCTATCGTGAAGATCTCGCACCAGACGATGCAACTTTGCCCTTGGAGTCAAAGAATTTCAAAGAAGTTGCTCGATCTTTCTTGGATGGTCTCCTGGCTGACGGTCCATCATTCGATGTTCAAAAATGGCGACAGACTATTCGGCTGACGGGGCTGTTGCCGGTTGGCGCTTTCGGCGAATCTGAATTGCTGACGGCAGAATCGCTGGCGCAAAGCTTTGTTGACAAGGCGGATGAAAATGGTTTCCATCTCAAGGGCCTTGATACCGCCGATATTGAGTTGCGCTTAACCGATCAAACTTTGGTCCGTGGGTCATTGTCAGGAATTGATCTTCGAGCTGACGAACCAGCTTTAGTGTTCACATCTTTCAAGGATGATTTCGATGCAGCGTATTGGAGCGATAGAAGGGCTTTGGCGGTCCAATTGTTGATCCTGATTGCTACTGGTTCGCCTGTTGAATGTGTCCGTTCAATTCATCAGAAGGACAAAAAGAAGAACCCTGAACTCGGCATTGCACGCAGAATTCCTATCTCAACCGCGAAACCCATTGACGATGCATTGGCGCGTATTGAAATTTTGACGGAGATGTACTACATCGCTCTTTCGACACCTATCGGTCGGTTCAATGGGGCAGTCCATAAGTTGAGTATTGACCGCGATGCTGCTCGGAAATCTTTCGATGAATTTGTCCGATCCGAGCGTTATACCAAGTCGAACGAGTTCATTTGTTTTGGTTCGGATCCAGATTTTGATGTCGTGTGTGCTCCGGGCGGAGCTATTGAGCAGTACTGGGCGATGGCTGAGAAAGCTTTACAAATAGCGCCAGGCACGGGAAAGGAAGCGTACGCAATCTCATGAGTGCTACACCTATGCCCATGGTCGCCCTCGATTTGGTGACAGAAAAAATAGTGAATGGCCTTGTGATTGAAGCAAGCGCTGGAACTGGAAAGACATACTCGGTCGCCGCACTGGTTGCTCGTGAAATTGCATTACGCGAAGAATTGCGCATTGGCAATATCTTGATCACGACGTTCACTCGTAATGCCGCAGCCGAATTGCGTGATCGGGTTCGACGGCGCATGGTTCAAATAGCCGATCAGTTAGAAAGCAATTCGCCAGATGACGGCGATGCGATTTCCAAAGCTCTGGCGGACGACCACGCATCGCGCGCTGACATCATTCGTCGCTTGCGTCGCGCTGTCGTTGAATTTGACACGGCAACGATTTCAACGATCCACGCCGTTTGCAACAAAGTGCTCGGCCTGGCTGGTCTTTCAACGATGCAACTTGACGGAGAAGATGCAACCAATCGTTTGGTTCTTGAAGCTGTGAATGATGCTTTAGTTGAATCGGGTGTGCAGGGCCACATCATCGCTGAAGGCAACGAGTCAAAGTTGGTATTGCTGGTTAAGGCCAAGATTGGTTCACCACGTGCCGAGTTTTGGTTTGATCGCTCGGGGAAATCAACCGAAGAACTAAGAGTCTTCGCAGAGTTAACTGAGGTTATTGACGCTGCTGTATTGCGTGTTCAAAAGAAGAGCGAACAATCGCCTTCGTACAACGACCTCTTGCGTCGAGCGTCCGAGGTCGTGACTTCTGGTAAATACCCGGCTGTTGTTCAGGCTTTCAAAGAGCGATATGCATTGGCATTCGTCGATGAAGCTCAAGATACGGACGAGTTGCAGTGGCGACTTTTTGAGAAAACTTTTGAT
This sequence comes from Actinomycetes bacterium, assembly GCA_037138315.1. GTDB lineage: Bacteria > Actinomycetota > Acidimicrobiia > Acidimicrobiales > Ilumatobacteraceae > Casp-actino8. The sequence continues at coordinate 5,202 of JBAXIP010000045.1, forward strand.
CTAGTTGACGACGAGGATGACCGAGCGTTAGTGACCGTCGGTGATCCAAAGCAGGCCATTTACGGATTCCGTGGGGCAGATGTGGCGGCTTACGTTGAACACCGCAACGGTAGGCCCATGCGAACATTGGCGCAGAATCAACGATCTGATGAGCATCTGATTGACGGACTTAACTCGCTCTTTGACCAACAAACTTTTGGGCCAGAGATTCAATACATCAAGGTGTCAACTCCTGACCGGCATGCCGGTTCGGCAATTGTCGGCACGGCGCCTTTGACCCTGGTTGATGTGGGCAACATCACAAACCAAGGCGGACTTGCTCACCCGGTTGCTCGTCGAGTGCTTGAAATACTTGCGGGTTGTTCCGTTCCTGTTTCTTCAAAAGATCCGCAGGGAGCACGTCGTGCTATCCGACCAGAAGACATTTGTGTTCTGGTCGGTAAGAAAGCTGTTGGCCGCAACATTGAACGAGAACTTCGTCGTTACGGCGTACCCGCTGTTAGTAATGGGACTGAATCAGTGATGAAGAGTCACATCGCCTTGGCCGTTCGCTCGTTGCTTGAGGCCATGGAACGAGTCTCTGACTTGGGACGTACTCGACTTGCGGTGGCGAGTCCATTTTTTGGTTACTCGTTAACCGATCCAGAAATTTTGGACGACCAGATGTTGGCAGGTTGGCAAGAGCAGATCGCAACTTGGGCGAACATTATTCGTCGTTCTGGAGCAGCTGCGTTGAGCAGTGCAATTTTGCGAGATGTCAATGTGGCACGTTCGTTGACGTCAACATCTGATGCCGAGCGCTACTTGGCAGATTTTGCACATGTGATGGATTTACTCCATGAATACAGCAAGGGTCGGCCGTGTAGCGCTGCCCATGCGCTTGAAGTGTTCGGACAACTTCAGTCAATTGAAGACTTGTCTGAGGTGGTGAGTCGACGAGTTGAAAGTGATTCTGCAGCAGTGCAGATTATGACTGTTCATAGCGCAAAGGGTTTGCAGTTTCCTGTGGTGATCGTGGCAGATCTTTGGAAGACAAATGATGGGAACTCTAAAAGTGCCCCGGTGTATACCCGAGTGATGGCCGATGGGCGGCGGGCGAGAGTCATTGATATTGGTTGGGTGATTGGACAAGTTGACCCCAGCACAAAAGAGTCCATTAAGGCCGCTGACGATGAAGAAGATCGTCGACTTCTGTATGTCGCGCTCACGCGGGCCGAACACCATTTGTCGGTGCTGTATACATCGGGTGTCACTACCTCAAAGGGTGTGTTGACCCCGTCAGTCTTTGATCTGTGCACCAACGTAGAAGAAGCCGTCAAACTCATAGGCAAAGTTGAAAAGCGTGGCGTTGACGCTTTGGGCAAAGCCAAGGTTTATCGTCTGTTATCGGCAACGTCGGGAGGACATCTTGATTTGGCACATGCACCAGCTTCGGTTGTGCAGTCCTATCGACGAACTTCTTTCAGTGGTATCACTGCGCGTCAACAAGATCGTGAAACGGACACACATAGTTCGGGATTTATGCGTGAATCGGGCGGCCTCGATGAAGTTTCAATTGACATGTCGTTGCTTGGAGTGGGAGCGCATCAATACGCCGCTCACGATGTGCCGACTGGTCTGCCTGAAGGCGTCGACATGCCGCTGGCCCGCGTGCCAGGGGGGACTTACTTTGGTCGGGTCATGCACAAGGTCTACGAAGTCGTTGACACATCAAAGGATTTGCGCGAGGAAGTCACTCGAGCAATTGACATCCACGCCAGTTCGGCGTTGTTGCGTCCATTCCGCGATCAGTTGATTGCTGGTGTCATAGCTTCATACCTCACTCCGCTCGGAAAGCCATTTCATGGCAAGGCTCTTGCTGACATTGATCCGAGTGATCGCCTAAGCGAACTTGATTTTGAAATGACGTTGGCAAATTTGAGCAAAGGCGTGCTGGCTTCAGACATTGGCAAGTTGCTCAAGGCTTCATTAGAAACTAATGATCTGTTGTATGCATATGCCGATTCGTTGAGCGACAGTTCATTCGATATTCCGCTAGCCGGATTACTCAATGGCTCAATTGACGCAGTGATTCGAGTACATGCCGAAGACGGCTCGCCTCGGCTATTCATCACCGACTACAAAACGAATCGCCTAGATGGCGACGAAGATGTATCTCTGATTAAGGCCTACGCGCCCGATCGTTTGGTAGCGGCGATGGAGCATCACCATTACCCACTTCAGGCACTCTTATATGGCACGGCGATTTATCGCATGTTGCGTTGGCGCGGGCCCGCGTTGAATGCCGATGAAGTGATTGCGGGCGTTGCTTACTTCTTCGTGCGTGGAATGGTTGGTGTTGAATCACCAAAGGATGCTGATGATATGCCATACGGTGTCTTTCAATGGAAAGCGCCAGTAGGCCTTTGGGAGAAGTTGTCCAATCTGTTTGCGGGAGATCGACCATGAGTATCTATCCCGAACGATTGAACTATTACGTAGATGGTGGAGCGGTTACCAAGTCGCAGTTTTCGGCAGTCGCGACGTTGCTTTCATTAGTTAATGAAGGTGTCGTTCCGTCAATAGTCAACGACTTGGTTTGGTTGTCATGTGCGCTAGCCCTGCATGCTTCCGAAGGTGGGCACACCTGTATCGATCTCAACGAGATTGAACGCTGGTATCCCGAGACTGCAGAAACTGGGGCACTCAATTGGCCGCCGGGAAATGAATGGCTTCATGCTGTGTCCGAACAAGTTGATTTGGTGGCAACTCCTTCAACCGCGGCCAATCACCCACGTCGTCCTTTCGTTCTTGATGGTTCACGTCTCTATGTTCTGCGGAGTTTTGAAGAGGAAAAATCAATCGCCGATTGGATCAACTCGGCGGCGGGTTCGCGTCTCAAAGTTCTTCTGGGTGGACCAGGTAGCGGTAAGACCACTGCGGTAGCCAAACAGCTTGTTGCTCGTTTTGCTGACGCGAATGATCATGACCTTTTGGTGGCAATGGCGGCGCCTACTGGGAAAGCGGCCGATCGTATGCGTCAAGCGATTGAAGCGCGGTTAATCGCTGCAGAGGCCTCGCCCGAAGTCATTGCACGAGTTCAAGAATCTCCGTCAATCACGATTCACCGACTTCTGGGTTATTCACCGGTTCGTCAAAGGGGTCGCTTTGCCTACGATCAAGACAATCCACTTCCTTATGATCTTGTCATTATTGACGAAGCATCAATGTTGTCGTTGTCGCTCATGCATCGCTTAATTGATGCGTTGCATCCGACGGCCGAACTTTTCTTGGTCGGTGACCCGGAGCAATTAGCAAGTGTTGACGCCGGAACTGTTTTGGCCGATATTTCTCTTGCGGCGAAGAAGGAAGGGACCAACCTTCATCGTTGTACCAAGCGACTGACGAGTCAGTATCGCTATGCGGTAGGTTCGCCGATTGAGCAAGTGGTTAAAGCTGTTCAATCGGGTGATGCCGATCAGGTGATTGATCTACTGAAATCGCACCGAAACAGTAAAGGCGTTGTGAGTTGGATTGATCCTTCGAGTAAGGCTCAGGAAGATTTGGTGGCCTTTGAAAATATGGGTCTCGAGGTGCGGCGACATGCTTTAGAGATTGTAGAACTGGCAAGCTCATCTCAGTATAAAAGGGTTTTAGAGACCTTGGGTCAATTGCAGTTGTTGTGCGCATCTCGGGTGGGTCGACTTGGAATTACGGGTTGGAATCGGACGGTCAACCATTGGATCGGTACGGCCACTCGCAAGCAATGGTTCGTCGGTCGACCGGTACTGATCACCAAGAACGATCACGGTAATAACTTGTACAACGGTGACGTCGGTGTTGTTTGCTCCGATAAGAACGGTGAGGTTCGAGTTGTATTTGATGGCATGGATGGACCTCGAGAGTTCCCGACAGTGCGCTTGCCTGAAGTTGAAACTGTTCATGCCTTGACAATTCACAAGAGTCAGGGTTCTGAATATCGGCATGCGATTGTTGTATTACCAACTGGACGATCGCGATTACTGACTCGCGAATTGCTTTATACCGGTGTCTCGCGTGCTCGTGAACAATTGACGATTGTTGGAACCGAAGCAGCATTACGAACGGCTGTGACTACGGTGATTTCTCGTGCTTCAGGGTTGGCTGATCGTTTGTAATTGGCTATCTACCAAGTACCAAGGTGGCGAGTCCAGCGACGATCAATAGTGATGAGAGAATTCGGCGAAGTCCACTGTCTTCTTTCAATACTTTCCAGCCGATAAAGGTCGCGAAGACGACGCTTGATTCTCGCAACGCGGTGACATAGCCAACTGGTGCACGACGCACTGCGAGTAGAACCATCCAATAAGTGATGAGAGATGCCAACCCAGTCAAAAAGTATTGGCGCCACATTGGCGAGATGCTGGCCTTCATGGCATTCCACTTATGGCGGTAGAGCCCCTGAATAGTTGTGCCGATTCCGCCGGTCACAAAGATTGCCATTGCGTATGCACTGCCGACTGTCGAGCGCGAACCTTTGCTGTCAATCACGGTGTACACGCCGATCAGACCCGCAACGATGAGTGCAGGCCATACGTGTTTCCAATCAACTTGTCCAGAAAGCATGACGAGTCCTGAGACAACGATGACAATGCCGATGATTGAAAGTGGGGAGAGATGGTCATCTAAGAAAAGCACTCCGCCAATTGCAGCGACCAAAGCTCCACCACCACGCGCGATTGGGTAAGTGACGCTGAAGTCGGCGATCTCATACGTGCGCGCAAGGCGCCCAATGTAAAATGTATGAACCAAACCGCTGGCTATTGCCCAACCCCATGCGGCGGGACCAAGGTCTCCTAGGAACGTTGCGACAAGGGCGTAGGGCAATCCGATGAGCCCACCGGCGACAAAGAGCCCCCATAACGCCAACCATCGGTCGCCCGACTGTTTGACGGTCAAGTTCCATCCCGCATGCAGTACTGCCGCGCCGAGCGCTAGGAGAGTGGCAATCAGCAAGATGGTCTGATTTCAGAAATCAGATTTCAAACTGAATGGAGGCTCGAGTTTCAACGTATGGTGCTGTGAACTCGGCGATGAAGGCTTTGTGATCAGGGTTGTCGCGATATGCGATGTAATCATCAACCGAGTTGAAAGTTGCGGTCACTGCAAAGTCGTAGGTGCCGGGGTTGATGCCAAGGTTGGCGCCAAATTCATACGATTGAATTTGTGGAATTTTCAGTCGAAGTTGATTGAGCGCTTCAATGGTCTTCTCGGCATGCCCAGCAGGAGTTTCGGATTTCCAGTTGAACAGAACAATGTGGCGGTATGAACTCATGGCATCACCGTAGTTCGTACGAGGTAGAGAACTCTCGTTTGGTCAATTTTCGCCTAGCCTTATCCGAGTGAGCATTAAGTTTGACGTCAACGGCCCAATCGGAATCTTTGATTCTGGTTTCGGTGGACTCACTGTGGCTCGCGCAGTGATCGATTTATTGCCCAATGAAGACATTGTCTATATCGGCGATACCGGTCGATATCCATATGGTGATAAAGACCCCAACGACGTTCGCGAGTACGCCCGTGAGTTGGCCTCGAGCTTGGTGCGCGATTACAACGCGAAGGCGATTGTGGTGGCGTGCAATACCGCGGCAGCCGCTTTGCCAGTTCACGAACTTGAAGCCGAGTTGGCCGCCATTGGATTGCACGTTCCAGTTATTGGTGTCATTGATCCAGGCGCACAATCTTTGGTGCGCGCAACGCGCACTGGAACAGTGGGCGTTATAGGAACTATTGGCACGATTGGTTCGGGTGCTTATGATTTGGCTTTCGCGCGCGCATCGCTGGGTGCTCCTGTCAAACTGATCAGCGCAGCATGTCCCGGTTTCGTTGAGTTTGTTGAACGCGGGCGCACTTCTGGACCAGAAGTGACGCTGTTGGCACAACGCATGTTGGCTCCGATTGTTGAAGCCGGCGTCGACGCATTGTTGCTCGGCTGTACGCATTATCCGTATTTGTCTCGCGTGATCTCCGATGTTGTCGGTCTTGATGTCACATTGGTGTCATCGGCTGATGAAACTGCATTTGCATTGCGTGATCAATTAGAAAATCAGCACATGTTGAAGTCCGGTCCAAGATCGTCAGGTAGACACGTTTTCTTGTCAAGCGGAGATGTGAGTTGGTTTAAGGCTTTAGGCACCCGATTGTTGGGTCCTGAGTTATCAAATGTCGACATATGGAACAAAGGAAACTAGAAAAAATGAGCACTGCAGGAACACGATTTGACGGACGCCAACACGATGAGTTTCGTCCGATTTCATTCGAACGCGATTTCACCGAAATGTCAGCAGGAAGTGTGCTCGTTTCATTCGGTCGCACGCGGGTTTTGTGTACCGCAAGTATTGATGAAGATGTTCCACGTTGGATGAAGGGCAGTGGGAAAGGGTGGGTCACTGCTGAGTATTCGATGTTGCCTGGCTCATCACCCGATCGCGTCGATCGCGAAGCTGCCAAAGGTAAACAAAGCGGTCGTACTGTCGAAATTCAGCGGCTCATTGGTCGTAGTTTGCGGGCTTCGTGCGATATGGGCTTGTTGGGAGAACGTCAAGTTGTTGTCGACTGTGATGTTCTACAAGCAGACGGTGGAACTCGAACAGCGAGTATCTGTGGTGGCTACTTGGCTCTTCATGATGCGCTCTCTCGATTGGTGCAAAACGGTGTGATCAGTCAGCACCCGTTGACATCGTTGTGCGCAGCGATCAGCGTGGGCATTGTGAAGGGAACGCCCGTCATTGACCTTCCGTACGTTGAAGATAGCACTGCAGAAGTTGATATGAACGTGGTGATGTTGCGTGAAAAGGGTTCAACGTTGAGTCGTTTTGTTGAAGTGCAAGGAACCGCTGAGGGTATGGCGTTCTCACGCAGCGAACTGGATTCGTTGTTGGGTCTTGCCGAGAATGGTCTTGCGCAAATCTTTGACTTGCAGAGTGAATTGCTCGAAAGTCAGCCGTCGCGTCGCGCTAAGTGACTCGTAAAAAATGAGCGGTGATCGTGTGTTGCCTACTTTGGTGTGTGCGTCGGCCAATCCAGACAAGGTGTACGAAATTGAGCAGTTGCTTGATGGGGTTGTGCATCTGTTGCCTCGGCCGGCAGAAATACCAGATGTTGTTGAAGATGCCGACACATTGTTGGGCAATGCGCGATTGAAGGCAATGGCAATTTTGCTGGCGACTGGATTACCTGCAGTAGCGGACGATACGGGAATGTTTGTTGATGCGTTGCCTGGTGAACTAGGTGTGCGTACGGCGCGGTATGCCGATGATCGTCCCGAACATGCAGAAAATCCGTATGCGGCGAACCGGGCGAAATTGCTTGATGCGTTGCGCGAAAAAGACTGTGTGAGTGAAGTCGAACGTGCAGCGCATTTTGTGACCGTGGTGATTGTGTGTTTCCCCGATGGCAGCGAACTCATCGTTGAGGGCCGTTGTGATGGGCATATTGCGATGGCCGAACGGGGAAGTCGGGGTTTTGGATTTGACCCGCTGTTCGTGCCTAACCCTAGAGCGTTTGATGGTGATGAGCGAACGTTTGCCGAGATGAGTGACGCCGAAAAGAATGAGTTGTCCCATCGTGGCCGAGCCTTCCGCGCCCTCGCCACCCACCCCCATTTTTCCGCCACTTTGGAATTTCCCTGCCGCTAGGCGGTAACTAAATTCCAAAGTGGCGGATAATTGCCGCTTGGGTGTTAAGCGACTTTGAATTGCATGGTGCGTTGAGTTGCAGTTCGGCTGATCATAGAAATCACTTCCATCAAGTGATCGGTGACATCAATGGTTGTGGGGCGGAGAATCTGCCAACCCAGTAATGCGGCCTGCATATCCCGAAGTTTGTCACTGTGTATTGCGACGACGGTGTCGTGCAATTCGCCATCTACCTCGACTCCAAGCTTGATATCGGGACGGGCAATATCCACATGGATCGTGTGGCTTCCTGGAATTTCGATAGGAAATTGTCGTTGCCAACGCGGATCGCGTTCCTCCAATGCTCGGACAAGTTCAAGTTCAGGGTGGCTCATTGCGATCGGCAATTCATCGGGGCGACCCAAAATAACTCTGCGAAAACGAGAGGATCCATGACGACCCATTTTCACTGCACGACTACCAAATTCTCGAACCCCCGAAATAGTGACTAGTTCTCGATTGAGGCAATCTTCATATGCCGAAAGCAAAGTGCGATCGTCAACTTCCAGCGCAATCTCGAAGAGTGTTTGTTGGGGAGAACTGAGGCTCCATCCATGGATTGACGTGACAATTTCTGGCTCGGGCAAGTTGACTCTGCGGATTCGAACTCCGGTGAGATTTGGATGAAAATCTGTGTTCACAGAAATCTCGATCCTTCCTTTGGGGACTCGACGGATTCCCCAGTACTGGGCGGCGCTTACTCCTGACGCCCATGAATCTGCAACTGCAAAGCAAGCCGCTGCAATTTCGGCTTCAAAGTTAAGGTGAGCGTCGCTGAGCGCATACACCGTGCCTCGATGAACCCGGCGCAAGATCCCGCGAGAAACGAGTCGACTGATTGCACTCGGGCTGAAACTCAATTGCTTGAGATCATCAAGCAGCACCAGACCAGATCGTTGTTGTGCGACTTTTATGAGCAATGAGAGTTTGTCGTCCATATCCAAAATGTGGGAACGGGACCAAGTTTTCGGCGACCGCTAATGATCAATTTCCCCACTTTGGAATACGGCTGCCGCTAGGCGGCAACCATATTCCAAAGTGGCGGAAAAAAGGGGAGGGCCGCCGTGGGAGTATTCCCAGGGCGGCCCTCGTTTCTTGCTTTGTTTCTTGCTTTGTT
>JBAXIP010000046.1:0-13779 GCA_037138315.1 Actinomycetes bacterium
CGTGCAACACCCACATGAAAGTATCTGACCATGCGTTTGTTACATACCTCTGACTGGCATTTGGGTAAGAAATTTGAAGACATCGACCTATTGCCACAACAAGAAGCCTTTGCCGATCAGATGATCGACATCGTCCGCGATCAAAAAGTTGATGCTGTTTTGGTGGCCGGCGATATTTACGATCGCTCAACGCCGAACGCTGAGGCAGTTTCGTTGGCCGACGACATTTTTGCTCGCCTCATTCGTGAGGGAGTGCAAGTCATTGCTATCTCTGGAAATCACGATTCGGCTGAACGATTGCGCTTTGGTTCGGCCGCTATGGCCGAGGCCGGACTTCACATTCGCGCCGAACATCGTCTGGTTTCTGCAATGGGCATACCCATCACCGTCACTAGTCGCGATGGGCGAGAAACCGTACAGGTTGTGCCGGTGCCCTATATCGATCCGTATCGTGTCGAGATCGTTGAAGGTGTTGAACGTTTGCACCACGCCATCATCACCGAAGTTTTGCAGCGCAATATTGATGCGGTCATCAACCCAGCTCATGCAATCGCGATGGCCCACGCTTTCGTCGCCGGTGGCACAGAAACTGAGTCGGAAAAGAAACTGACTGTTGGAGGCACCGATCGAGTTCCATTGACCGTATTTGATGGTTTTGGTTACGTAGCACTTGGTCACCTACATGCACCTCAAGAATTTGGCGAAGGTCGGCTGATTTATTCGGGTTCGCCTTTGTCGTATTCATTCTCTGAACAACATGACAAGTCAGTTCGCATTATTGAATGCGGTGACCGTGAACCAACTAGTTCAACCATCACCATTGATGTCGGACATCGAGTTCTCACACTCAAGGATTCTCTGGATTCTTTATTGTCATCGTCACAATATGACAACACCCAGGGAGCCCTGCTGCGTATAGACGTCACCGACACGACACCGATCTTGGGTCTGCTTGACAAGGTACGCGAACGATTCACAAACGTTGTACAAGTTCGTCAACTTGATATCAAACGACCCGAACACAATGTGGATCTGTATCGACCCGACGGCGAGCGTAAAACTCCGACCGACCTCATTAACGATTATATAACAACAACTTTTGAACAATCATTAAATGAAACTCAAACATCGTTGATCCACAATGCCTTGACCACTGTCTTACGAGGAGATCAATCATGAGACCACATGTCCTGCGCTTTCAAGGTATTGGCCCGTACCCCGACCTGGTTGAAATCGACTTCGACCAACTCACGCCTTTGGGTTTGTACCTCATCATCGGTCCAACTGGCGCCGGAAAATCAACCATCTTTGATGCGTTGTCATTTGCGTTGTACGGCGACGTTCCCTCCGGTCGTTCAATCGTGAGCGATCACGAACATCGTGAGTCACCCATGATTGAACTCGAGTTCTCACATCGCGGTGTTCCCTATCTCGTGCATCGCGAACCTGGTTTGCCGGCGACAGTAACTCGAAAAGCAACTAATCCCAAGCCCAGTGCCCAAAGATTCACTAGGTTCACCACTACTGGTACCGAAGAACTGACTGTCACTGGTACCAAAGATGTGACGAAGCATGTTGAAGATTTACTTGGTCTGACGATTGACCAGTTCAATCGGGTCATTTTGATTCCGCAAAATGAATTCCAAGAGTTTCTGCTTGCGTCCGACAAAGACAAGTCCGATATTTTGGATGCTCTTTTCGGCACCGAGATTTACAAAATTTTCGCTGAAAGATTATGGGATGAAGCAGGCAAACTGAAAAGCAAAGCCGAAAAGGCGGAGGTCGCTCTCGGTCAGAAGTTCGCCAACATTGAAGCCGCTGTCGAGTCACTCATTGATCAAGAACTCATTGACGAAGCAGTTGATGCACGAGAAGACCTACCGAGACTCATTGCTCAAATATCCGAGCGTGCTCAAAAAGCCGAAGCTGAAGCCGACGACGCCGCACAAGCTCTCGCTCAAGCCAACGCAACAACCGCACTTGCAGCAGGCGAGGCCCAACGCTTTGATGCATTCCAAGAATTGCAAACCTTCTTGGGGCAGCGTGAAATAGATGCACCACGAACTGAATCTGCGCAATCAGAAATTGATCGTGACCAGCAGGCTCGCCAGGTTTTGTCGGCAGAAGATGAAAACAAAGTCGCCCAAGAATCTTTGTTCAACGCAGAGGCCGAGGTTGCACGACTACGCACGCAATTGAGCGAACTGGTGTCGTCGCACGACCTGCCAGTCTTTTCCGATTTCGTCGCGGCTTTTGATTCAGCATCTCCCGCTCAGTTAGCCGCCGAACTCACCAAAGTCATCAACATCATTGATCAGGCATCAAAGCTTTATGAGTCAGTCACTCAAGATCGGGCTGACATGCAGGTTGCCAGCAATGCCGCGCTTGATGCCAACAACATGTTGACTAAATTGCAGGCGCGACAAGTTGAGTTGCAAGCGAGTCTCGCAATCTGCCGAAATACCGAAGAAGATGCAGTAAAGGCTTTGAAGGATCAACAAGTTCTCAAGGAACAAGTTGACTCCCTCGACGCCCAACTATTGCGAGCAGATGTCGAAGGGGCGACTGCAGCATTGACAGTTGCCACGACACTCCGAGGTGCAACTGGCAAAAAATTTCAGGTAGTCAACGACGCTCTCACCCAAGCTCGCAAACTGCAGGCGCTTCATATGGCTGGCGAACTTGCCCGAGAATTGGTCGCCGAAGCACCATGTCCGGTATGTGGATCAACCCAACACCCAGCTTTAGCCCAACCGTCGCAAGACGCGTCCACCGAAGATCTTCAAACTGTCTATGACGCCGCAAACAATGCAAATGCCCTCGCTGAGAGTGCAGTTCGTGAGGCAACTATTGCTCTCACTAAAGCTCAAGAAGAGTTTTCTGCTTTGCCGAATGCTCATGAGCAATCGGTATTGCGCGACAAACTTGCCCAAGTTGTTACTCTTGCTGCCTCTGCCGGTGATCTTCAAAGCCAGATTAAGGAACTTGACGTAGCCCTCACTCAAGTTGTTACCGATCTCACTACTCAAACTGTTAGACGCAGTGAGGCCGAAGCAATCATTATTCGTCTGACGAATCAAATTGAGAAATCGTTACAAGATGCCAACGACATCATGACCGAGGACTCATTTGATGTAGCCCAACCCTTAGTTGAACAAGCAAACAAGTTGATTGATCAACTCTTGAATGTCAGTGAGCAGGTTTCCGTCTGTGCGGGTGCGGCAGACACCAAAGCACGACAACTTCAAAATATTTTACTCGCGACCAATTTTTCGGATTGTGACGCTGCACGTTTCGCACTTGTACTTGAAGAAACGCTGACCAACTACAGAAAGCTCATTGCTGAGTTTGCTCAATTACAAGTTTCAATCACCGGACTTACTGGAAAAGTTGGCGATCAACCGGTGCCCGACATTCGACCCAATCTTGAAGATGCCGAAGTTTCCCAACAACACGCCCATCTACATCATCAGGCTTTGTCTGCCAAGGCCAACGCCTATAGCCAAAATCTCAAGATCATCGCGTCAGCGCGAGTCGAAATTGACACCCTCGGACCAGAGACTCTCGAACTTATACAAAATTCAAAAGACGCCTACCACATCGCACAAGTGATGAAGACTGGTAAGGCCCCCTTGCTGTCGGTTCAGCGCTGGGTGCAAAAACAAATGTTTATTGATGTCTGCGATGTCGCAACTCAGCAACTACAGATTTTGACCAATCATCGATTTGAGATTTTGCTCAATGATGGTGATGCGCGGCAGGGCCAAAGCCTAGAAGTATGCATTCGTGACAGCTACACCGGTCAGGTGCGGCCCGTGAAAAGTATGTCAGGTGGCGAAAAGTTCTTGACATCATTAGCGATGGCATTGGCATTGGCTGAAGTTGTTCAACGCATGAGTGGTGGGGTTGAAATCACATCGTTATTTATTGACGAAGGATTCGGAAGTCTCGATAGATCAACTCTTGACACAGCAATTGATGTCCTGCAGAAGCTACAAAGTGGCGGTCGCACCGTGGGAGTCATTAGTCATGTTGAACAAATGCATGAAGACATAGATATCGGTATCGCCGTGACGCCAGGTGCGCGTGGCAGTACTCTGACCGTACTTCCAGGGAGGTAGTGCAGATGCAAGCAGTAGTTGTTGGTTCAATCATCGTTTTGATAACTGTGGTGGTTATTGCAGCATTGTCAATCAAGAAGTCACTGGGTGAGCAAAGTAACTCGTCATTCACTGGTGCGCCAGTTGATCAAGCGGCCTTAGTTGCCAGTATTCGATCTGCGGTTGAAGCCGAGATGCGCAAGACCGCCCAGGAAACTTTGCAGGCGACTTCGCAACAAAGCGCCGAGTTCTTTGCTGCTCAGCAACGCAATATTGAGAATCAGACTCGAGCACTACTTTCACCATTTGAAGAACAGATCAAGGGTCTGTCGGGTTCGGTCACGGCTTTGCAAACGACCTATAGCCAAGAACAGGGAACAGTTGCACAACTCGCTGTGCAGATCACCTCGTTGCAAAGCACTACAACCACTTTGACAAACTCACTCAAGTCGCCGACCGCTCGTGGTTCGTGGGGTGAGAACCAACTTCGCAATGTCATTCAACTTGCTGGGATGGAACCTTATTGCGACTATTCCGAGCAGTTCACTGGTGGTGCTGCCGAAGCCGATCAACGTCCCGACGTTGTTGTCCGCTTACCAAATGGTGCGTTGATTGCAATTGACTCAAAGGCACCGTTGTCTGCCTATTTGCGAATGCAAGAAGCAACCGATATTGCGACAAAAGAACTTGAACTGAAGAATCATGCCCGAGTAATGCGCGATCACATGAAGGCCTTAGCAAGGAAGGAATACTGGAATCAGTTTCCTGAAGCTCCTGATTTTGTGGTGATGTTTATTCCAGGTGAAGGTTTTGTCTCCGATGCAATGCGTTCTGATCCAACGTTGCTTGATGACGCCATGAAGAGTCGAGTCTTAGTTGCATCACCAGTGAACTTGCTGGCTCTGTTGTTCGCTGTTGCCAAGGGTTGGCAGGCGCACAGTATCGCCGAGCATGCCAAAGAAGTAGCGGCCCTCGGTTCTGAACTTTACGAAAGGGTGGGAGTTATTTTGACTCACGTGTCAAAAATGGGAACACATCTGAATACCTCTACGACTGCCTACAACGACATGATCGGCTCGCTTGAAGGTCGTATGTTGCCGACTCTGCGAAAGTTCCGTGATCTTAAGGTTGTGCAAGGGAAAGAGATAGATCCCTTGAAGTCAATTGATTCACAAACTCGTTCACTCAACGCTCCCGAGTCCACTCCCGAACTCAATTAGTCAATAGCCAACTGCAATCGAACGGCATCCTCAACGAGCTTCATCACATCGTGTGGAACTATCCCAACTTTGTCGCCTACTCGTAGTGCCGATACCGAACGAATTTGTTCTGCCTGTGCTTTTGAGTCTCTCGGTAAGCCGGTCGTCGACGCGAGTAACAAAACCTGGAAAGGCAGAACCCGATCGGTCTTTGATGTCACCGGGATAACCGTCACTACTCCTCGGCCAAGAGTTTCGGCCATTGAGTTCGCGGCATCATTCGACACAATGATCGCTGGACGAACCTTGTTGACTTCATTTCCTAGTGCTGGTTCGAAGTTGACCAACCGGATATCACCTCGCCGCATCAATCAATCCCATCACCGGATGTGGTCTCCCACATATCTCCGTCGCCTTCAGACCATTCGCGCCAGGCCTCGGCATACGCAGAACCAAGTTCACTAATTCGAAGCAACCGAATTGCCTTCAACAACACCGCCGATCGTGAGCCCACCCCGTGCAGCTCGGAGTATCGGTCCAGAAAATTCACCTCATCGTCAGGAAGGCTCACGCTCAGTTTCATGCTCATATGCTACCTCTGGTCATACCAGAGTATGACTCTTTTTCGCTCAGTTCGAGCCAGAGTTCAACCATTACGCGACTCGGTGAGGCGTCGCCCCACTCGTCATTGGCCAAGGCTCGGCAATATCCCTGCCATTCGGCACGTAAGGCCGACGGATCCTGAAGTTCGGCATGAAGTCGCATTCGTTGAGCCACCAAATCTTCGTGTCCAGGCACGGCGAGCAACCCCTTGCCAGTTGCCCAATACACCCCGTCGAGGTCGCCAACTTCGGAAAACATCTCAGCCAACATCTGAGCAGCCTGAACCACCAAAACTGCGGCGTCGGACGCCAGCCCCGTCGAATCACACCATATATATAGAGACGATTCAAAAGGCACCCCTCGAACCAACCCCAATCCGTGCCGGAGAACCTCGGGTCCCCCGTCCTCGGGCCAGCGACGCGCATGATTCACGCAAGCTCGCAGCACTTCAACATCACTCACTATGCCCAAGTGCAAAGGCAGTTCGTCGGTGAGGGTCACCCCCAGCCACTGCTGACCTTCAGGCGGAAGTTCAACCACCGTCAAACTTCGCCGCACATCTGATGTGATATTCGAAAATGTCGCATCTTTGATGGGGGCATGCCACATATCGGTGCGGGCCGATGACCGACGCTGTTGCGACGGGTGCATGGCCAACCACATCACTAACTCTTCGCTTTTGCTTTTTTCGAAATCAATACGCTTGCCACACATATGTCGCACTTCGGGTCGCCCAAGAACCGACGCCAAGAATGTGTACGGCGGAATTGCTTTCTCGATTGCCGGATGTTGGGTCGTGTCAATCCAACGTTCAATCGGCCACGTTTCAATTTCTTCACCCTCACCAATCAACGATTTGATGAGATCGATTTCGTCGGCAGTGCAACCAACCGGAGTCATCTGCACTCCACTTGGACACAGAATCCATAAACCGTCGTTGTATCGCAATCCACTTTCGCCCTCACCGATCGGACCTCGATACAACACGGGGCAATCGCTATGTTCGGGGGCGTCGTCAAGCAGTAGAACCGCGGCAGATTCTACGGTCGTTAAAGCTTTTGCCATCTCTGCAGAATCTTCGTGGGCAATCACCAAGCGACGCCCTGGTAACGCCACTGAATCTTCACCTACTACCGACACATCTTGGGCAAACGGGGAGAGTGACAACGACTGCACGAGACCATTCCACGCTTTGTCAGCAACCTCGCAATCTGCCTCAACGCCAAATGACCGCACCACGTCAAGGTTGATCCACACTTCGCCCGCACCAGTTGAGCCGACCGGAAACAGCAAGGGAACAGTTTCGTTGTTATGAGCAAACAAGACCAAGGTTTCAAGCTCGACCGACTGGGGTAATTCAATCACTCGGCTTGATAACTGCATCCATGGTGCATCGGCTTGAACAGCACACACGAACTCACACTTGATTGACTCCGTTGACGTAATCACCATCCGCAAATCTTTGATCTGAGTTAATTGTAACGAACGTAACGTTAAGTCAAGTCGTGCGACAGCCAGGTCGTCATTAGTCGCCGCGAGTTGAGCTTCAACTTCAAGCGCATGACTTTCAACAGATTCATCACAACGCTCTGCCTCACGACGTTTGCTACGCAGACGAAGAAGTAAACCTGCGCCAACTGCGGTAGACACCAAACCAACCGTTCGCGTTGAGTTGCTCGATTCAAATATTTTTGGGGCAACGCAGGCATCATCAAGAACAATGTCTTGCTGGACAGCTTGGGCCGATCCTTGTCGTTGATTCAGCGACAACGCAATTGATGCAATGGGCGTGACAACCAAGAGATACTTCGCCATCCTGATTCGCCAGGACCGGCGACGCGATTGGATGGCCATGCCTCTCCCAGCGATCTGAATCGCTGCGACGACAACCGTTACTGCGATATACAACAAGCACAGCAATGCAATGATCGCAGCGGCACTAATGATGTGTCCTTCGCTTGTCATCATGACTCAACCAGTTCTGCAGTTCGAGTAGCAGTAACAGTTCGGCTACCAATTCCGACCAACCGCAGCAATGTTGTTTGCTGCGTCACCGTAACTGTCACGGTGACAGTTCGTAGACCGACTGTTATCTGTCCGGTCACTCCATGCTGACTCAAATACTCTTCGGCCGCGCGTTTTGCTTTGATCGGATCAAGTAATCGCCAACCCAGCCGAAGCAATGTCACTTGTTGTGCACCAACCCGCGCCGCGTTCTCCGCGTGGTCGGCAGCTTCAACTCGTGCCGCAACAATACGACCGCCGTCAACGGCCATGCCCGCAGTCACCATGAAGCACATTGCCAAGCCAAGAACAAATGCCGTCACGACGCCACGATCGCGTTTGTTTTTCATATCAGCCACCTGCTCGATAACGATCAATGACTTCAGTAGATGACGCAGCCATGCTCACGGTGTGCGCCCCCAAAAGTGACAAGCCTTCGTTCGAGATCTGGCAACTTACTGTGACTGTTACCGAAGATGACATTGAAGACTGGACAAAGCGTGTGCCCACACGCGGACTCATGCACGACAATCCGCTTGTCGAGAGATCGTCCACAACCGCTTGCTGCGCCACTGAACTCATATGTGGCTGCGATACCAATGAAGCAGCGCGCGCACCTTGATCGGCAGCATGCTTCAGTTGATTCATGCCTTGACCAGCGCGTCCGGCATGCACCACGAACATCAACATGATGATGAGTAGCGGAGTCAATAAAACAAATTCCGTCGCGACACTTCCATTGTCGCGTTTCACCGCGAAACCTCTGTGGTGAAACGTTCACGAGGTTCAATAACTGTTCGTCTTACCGAACTGGGAAAGAACGGCATGATGCGCGGAACTTGTGCCTCAACTGTGATGGTGACGGTTTCTGTGTTCACAGCAACCAATGCCGCTGACGTTGTGTGTCCACCCGCTTCAATCACCAGGTTTTCTGCTGCTCGCTGACCGCGTCGCGACGCAACTTCACTCGGAAGTCGTGCGACTGATGCCGCCGCCGCTCCTTCGGCAGCGGCAGCACCAGCGATACTTGATGCGTGGAAATACAAACCTGCCTGTATTGCCAACATCATCAACAAAATAATGACCGGAATCACCAGCACCACTTGTGCCGACACTTCGCCTCGATCTCGTTGACAAGTCGACACATCAGCCCAAGTTCAGATCGTTAGCTTTGTCGCGCACTTTGCCCGAAACAATCACGCCAACTGAAATTGCGAGAGCGATGAGTGCCGCAGCCAAAACAACTGTCGTTGCGCTGACTTCTCCACGATCACGATCGCCCTCTCGCGAAGCCTGCATCCGAATGTTGTAGTACTGCCATAATTGCTTGAAGTGTTCCATTTTCTTTCTCCTTGTTTGTTGTTGAGATGTGTTTAAGACCCGAACCCGGCGCTAATCATTTGCATTGCTGGATAACCAAGTAACACCAGGAAGCCCATGAACAAAAGCACCATCGGCAAACCCATCCGTTCGGTGGCGGCATTTGCATCAGCTTCAACTTCAGCGAGTTGTTTGGCACGCATTGATGACGCTTTTGCAACGAGCGAAGCCGTCATACGCGCGCCTTGTTCGCCACCAAGTTTGACGGTCGCTGCCAGTTCGGGTAGCTCATCAATTCCGATTCGCTCGCCTTCTTGAGCCAAGATCTCCCAGGGTGAACGCCGGGTGGCGCGAGCGACATCGAGGGAATCTGAAATGAGATGAAAGGTTGGGCCATCTCCAACTCGTGACGCGGCAACTAGTGCTGATTCAATCCCTGCCCCGCCAGCCAACATGATCGAAACAAGATCAAGGTAAGCCGAAAGTGAAGTGCGAAATTCACGTCGCTTGACTTTTGCTCGAGATCGAAGTTGTAAAACCGGCAACATGAATCCAACTGTTGATAAGGCCAATGATGTGATGAGAAGTAGTGGGAGAGGTAACGGTGACCCGCCGATTGTGGTCACGACAATCATCACGAGCGGAATCGCCGCACACACTGCAGCACACATGAGTCGTTCGGTTGTGATCTTTGCCGATGAACTTCCACAGACTGCGAGATCTGTTGGTGACACTGCAAATCGATACTCAATTGTTTGGCGAAAGCTTTCGTATCTGGAGTTCGTAGCAATTGTTCCGTGACCATACTTTGAAAGCACGGTTGCTAGTACTGGCCTCCGTAGCGACTTACGGATCAGTACACACCCAGCCCCAGCGAATAGACCCCACAGGATCATGACGCCGCTCCGTTAGGTCGACGAGCAATGAATCTCTGCGGAGCACTCAATTGGCCAAGTCGTTGAAGCAAAACAAACGACAACGCAAACATCGAGATCACGATGGCGAGCGCTATCAAACCAGTTGGTGATGCGTACGGCACGAGATACGAGGGATTAAACGCAATCAGCCCGCCAGCGAATCCAACGACGACAACCGAGATGATGCGGACGGCACTTCTTATACGAGCTCGGGCAACCCACACGCGAGTACGCATTCGCACATCGTCGCGACAACATTCGGCAAGATTGCCGAGTAGCGAACCCATGTCGCGCACTTGGTTTTCAGAAGCAGTAATCAGGGCCGCGGCTACAAAGTCGGCGAGAGGGTGGTCAACAACGGTCGCAAAATGACGCACTGCGTCGGGCAAGTTGGTGAAACCGAGTTCGGCCGACAACTGTTGAACCGCTGGGCGAATAACAATCGGAGCAGTATTCGCCGTAACGGTGAGTGCTTGCTCAAGTCCTCGAGCACCTGCCATGGTGTCACGAAGCTGTTCAGTCCATACGGCAAGTGCTTCCACCAACTTGGTGTCATCGGCGGTTCGACGCGAAGGCCGTGGTGAGACTTGACCAGTCGCCATCACCACGACCCCGCGCAGACCAGCAAGGACAAGGAGCGTGCCCGTAGCCAGACCTAAACCAAGAAGAAGACGAATCACGAAACTCATCGCCACGCCCCCGCTGTTTGCAACGGTGCATTGACCGAATCGTCATAGCCATGAACTGCAAGTAGTTCGCGCAAGTCCGAAGTCATCGGGTACGCCGCTTCGGCCAATCCATTTCCATTGGCTACAAATAATTCATTTGAAACGATTCGTGGGCCATCACAGTCAACAACTTCCCGAATGCTGCTGATACGTCGTTGGCCATTCACAATTTCAATATGAATAACTAGGTGTAGGGCATTTGCCAACAGCAAGTTGACGACATCAATAGGCAATCCAGTGTTGGCCATCGAGACATAGGCCGCCAGTTTCGAGAATGCCGAACGAGTTGAATCAGCGTGCAAGGTACACATCGATCCGTTATTGCCTTGACTCATCGCCATGAGCATGGGAAATGCTTCGGCCCCGCGGACTTCGCCTACAACCACACGATCTGGGTCCATGCGAAGCGCCATTCGGGTCAGGTCAGCAAGTGGAATTGCCCCATGCCCCTCAATGTTCGCGGCACGTGATTGCAGAGCGTCGTGATCGGGGTGTAATTGGGAAAATCGGACGAGACCAATTTCGAATGCGTCTTCGATAGTGATGATGCGTTCGTGGAATGGGATCTCATTCATCAGTGCGCGTAGCAAAGTCGTCTTTCCGCTTCCGGTGCCTCCAGCGACAATGATGTTTCGTTTGGCGAGTACAGCAGCGCGCAAAAAGTTTCTGAGGTTAGGAGTCATCAATCCACCGCGAGTTAGTTCTTCGAGCGACGACAGATGAAACTGATGTTTACGAATGACTAGAGATGGCTGTTGCGATACATCCATGACGGCAAAAAGGCGACTTCCGTCATCAAGACAGAGGTTGCATTCGGCCGTTGCTGCATCAAAGCGCCGCTCGCCGTTGCGAGACCGTGAAGCCACGTTTCGAACTAAGCGAATCAACTCATCGTCAGTGCTAACAATGGGATTGATCTCATGACGTGACCCATCGGTGTGTTTGACCCAGACCGGCGAAGTTCCGCGGACATGAATGTCGGTGATCGCTGGATCATCAAGTAGACGTTGTAACGGGCCGAAACCAAGCACGGCATCAATCGCGCCCTTTGTAATGCTTGTTTCGTCATCAAATGACGGAGTATCACTTCCGGTCAAGAGCGATTGAGTGACTCTTTGATCAAAGAACCGTCGAGCAGTTTCGCGAGCCACTTCGTTTTCTTCGTTGGGGTTAAGTTCGTCACCAGTAGTTCTTCGTTGTTGCCGCACATCAATAAGTGCAGCAGTGATTTGCGCAATTAGGTCTCTTAATGCTGATGAAGTATCAACGGCGTTCATTATGCAACCGCGCGATCAATGAGTTTATTTGATTGTTGCGTTGCGGCAATCTTGGCGATTGTCATCTTGAGAGCAGCGCTACTTCGACGATCAGATGGCAAAAGATCAGCAATGACTGGCCACTCAATCGCCTTCGCGAGTTCATCAATCTTGTAGCGACCGCCCGCGGCAAGTACCTGCCATTCACCAAGTTCTTTCAAAAGTGGTTGACGATGGACTAATGCAACCACATCATCAAGGTCGGTGCGACTAATAAGAAGTCGCGAATCAGCCGCGCGCATGATGTCTGATGCCGGTGTGTTTGGGCGAACATGTCCGACATTGATAATGACATCGGTGCCGAGTACCTCACCAAGGATTCGAGTATGAGGGGCAATGATCGATAGTGCAGCAATGACTTGTTCAGCTGATGGTGGAGCAACGACGACACTCACATGATTGCGATAGGTGCGTCGCAATGTTTGTGGATCCAGTGTTGATGTAGCGGGAGTTCGAACGTGAGCCGCTAATTCAGCCAGACCAGGTCGAAGGTCCCAGTTATGACGGGCAGCGAGTCGACCTCCGTCGGGATCGGCTTCAATCACAGTGACAGGGTTCGGCCATAGCGTTGCGAGGTGAAGTGAAATAGTTCCGAGGTCGGTGAGCCCGCCGGTAGTTCCAGTAACGATGATGCTCATTTCAGCCCACCACTTTCACAAGATGCAGTTCATCGTGACCGACCAACTCGTTTGCCGAGGTGATCGCAACCCGAAGAGTGACCGAACGATCGCCGCTGAGTTCATCTGGTTCAGAGATGTCCCACACCTGGACCCTTGTGACAATCGGTGTTGTGAGGTTTGACCCATCCGACTGAGAATCGACGGCGATTACTTGAACATCGTCTCCTGCTGCCAAATTTACTGGAGCTTGAGAATTGGTGACCGTAATGCCGGCAAGACCCTCGGTGGAGGAGAGTGGTTCAACCGTGATGAGTTGCGAGGGAGTGAGTGGACTTCCGGCGACAACGTCGGTCGAGACACGCATGCCAACGACGTCCGCAGCCGCTGAGCTTTGGAGAAGTGCGATGTCATCGCTCGATGTGAGAGTGATGGTGCTCAAGTCGGAGGCCTGAATTTCATGGCCCCGCTTGAGAGCTCGCGATGTCACAAGAACCTTGGTTCCGGTGGCGTCCGAGTTCTGCCACATGAAAGCGCCGATGATGCAAACACAGACGATCAAAAGTCCGATCGCGAATTCGGGAATGCGGACCCCTTTACGTTGAAGACCGGCGGTGAGCGAGGTGCCCATTCCGGAAAGGCGTTGCCGATAGGCGTTGCCCGGCTGACTGATGACTCGTTGACTCACTGGCTTCTCCACTTTCACGATGTCAATGGGCTGACTACCCATTGATGTGTGCGGAGAAATCTGCCTCACGGCGCCTTGACGATGAATAGGTCATTTGACCCAGTTGCGCCAATCCCTCCCACCGGCAATAACTCGCCACTTTGGAATTTGGTTGCCGCTGGGCGGCAGCCATATTCCAAAGTGGCAGAAAATGGGGGGTGGGTAGAGTGGTGGGCGATGAGTGATTCAGGATCAACCCCTCGGACGCGGGCCAAGGCTCCGGCGGTTCTCCCCCAGTCCAACGACGA
>JBAXIP010000047.1:0-13216 GCA_037138315.1 Actinomycetes bacterium
ATCAACAACTACTGCAACCACGCCACCCATACCGCAGCCGACGCCAATCCACTGAAGGGGCTTCAACTTCTCACTCAGCAGCAACAACGCCCCGACCGAAGTAACGACCGGATGTAAACCTGCAATCAAGGCTGAGAGACCAGATGGCAAACCAAGATCTGCTGCGATAAATACTCCGCCCAAATAAATAGCGTGCATTCCTAAACCAGTGAGCACTGCCCACTTCACTTGCACTCGCGATATTGACGGAGCATTCGTCGCAATCGCTATCACCCACAACACGGCAGATGCAATCAGCATGCGCATAAACAAAAACGTCATCGGCCCCGCATCGCGTGTTCCGTAACGCGCCACGATGAAACCGGTACTCCATAACAACACGAAAACAACCGGCGCTGCCGCCGCCAAACGAGATGGTGTTGCGCGAAATGGGCGGGCCGCTTGCGCGACCCGCCCATTCTCACTTCCAGAAGGAAGAGCCTGATTAATCAGGCGCCTGCTTCGTTCAATGTCACTGTGAGAGGGGCGAAACTTGAACCCTTGGTATCAACGCCCATGCCATCAAGAATGGCAAGAGCTGCAGTAACGATGTCGTTGGTGTATGCCTCTGCATCGGGTGCTTTAGTCAGAACGGTTGAACCTTCGAGGTTCTTGGTCTCCTGAGCAATCTTTGCAGTGCGGTCCCAAGCAGCGGCATCAATCATGCCAGCACCACCGGTAGCGGGCCAGATGAGCTTGTTGACTTCATTCATCTGCCACAACTGGTGTGATGCACCAAGCTTTGAGCCCTTCGAAACAACGATGTCGGCGCAAGCCTGAGCGTTGTCGCGGCAGTATGCCCAACCTTGGATTGATGCAGCAACGAACTTAGTTGCGGTGTCCTTGTAAGCGGCATCGCTAGCAAGACGCTCACCTGAAGCCCAGATGGCGTCCTGCAACATGCCGACACCCTCGTCTTCGTAGCTCACGACGTTGAAGTCATCAGCGGTGTACTGCTTGCCAGTGTCAGGATTGATTGCTTCCAAGACCTGTGCGTATTCGTTGTAGGTCATTGCTTCAGCAACATCAATGTCACCGGATAGCAAAGCTGCCATGTCGAACTGCTGCTGAACGAGTGTGACGTCAGCAGCGGGATCAAGGCCAGCCTTGGTCAAAGCAGCGAAGATTTCAAATTCGTTGCCGTAACCCCAGTTACCAATGTTCTTACCAGCAAAGTCTGCAGGCGATGTGATGCCCTTGTCTTTGAACGACACTTGCAAGGTACCTGAGCGCTGATAGATCTGCGCGATGTCAACAATATTGGCACCGGCTTCGCGGCTTGCGAGAGCCTTCGGAACCCATGACAATGCGAAGTCGACGACGCCGTCAGCAAGTTGCTGTTGCGGAACGATGTCAACGCCACCTTCAAGGATGCTGACGTCGAGGCACTGATCGGCGTAGAAGCCCTGATCAACTGCAGCGAAGTAACCAGCGAACTGAGCCTGCGTGAACCACTGCAACTGTAACTTGACAGGTGTCGTGGTTGCACATGCTGCTGGAGCATTCGATGCCGGTGCGTCTGACGAGCTGTCATCCCCACCACAGGCCACAGCGGCCAGTGACAAAGCGACAACGCCAGCTGCCAATTTCCAACCTTTGTTCCTTCTCATTTTTTTTCTCCTCCCCTTGGGCTGGTGCCCGCGGATTTATGACACCACAGTAGGTCATTGAGCATCGTCACTTTGACAAACTCAACGGCCCTCTCTGGTGCGTTTGGCGCGGCCACCCGGTGTGGCCACTCCCTCCAGCAAGCTGGAGATCACATAGAACGTCAATCCCAAGAGACATGCACCAAGTACATATGCCCATGCGACTGCATTCTTCGAATTTGCAATATTGCTCGTGATTCGGCTTCCTAGCCCATTTTGCGAACCACCGAAATACTCACTGACGAAGGCGGTAATCACCGAAGCCGGTGCCGAAATCTTGAGTGCGGTGAAAAGGTACGGCACAGCATTTGGAATACGCACCTTGCGCAAGACTTCGGTGTCACTCGCAGCGTACGACTTCATCAACTCAACGTGTGTCGGGCTGACTTGTGTGAGTCCTTTCGCAACATTGACTAGAACAATGAAATAGACCACCAATGTCACCATGACTCGACGAGGAACTTCGCTCGTGATGGCGAACATATTGTTGAGAACTGCCACCAAAACAAAAATTGGAATCGCATTCAATGCAATTGCCAAAGGCGTAATGAGATTGTTCAAAAACTTGAAACGACTCAGCACGAAACTCATCGCCATTCCGAAAATGGCGCCAAGCAGTAAACCAATTAGGGCGTTAGCGCCTGAAACTTTGGCTGCTCCCCAAACCAGATCAATGTTCTCGGTGAACTTCTGCCAGATCTTTGACGGTGGAGCCAAGAAATACGGTTTGAGATTGAAACCCTTCACCACAAGTTCCCATACGGCAATAAACGCCACGCCAAAAAAGGCGGGCGGAAGCACCGAGCGAACAACGGATGAAGAGCGTGAACTCATCGGTCATCAATTCCTCGCACGTGATCAGACATTTCTACTCCGCGCAAAGCTTCGCGAACGGAAGTAATTCCTTTGAAGAACGCTGCGTTGTCGCGAGTCGCATCATTGCGTTCGCCTTCAATGCTCACATCAACGATTTCTGTCACCCGACCAGGTCGAGGAGACATCACAACAACACGATTCGATAAATACACCGCTTCTGGAATTGAGTGGGTGACAAACACAACCGTTGTTCCTGAAGCTCGGCAGATTGACAACAGTTCGCTTTGCATGTGCTCACGAGTCATCTCGTCAAGCGCGCCAAACGGTTCGTCCATCAACAAAATTGACGGGTGCACCGCAAGCGCACGAGCGATGGCAACTCGTTGCTGCATCCCACCCGAAAGTTGCCACGGGTAATGATTTGCAAAGTCAGATAACTTAACGAGTTCAAGCATTTCAAGTGCACGCTCGTGACGCTTCGCCTTATCCCAGCCCTTGAGTTCGAGCGGTAGTTCGATGTTCTTCGCAACAGTGCGCCATTCAAAAAGACCCGATTGCTGGAACGCCATGCCGTAGTCCTGGTCGAGCCTGGCCTGTTTGGCGGACTTGCCATTCACAACAAGATTGCCTGAGGTCGGCTCGATGAGGTTGGCAATCAGTCGCAAAAGTGTCGACTTTCCGCAACCCGACGGACCAATGAGGGAGACAAACTCGCCAGAGGCAATTGACAAATTGATATCAGTCAAAGCGTCAACTTGGTTACTTGAACCAAGGTTAAAAGCCTTAGAAATATTGGTGATTTCAACCGCGCTCATGCGGATGCCTCCTTGGGGCGATTGCGCATCATGTACATGTCAGCCAAGGTCACAAACCCTGACATCGCAAGTCCGAGAACTGCCGCTCCGAACACTGCTGTGAAAACTTTTGCGGGATCACTTGTGGCTTCGCGCGCGTACTCAATAATGAGTCTCCCGATTCCGCCTTTCAGACCTGTTGAAATCTCAGCGACAACAACACCAATCACCGACGCCGACGCTGCCAACTTGAGTGATGGAACGATAAATGGAATTGCGGCTGGGAAACGCAACTTGCGAAGTGTCTGCCACCACGATGCCGCGTAACTATCCATCAATTCAAGCGATGCTGACGGCGCTGAAATGAGTCCTTTTAGTGCTCCGACAGCAACTGGGAAGAAAGCCAAAAACGCACCAAGTACTGCAGCCGACATCCAACGTGGCCACGTCCATCCAGCGATGTGCAACTTGCCGCCCCATGACACAACCAGTGGTGCAAGGGCAATCAATGGAACAGTTTGCGACACCACTAAGTACGGCAAGATTCCGCGCTCGGCGATTTTGAATCGAGCCATCAATATTGACAAGCCCAGACCCAAGGTTGAACCAATCGCGAATCCGACAAGCGCCAACCGGAACGAGAACCAAGCCCCTGCCAAAACCACAGACCAAATCTTTCGATCAGAGCCACGAAGTTCGGGTCGGTTGTAGCGCGTCAGCATGTCCCACACGTGAGGCATTGCATGATTATTCGAACGTGGCAACAACTTCCAACCGAAGATCTTGCCACCATTTTCTGGACCCACCGTTTTGTAGATCTCCCAAACACCAGCAACTAATAACAACGAAAGAACAAAAAGAAGTGCGCGACGTACCCGCCGGGCCGCCTCACTTTTCTTCATCGTTGTTGCAGTCGTCATGATTATTCGTAACTCAACTCTTCGCCAAGATTTGCTCGGCTATCGCGGGGATGACCTTTTCACCATACGCACGCAATGTTTCGTCTTTGGAATCATGTTGTAAATAGACGGAGAATTGATCGACACCCATGTCGCGCAATTCATTCAGGCGCTTGATATGAGCTTCAACCGGCCCGACGATGCAGAAGCGGTTAATGATCTCATCGGGGACGAAGTTGGTATGACTATTGCCAGCCTTACCATGCTCGTTGTAGTCGTAACCCTTGCGACCCTTGATGTAATCGGTGAGAGCTTTTGGCACAGGGGCAGAATCGCCGTATCGCTCGACAATGTCGGCTACGTGATTGCCAACCATGCCACCAAACCAGCGGCACTGTTCGAGCCCGTGAGCCATACCGGCTTCGCTTCCGTCGGTGACATACGCCGGTGCTGCAACACAAATCTTGATGCTCTTCGGGTCGCGACCTGCGGCCGCAGCTGCATCACGAACTGCTTTGATCGTCCATTCGGTGATGCTCGGATCTGCAAGTTGCAAAATGAATCCATCACCAACTTCACCGGTTAACGCCAGTGCCTTTGGACCATATGCCGCAACCCAAACTTCGGCTCGCGATTTTCCGGCCCACGGCAAACGAAGTTCGGAATCTTTGTAGTTCACCGAACGGCCATTCGCGAGTTCGCGAATGACATGAATACTTTCACGCAATGTCGCCAAAGTTGTTGGCTTGCCATTAGTGACTCGCACCGCCGAGTCACCTCGACCAATACCAATCACAGTGCGGTTGCCGTACATCTCGTTCAGCGTTGCGAAGAGACTCGCCGTCACGGTCCAGTCACGCGTTGCGGGATTAGTGACCATCGGGCCAACAATCACGTTGCGTGTCTCGGCCAAAATTTGCGCGAAGATCGGGAACGGTTCTTGCCACAAGATGTGACTATCGAAAGCCCATACATATGTGAAGCCGTAAGCCTCGGCTTTCTTTGCTAAATCGACGACTCGCGCACTGGGCGGAGTTGTTTGTAGTACGACACCGATTTCCATGTTGTCAATTACCTGTTCTGCGGAAAGCCAAGATCGACTTTGCTGGTTCGAGGGTCAGGCCAACGTGACGTGACGACTTTGCTGCGGGTATAGAACTGAATTCCGTCTGGACCGTACATGTGTAAGTCACCAAACAAACTGGCCTTCCATCCCCCAAATGAGTAGTACGAAACTGGCACCGGAATCGGCACGTTGATTCCTACCATTCCGACATTTACGTCAAACTGGAATTGACGAGCAACACCACCATCACGAGTAAAGATGGCCGTTCCGTTGCCGAACTGGTTGTCATTGATGAGTTGCAAACCTTCTTCGTATGACTTCACTCGTACAACGGTCAGCACTGGTCCGAAAATTTCGTCGTCGTAACACTTCATGCCGGGCTTGGCATGGTCGATCAGGGTTGGCTTCAAGAAGAAGCCTTCGGTCGGCGCACCATCGCGGCCATCAACAACTACTTTTGCACCTTCGCCTGCTGCCGCTGCAACATAACTTGCGACCTTGTCACGATGCTCACCGGTAATGAGCGGACCCATTTCGCTTGAAGGATCGCTTCCGTTGCCAACGACAATATTTGGAATGCGGCTTTGTACCTTGCTCACGAGGTCGTCGGCAATGGTGTCAACAGCCAAGACAACTGAAATCGCCATGCACCGCTCGCCTGCCGAGCCATAAGCAGCACTCACCAAGGCATCGGCAGCCATATCGAGATCGGCATCAGGGAGAACCAACATGTGATTCTTTGCGCCACCAAGGGCCTGCACGCGCTTGCCGTTCTTCGTGCCAGTTTCGTAGATGTAACGAGCGATGGGGGTTGAACCAACGAAGCTCACCGCAGCGATGTCGGGATGATCAAGCAAACGATCAACGGCAACCTTGTCACCATGAACAACGTTAAAAACGCCATCAGGAAGTCCGGCCTGCTTCAGCAATTCGGCAATCAACATTGCTGCTGACGGATCTTTTTCTGACGGCTTCAAAATGAAAGTGTTCCCGCACGCAACTGCGTTGGCAAACATCCACATCGGAACCATTGCTGGGAAGTTGAAAGGCGTGATACCTGCAACGACACCAAGTGGCTGACGAATGTTGTACACGTCAACACCAGCCGATGCTTGCTCGGAATAACCACCCTTGAGAAGGTTCGGGATTCCGCACGCGTACTCAATGTTTTCGAGGCCACGAGCAAGCTCACCCAAGGCATCGGCAGTTACTTTGCCGTGTTCTTTGGTGAGCAACGCCGCAATTTCTTTACGATTTGCCGACACCAACTCGCGCATGTTGAACATGATCTCGGCGCGACGCGAAAGGTTTGTTGCACGCCATGCTGGCAAAGCCGCCTTGGCATTAGCGACTGCTTTGTCAACTTCGGAGACATCAGCAAAAGCAACAGTGCCTTGCACCTGACCGGTTGCGGGATCGAAAATGTTTCCATTTCGTCCAGAAGTACTAGCGACGGTGTGTCCGTCGATCCAATGATCGATGCGGTACATGGGTAACTCCTTGTGGGTTTTGTGGGGGGATTTCAGACGAGATATTGCGACAAGCCGCGCTTGATGTACTTGCCATGACCTTTACGGCCAACGTATTGATCGTTATCAATGAGCACGGAACCACGTGAGAACACGGTGTCAACTTTTCCGTCGATAACCCAACCTTCCCAGGCCGAATGATCCATGTTCATGTGGTGCTTGTCGTTGATACCAATCTTGGTCTTGGTGTTCGGATCCCAAACAACAACGTCGGCATCGCTACCCGGAGCAATGATGCCCTTTTGTGGGTACATACCGAACATGCGAGCGGGAGTCGTGCAACATGTTTCAACCCAACGCTCAAGTGAAAGTTCGCCAGCGACAACACCCTGATAGATGAGTTCCATGCGGTGTTCAACTCCACCAATTCCGTTCGGAATCTTCGAGAAGTCGCCAAGACCGAGTTCTTTTTGATCTTTGAAGCAGAATGGGCAGTGATCGGTGCTGACGACTGCGAGTTCATTCATGCGCAAGCCCTTCCACAAGTCACCTTGGTGACCGTGGCCCATCTGGCCGATGTAGTGCGGATCATTATCGCGTGAACGTACTGGTGTACTGCACACATACTTTGAACCTTCAAACCCAGGTTGACCCAGAGTTTCTTCAAGAGTCATCCACAAGTACTGCGGACAAGTCTCAGCGAAAACGTTACGGCCATGATGGCGAGCTGCTGCGACTTCGTTGAGGGCGTCGCCTGCCGACATGTGCACGATGTACAAGGGCACGTTGCCAGCGACATGTGACAACACGATTGCACGATGCGTGGCTTCGGCTTCAAGCGGCGATGGGCGCGTATATGAGTGGAAGCGCGGATCCGTGTCACCACGTGCCAACGCCTGTTGCACCAAAACATCAATGGCTGGACCATTTTCGGCGTGCATCATGATCATTGCGCCACACTCTGCAGCGGTCTGCATGGCCTTCAAAATCTGGCCATCATCGCTGTAGAAAACTCCGGGGTAAGCCATGAACAGTTTGAAACTGCTGATGCCTTCATGCTCGGTGAGGTACTTCATGTCCTTCAATGACTGATCATCAACACCACCGATGATTTGGTGGAAGGCGTAGTCAATGGCACATTCACCAGTCGCTTTGCGATGCCATTCGGCAAGACCATCGAAAACATTTTCGCCATAGCGTTGAACGGCCATATCGACAATCGTTGTCACTCCGCCCCATGCAGCAGCACGTGATCCAGTTTCAAAAGTGTCTGATGCAAATGTTCCACCAAAAGGAAGTTCCATGTGCGTGTGCACATCGACGCCTCCAGGAATGACATATTTGCCTTTGGCGTCAATGACCTTGTCACAACCTTGCTCGGATGATTCAAACCAACCCGGGGCACCGACTGCAGCAATCTTTTCGCCATCGATCAACACGTCGTTGGCAATAACACCTGTTGGTGAAATGACTAATCCGTTCTTGATTAATACCTTGGCCATGATGCCTCCCCTTATTTTTGGTGAACCTTATGTTTGGTGTAAATGAACTAACTACAACTTAACGATCACAACTCGGTGAGGTCGCCGTATGCCTCGGGGCGGCGATCACGATAGAACGCCCAACGATCACGCACTTCACGCAACTTCTTCATATCAAGATCGCGAACAATCAGTTCGGGCTTGTATGGGTCGCCTTGTGCTCCAACGAACTTTCCTTCTGGGTCAACGAAGTAGCTCTGACCATAGAAGTCGTTTTCGCCGAGAGGTTCGATACCAACGCGGTTAATTGCTCCGACGTAATAGATGTTGGCAACAGCAGCAGCTGGTTGTTCAACTTTCCAGATGTACTCGCTGAGTCCGCGGTGAGTTGCCGATGGGTTGAACACAATCTGCGCACCATTTAAACCAAGCGCCCGCCAGCCTTCAGGAAAATGGCGGTCGTAACAGATGTACACGCCGACTTTGCCAACTGCAGTATCAAAAACTGGATAGCCGCCGTTGCCCGGCTTGAAATAAAACTTCTCCCAGAAACCTTTGGTCTGCGGAATGTGCTGCTTGCGGTACTTACCGAGGTACTTGCCATCGGCATCAATCACAGCAGCGGTGTTGTAGTACACGCCAGCCTGAGTGATTTCATACATCGGCAACACCATGACCATGCCGGTTTCTTTGGCGATGCTTTGGAAACGCTGAGTCGTCGGGCCATCGGGGATGTACTCGGTATAGCCGTAGTACTCGACGTCTTGTACCTGACAAAAGTACGGACCATAAAACAGTTCTTGGAAACAGATGACTTGGGCACCTTGCTTGGCGGCATCGTGACAAGCAGCTTCGTGCTTATCGATCATCGTGTCTTTTGAGCCAGTCCAGTCGGTCTGCAATATTGCAGCGCGCACGCTGTCTTGTGAACCAGTCATAACATTCCCCATTTCTGCTGTCGCCCACGCTTCATCATTATGTAAATCAACGACCGAATCATTGACCGACTAATGACGAGACTCAAGAGCGTGCTCATCAGGGTAATTGACACACGACTATATGAACAATGCCATTATTGTGACAGGACAATGCTTTTACGCAGATGAAACACGATTGACTGAACTCTGATGATCACCGACACCTTGACTCT
Source organism: Actinomycetes bacterium (assembly GCA_037138315.1). Classification (GTDB taxonomy): domain Bacteria; phylum Actinomycetota; class Acidimicrobiia; order Acidimicrobiales; family Ilumatobacteraceae; genus Casp-actino8. The sequence goes on from JBAXIP010000047.1 coordinate 9,364, forward strand.
CGAGATCGCAAACGGAATCAATGATCGCAGCGCGCGCGGTATCGCCACAGCAATTGGGCGTATGATCTCGTCGGGCGAATTGGTCATTGGAGCGCAATTGCCCACCGTTCGGCAACTGTCACGCAAACTTGGGGTTTCTCCCACCACCGTTGGCGAAGCTTGGCGATCACTCGCCGAGGTCGGTGCAATTGAGACTTTGGGCCGAAACGGTTCATTTGTTCGCCAGCCCACGGGTCCTGGCGGCCCGCGCCGCTATCGGCAGGTGGCCGCCGATAGCGATCATCACGGTCATTTTGCTCTTGATCTGTCGACCGGCACACCCGATTCAACTCTTCTTCCCGACTTAAGTACCGCTTTAGCACGAGTGAGTAGCCAGGCTTTAACAAGCAGTTACCTCGATCATCCCGTGTTGCCCCAACTTGAAGAGGCGTTGCGTCACCGTTGGCCGTTTGTACCCGAAGAAGTCACCGTCGTCGATGGCGCGATGGATGCACTTGACCGCATCGCCCAGGTGGTGGTCCGTCTCGGTGATCGTGTAGTCGTTGAACATCCCACGTTCCCGCCATTGCTTGACCTACTTGAACAAATTGGCGCTGATGTCATTGGGATTGAAGTTGATGCCCAAGGCATGAATGTTGAAGCACTCACAGTTGCCCTTGAACAAAAACCGACTGCATTGTTTTTGCAACCACGCGCACAAAACCCAACTGGGGTCACGATGACTGCACAGCGCGCTCAAGAAATTGCTGAAGCGATTGTTGCATCAGGACATTCAGAATCGATCACGATCATTGAAGATGACCATGCTGGCGATATTGCTGTCGGTGAACTCAACAGCATCGGTCATTTTTTGCCGACTCGCACGGTTCACATTCGAAGTTATTCAAAGAGTCATGGTCCCGATTTACGACTTGCGGCCGTTGGTGGCGCTGGTGACGTGATTTCAGCAGCCGCCAATCGTCGACTACTTGGGCCCGGCTGGAGCAGCCGCATTTTGCAGGCCGTGCTACTTGAATTGCTCGACGACGAAACAACACTTGAAGCACTCAGCCATGCGCGCGACGAATACTCACGACGCCGCCGAGAAGTCGTGAAAATCCTCAATGATCGCAACGTTTTTAGCACCGGAACCGACGGAATCAATTTGTGGGTTCGAGTGAGCGACGAAAGAAGTGCACTCATGACTTTGGCCGCTCAAGGAATTGGTGCAGCACCAGGATCACCGTTCTTCGTAAACGCTCATCCAGATTCAATACGGCTGACCGTTGGACTACTAGGAGCCACATCTGATCTTGAGGCGACCGCACAAGCAATCGCTTCAGCAGCGAATACTTCAGGAAGCGGCCGACGCGGTCAACGTTGACCAGCGTGTTGAGTAACGCGGTTTAGTAACCGCCACCAATTTTGCTGTGGTCCCACGACACGATGTTCTCAACTTCAATCTGAATTCCGAGACGCTTCTTTGCTTGCGCTTCTAAGAACGGGAGCGCAGCATCGCTGATTGCCCCTTCACCGTTGTATTTGAGTCCGACTGCTTTACCAATAGCCAAGATCTTGTCGTAGTCCTCGATGATGGTGGCTGTTCCGACGATCTCAAGTCCCTTGAGTTCTTCGTACGCATCGCCGCTTTCAATCAGGCCGGTGATCTTGTTGTTGCGACGCAAGTTGACGATCTTCTGGCTTTTGCCAAAAGTCCAGAATGTCACTTTGCCGTTCATGACCTCGTACCACATGGCCACCAAATGCGGGTGTCCAGTCGGCCCGATAGACGCGATATTGAGAATGGTCTGGGTCTTCAGGTAGTCCGCAATTTCGGCTTCGGTCATCGTGATGGAAGTGCGCTTATTTGCCATATGGCTTCCGACCCTAGTTCCCCTTTGCGGGCAAATCGCGCCTAAGAGTGGGGTTGGTAGTGGGGGTTGACCAGCGAGTCTGCGCTACCGTTGAGTCCGTGGTTGCAACACCTTCTCCCGATCTCCTCCTTGAGCCCCTTTCGCTTGAAGCCGACGCTTTTCCAGCCCGCAAGCTCAGTGAATGGCTCACCACCTTCCACCTCGCGTCAGTCGTTCTTGACCCCTACACCAACGAAAGTTCGTGGATTCTTCCCACCGCCGCACGGATTCTTCGAGCTTTCGGGGACTCTGCCGCTCGCACCAGTTTGATCGTCACCGCCAACGCCGAACAAACTCGCTCATTTCTTGGACCGTTGGCCAAAGAGTTCTTGGTTTTCACCGATCCCGATCGGGCGGCAGTGAAGGCATTCGGACTCACCACCTTGCCCGCCTTTGTTTTCGTCCGCTCCGATGGCACCATTCCCGCTGTTGCTGAAGGTTGGGACGGCGTCGAGTGGCGCAAAGTTGCCAAAGCTATTGCCGACACCACGGCATGGACCGCTCCTTCAATTCCGGCGGCCGGAGATCCCGTTTCATTTAGTGGCACTCCCGCACTTGGCTGATTCTGTTACCTCTGACTGACCTCCCTGTTGAAGACGTCATTGACGAACTTCGATCGGCCTTAGTTACTCGACTCACTGCTGTTCTTGTTGCTCCGCCAGGCGCTGGCAAAACCACTCTTGTCCCACTACGTCTCATTGATGAGACCTGGCTTAGCGGTCAACGCATCGTGATGCTTGAGCCACGTCGACTTGCCGCTCGCGCCGCAGCCCGACGCCTCGCATCGTTGATTGGACAAGAACCAGGTGATCTTGTTGGCTATCAAACGCGAGACGAGCGACGAATTGGTCCGAACACTCGCATCGAAGTTGTCACCGAAGGAATTCTGACGCGTCGATTACAAAACGATCCTGAATTACCTGGCATTGGTCTCGTGATCTTCGACGAAGTTCACGAGCGCAACTTGCCGACCGATGTAGGTCTGGCGTTATGTCTCGATGCACGCAAAAACTTGCGACCAGATCTGCGTGTTCTCGCCATGTCGGCAACAGCGGACACCGAACGGTTTGCAAAACTCCTTGGCGATAGTGCGCCTGCCCCCATAATTTCAAGCGTTGGTCGCCAACATCCCGTTGACATCACTTGGGCGCCACCCGGAAAACAACAACGACTTGACGATGCGGTTGCAGATGTCACGATGCGCGCACTGCGTGAAAATGCTGGTGACATCCTTGTTTTTCTACCGGGCATTGGTGAAATCAATCGCGTGCAACAAGCGCTAGAACGATCGGTCATGCCTGATACGGATGTTTACCCACTAGCGGGTGCACTTTCATTGGCCGATCAAGATCGCGCGCTTGCACCCTCACCAAGTGGTCGTCGTCGCGTTGTCTTAAGTACCGATATCGCTGAAACCAGTTTGACTGTTAACGGCGTCAGTGTTGTCGTTGATGCAGGGCAAGCCCGCGTTCCGCGTTACGACCCGCGCACCGGCATGACGCGACTCACAACAATCCCGACGTCGCGTGCGTCAGCCGAACAACGCGCTGGTCGTGCTGGTCGACTGGGACCTGGTGTTGCATATCGATTGTGGAGCAAGCTCGAACACACCACACGACGTTCGCATCTTGATCCCGAAATCACCCAAGTTGACCTGTCGGGGTTTGCACTCGAATTAGCTGCCTGGGGAACTCCATTAGCCGAACTTTCATTTGCCGATCGCCCGCCCGAAGCCGCGTACAAACAAGGCATTGAACTGTTACAAATGCTCGGTGGTCTTGACCAAGATGAGAATTTGACCGACACCGGACGCCGCATGTTGTCTGCACCTGTTCATCCACGACTTGCACACATGGTGACTTCTGCGCACCCACAAGATCATGGATTGGCCTGTGTTATCGCAGCTTTACTTGATGATCGAGACGTCATGCGCGGTCGACCCGATGAGTTGCCGGTTGATA
>JBAXIP010000048.1:0-13095 GCA_037138315.1 Actinomycetes bacterium
TTGGCCATCAAAGCGCGAACGATCTGGGCGGCCATTTCATCGGTGCGCAATGACACCAACGAACCTTTATTGGCGCGGCCGATCGGACTGCGGGCGGTAGCAACAATGACTGCTTCGGGCATGGGGTTCCCCCTCGTTAAGGCACGTAATGTGCGGACTTCGTAAGCGTAGCGAAAGTTACCGAAGGGTCACATATCGGTCGTATCGGGAAACCCCCAAAGTTTTCGGCCACGACACTGAACTATGGACACGACATTGAACTATTGAGTGGCCACTACCTGGCGACTTCATTAAACGCGGTCAGCGCCACCCCATTGGACGAAACCGAGATCCGGGTGATCGATGCCGTCGATAACTGGGTTTTCCACCCAACCGACGCATCAACCCCTAATGCCCAAGCGACCGCCGACTTGATCGGCGACACATGCGACACCACCACCGCAGTGCGGCCATTCAGTCGTTGCGCCAAGTCGTCGCAGGCCTGAGCGACTCGTTGTTGCACTTGATTAAGCGACTCCCCGTGCGGGGCTGCAAAGTCATTGTCGTTTTTCCAATCGCTCCACACATTGGACGGCACTTCTGCTTGACGCAATCCTTCGTAACTGCCGTAATCAAGTTCAATCCATCGCTCATCAATGTCAAATGAACTTCCGACTCGATTGACGATTGCTGTCGCCGTTTGTCGTGCTCGCAATAAGGGACTGCACACGAACAACGTGTCGGGCAATAACTCAGGTTGCAGATAAGCAGCAACCGCTTCGGCCTGAGCAAGACCTACTTCATCGAGTGGATTATCGATTCGGCCTTGCAAACGACCAGTTGCATTGAACTCGGTACGTCCGTGGCGAACGATGATGATCGAGCCGCTCATTCGGACAGTGTTCCTGACTTCACGAAATTCTTGCGGCGAGTTGCATCACTTAGATTGAACTTCTTCCACGCAAATGCACACATCAACAGTCCCGCTACTTCAAAACCAATATTCAGTATTCCTCGATCGACTACAGGAAGTCGATCACCCGAAAAAGAAAGTCCGGTGAACGGCCACCAAAAAACTTGAGTGTTGTTGAATGCCCCATCGTAAATCAAGTGCAAAAACATTCCGATCGGGATTGCCAACAGACGTTTACGAATTGGCCGTCGCCCGATCGTTGCCAACATCACAACAACGAGAGTCGCCACACTGACAGCAACCGAGTGAAAGGCTCGCGCCCCGCCCCAAATTCCGTCAATGATGTCAGGCAATAGTGCACCGATCACCAATGTCCGATGATCAAATGCTGGATCACGAAAAACGAACCACACCGACAAAACAGCGGTCCCAACAAACCAGAAAAACATTGTTATCGAACGATCAACCGATTGCAGTTTGGGCATTCAGCAACTTGGTCAGATGGCAAGCGCTTCATGATGTCGAGTTCTGACACCGAAATATCCATATGGCAACCACCGCATACCCCATGTTGAATGATGGCAACGGCAATTCCCTTGTACGAAGCCCGCAAGCGGTCGTAAGTTGCGATGTCAGCATCATTGATCGGCAGCACAACTTCGGCGCGCCGGACCAATAGCACCGTCATCTCATCACTTTTTGACGCCGCCGCTTGGGTCAACGCGTGAGCGGTCGTTGCTTCAACTTCTACAGCGCGACTTTCGGTGTCAACTAACTTGCGCACATCTTCATCTGCCGAAGCACTTGATTCCAATAACAGCAATCCACGATCATCGAGTTCATTGCGTTCGGCGGCCAGCGTTTGCATCTCGTGCTGTAATGCTTCGGCTTCGCGAGGAGCAATGATCGTCTTCATCTGGCGCTCAAGTTTGGCACGATGGGCATCAATCTCGACTGACTTTTTTTCAATGTCTGCCAGTTCTGCTTCCATCGTTGACTGCTCACGGCGTAAGTTGTCGCGCGTTGCTCGCACATGAGCCAAATCCGACAGCGCCTGAGCATGATGCGTACGCTCTGGCAATTTCTCAAGAGCAACTTTTGCTTGCTCAATTGCCGTATCTACCTTTTGCAGTTCGTACAGCGCTTTGACATCCATAAAGATGACTGTATGCCCTCGGACTAGCAACTTCTCACTGTGTAGAGCGCCGGATCGATAGTGGGCACCGGCCAGGTCGGATCGACGACCCCTCGTGGCACCGTGGTGTTGAGATTGGTAATCGCACCTGGGACTGGTGGCACCAGTGTGGTCGAGGTGGTGGACGTCGTCGTGCTCGTCGTAGTGGTGGTGGGCACCGTCGTCGCCGTTGGGTCAGCAGGGACAGTCTCTGTTGGGGTGGAGGTTTCAGTTGGCGGCATCGTCACAGGAGTCAAACAATCAGTTCCTGGTAAATACAGACGCATTGATGCTCGGGTATTGGCCGGCGGAGTCGGGAAGAAGGTTGCGGGCTGGCCGACGAGGGCCGCGTCCATCGTGGCTTTCCAAATGCGCGATGGGAAGGTTCCGCCAACGACATTGTCAACACCGACAGCCAAGAATTCGGGGATATTGACCATGGGCAAATACTTGTCGGGGTGACCCACCCACACCGCCGTCACGAGTTCGGGGGTAAATCCAACCATCCACGAGTTGGTGTTGTTGTCTTGCGTACCAGTCTTTCCGGCAGCAATTCGACCCTCAAGTGCGCTTCGGCGCGCCGTACCCGAAACCAGGACCCCAGTCATGATGTTCGTCGTTGTCGCAGCAGCCTCTGGAGTGAGTACTTCAACGCCTTCATCTAGATGTTGGTAAAGCACTGATCCGTCCGGTCCAGAGATACTTTCGATGTAATACGGATCCATGTGCACGCCATTGTTCGCCAAAGTCTGCGCGCCTGATGCCATATCAAGTGGACTCATCTCATTAGCACCAGTTGCGAACGATGCATACGGATGTAGTGGCTCACGTTCGGCTGGATTGCGCTCGGGATACAGATACAAATTGTGCGCCATGCGGTACGTCGTATCAACAACGCGGTCAAGGCCAACCATCTGCGAAAGTCGCGCAAAGGCGCAGTTAATTGAATACCACGTCATTTCTTCAACCGGACCAAGCGGACGACTCACACCTTGTTCAGCCACAAATGGATTTTTCGGATCGTCAGGGTTTGGCAAAGTGCACGGCAATGTTCCGTCGAGCAGATCGTCATTTTGCACGCCAGCTTGAATGGCCGCCGACAAGATAAACATCTTGATACTTGAACCAGTTTGCCGTGGAGCAAGCGCCATATTCACTTCGTTGCGCCCGGCAATAAATGGTTTCCCGCCAACCATGGCCCGCACTGCCCCTGTTTTACTGTCAAGCGTCACGATCGCAGTTTCAATACCTGCTGCATTTACCGGAAGTTGAGTTGCGCGGGCATTCTCTGCCGCAGACTGCGCAACCGGGTCGAGCGTTGTGTAGATACTCAAACCACCACGGAAGAGTTTGTTGTAACGCTCCTGATAGGTCTCGCCCAACAGATTGCTCTTGTTCAACAAATATGACTTCACTTCTTCGCTGAAGTGAGTACGAGTGATTTTCTTTTCGGCGATCGTCTGCACAACTTCGGGGATCTGCCAACTATTCGCGCATTCGGCAATCACTGTTGAATCCTCGGGTGGATCGAGACACACCTTGATTGAGTTGGCTTCAGGCGCCTCCATCAGCCCCACGTCGACGACTGCATCAAGCGCTTGACCAAATCGACGCTTGCTTTGTTGCGGTCGACGGATGGGGTCATAACTGCTTGGCGCCTGAATAAGACCCGCCAAGAACGTTCCTTCAACCAATGTCAAGTCCTCGACCTTCTTGCCGAAGTACACCTCAGAAGCCGCTTGAATTCCGTAAGTGTTGTTGCCAAAGTAAATCGTGTTGAGATACCGCTCGAGAATTTCGTCTTTGGTTCGTTCTTTTTCCAGACGTAACGCATAGATGATCTGCAGCAACTTGTAGCGACCATCGCGTTCGAGGCCACCGAGATATTCAACCTTCACGACTTGTTGCGTAATGGTGGATGCTCCTTGACGTGCCCCGCCTTCAAAGTTTGACAACGTCGCGCGAAAGAGGCCGCGCATATTGACACCATGGTGGTTATAGAACTCTCGATCTTCGACCGCGAGAACCGCTTGGATCACTGGTTGCGGAATCTGGCTCAGAAGAACGGGCTGACTGTTCTCAAGTTCGTATGCCGCGATTTCGTTGCCGGCTCGGTCGTACACGTACGTTCTTTTGGCAATCCCCTCCCATGCCGGAAGTGCCACGGGGGTTTCAACATGCGCATTGACAACTTTCCAGAGACGTGGAGCTACTCCGACGACTGCCGCCGTTATCACAAGTGCTCCCGCCACAACGACGATGCACAACCGCATCCACCAGGAGATCATTCGCACAACGCTTCTACGGTAGTTCTCGGTTCGGGCTGAGCAGTGTCACCCCCGACGCACTACCGTTTCATTCATGACTTCTACTTCTGCCGTGTCTCCTTCTGGCCATCGCCCCTTCCGATTCGGAGTGCAAGCCTCAAAAGCCAATACGCGCGATTTATGGGTCGACCTCGCCCATCGCTGCGAAGACCAGGGGTATTCGTGCCTCACGATGCCCGATCACTTCGACGATCAATTAGCGCCAGTGCCGGCACTCATGACCGCAGCCAATGTCACTACCGATCTCCGCATTGGCGCCTTAGTGTGGGACAACGATTACAAGCACCCCGCGGTTCTCGCCAAAGAACTCGCGACCATGGACGTGCTGTCAGACGGACGCCTTGAGTTGGGCATCGGCGCTGGATGGATGATCAGCGACTACGAAGAGATGGGCATTCCGTACGACTCGGCCAAAGTTCGTATTGATCGATTCGTTGAAGGACTCAAGGTCATCAAGGGAGCGATGGCCGAAGGTCCCTTCTCGTTTTCGGGCGATCACTACACAATCACTAACTACAACGGAACTCCCAAGCCTGTCCAGGCGCCCTGTCCCCCTATTTTGATTGGTGGCGGAGGCAAGCGTGTTTTATCAATCGCCGCTCGCGAGGCAGACATCGTCGGAATTAACGCCACTATGTCGGCGGGAGTTGTTGGTCAACACACATTTAGCACCATGACCGCCGAATCTGTTGACGAAAAAGTCGCCATCGTGCGTGAGGCCGCCGGCGCTCGCTTCAACGACATTGAGATGAATGTGCGTGCATTTTTGGTCAGCATTACCGACGACGCAAAGCAAGCGGCTTCTGGAATCGCCTCAATGCTCGGCGTTGAACAGCACATGGTTGAGCAAACACCATTCGCTCTCGTTGGACCGCCGAGCAAACTGATTGAAGACTTGCTCGAACGACGTGAGCGTTGGGGCTTCACGTACATCATCGTTGGTGCCGAAGATGTTGACGCGTTCGCTCCAGTTGTTGCTGCTCTCAACGGGAAGTAAGACGGAATCATTCGCATGTCTGAACCAAAGTCAATAGCACTTTGCGGAGCAGGGATGATCTCGGGCGCCCATGCAATGGCAGCGCAAATTCTAGGAATGCCAGTCGTGGCAGTTGCTTCGCGAAGCCAAGAGAAAAGCACCGAACGTGCCAACCAACTCAAGGCAAAGTCTGTCGAATATTCGCAACTTCCTAGCGGCGCCGACATTGTCATAGTCGCGACGCCACCAGCGCAACATTATGACCATGCTGTTTTTTCCCTTCAACGTGGCGCGGCCGTTATCATCGAAAAGCCTCTCGCCTACACGCTGAATGAGGCCGACCGCCTCGTGTCGCACGCCGAACAAAATGCACAAAAGATCTTGTACGCCGAGAATCTGGCCTACGCACCAATCGTTCATGCATTCATCAAGCGCGCAGCATCAATTGGTTCGGTGACTCATATGTCGTTTCGCACAGTGCAGTCACTGCCCGCGTGGGGCGACTTCACCACTGCCGAATGGGGTGGCGGGGCTCTCTTTGATCTGGGCGTTCACCCAATAGCTATTGCCGTCCTCGTGGGTCGCGCCATCGGTGCCGGCGAAGTTGTTGCGGTGTCAGCAAAACTCGAAGGAGAGATCACCGACACACACGCAGAAGTCGAACTGACTTTTACTAACGGTCTCAAAGCAAGCGTTGTTTCGTCGTGGCAAGGTTCAGAGACTCCTGAATGGAATTTTCAGGTGGCATCCGATCAAGGTGTGGTCCGCGCCGAATTGATGCCCAATTTGAACCTCGAACACAATGGTGAAGAAGTCGCCTTGCCTGCCGCAACTGCCCCAATTCCATTTATCCAACAATTTGGTTACACCGGTCAATTGCAAGCATTTGCCGAAGACCTCGCAAACCACACCACGCCATTCATGGATATTGCCTTCGGACGTTGGATGATGGAGATCGTGTGTGCTGGTTATGTCTCGGCACGACAAAACTCAATAGATGTCGTGGTACCTAGTGGCTGTGATCGATTCACTGCTCCACTCCAATTGTGGAAATCTGCATGAAGTTACCTGGGTCATTCATTGCGACAATCGCCACTTGCGCTATTGCGCTAACTGCCTGTGGAACAAGCGATGCCGGCGACACATCATCACCCAGCACCGAAGCAGCGACCACAACAGTCGAAATTTCGAGTGACGTTCCAACGTCAACAGTCGCACCCACAACAACGGTCGCTCCCGACCCGTACGCATCGCCTGGTTGGTTGGCAGCCGAAAATGCATTGCCCGGCACCGATGCTTGGCGGATCGCCAAAGATGTTCCAGGTGCCAAACCTGTCACCGCCGAAGGCTCAATTGAGGGTTACGCCGATACAACAAGTGCTCAACCCGGTGACGTTGTCACGCTCTTTGTCGCAACTGCTGCCCCCACATGGCATGTTGAGGCTTACCGCATGGGTTGGTACGGCGGAATGCAAGGTCGCCTCATTTGGACCTCAGGTGAAACACCATCAACGTGGCAACTCGACATGTCCACCGACAGCGATACCAAAATGTCGCGCGCGTTGTGGGCTCCATCGCTCACCTTCACGATCGACGGCGCTTGGCCAACTGGTTCGTACTTGCTCAAACTCGTTTCGAGCACTTCTGAAGCGCACTATGTGCCGCTGACTGTTCGTCGAGATTCGACAAGCGCTTCTCTCGTTGTCGTTTCAGCAGTAACAACATGGCAGGCCTACAACCCTTGGGGTGGCTGCACGCTGTATCAGTGCTTTGTTGGCAACCCTCGTAGTCGTGCCACTGTCGTTTCATTTGATCGCCCATATGCCGCCTCTTACAACTGGGGTTCAGCCGACTTTTTAACCCATGAACTTCCACTCATCAGTTTGATCGAAGAACTCGGAATCGACACGGCCTATGTCACCGATATCGATCTGCACTCAAGTGCTCTCGACGGTGATGGTTCAACGAACCCCGTGCTCTTGAACCGCACTGCACTTCTCACAACTGCTCACGACGAGTATTACTCGACTCCCATGCGCACCTCACTTGAGAGAGCCCGAGACGCTGGAATCAACTTGGCGTTCTTTGGAGCCAATGCCGTGTACCGCCATATTCGTCTTGAACCAAACAGCGAAAGCATGCCTTATCGACAACTGGTCAACTACCGCACCGCCGATTCCGATCCGATGACTGCACAGGATCCATTGCAATCAACTGTGCAATGGCGCAATGATCCTTTGAACAAACCCGAATCGGCGCTCATCGGTATTCAATACTTTGCCGCCGGCGTAAAGACGGCGATGAAACTTGTTAACACTGACAACTGGGTTTTTGCTGGAGTTGATCTTTCGTTGGGCACTTCGTTGAAAAATCTCGTTGCAATCGAGGCCGACGGACTAGGACACGCCAATCAAGAGCCAGACAATCTTGAGGTGCTGGCGAGTTCTCCCGTGACGTACAAAAAAGTTCGCTACAACCATGCGATGACTTATTACTCAGCCGACAGCGGTGCTGGCGTTTTCGCAACCGGAACCATTGGCTGGATTCACGCACTAGACGCGACAAGTTGGGGCAACGACAAGGTTTCAGCAGTAGTTCGCGGAATCACGACGAATGTTTTACAAGCATTCGCATCTGGCCCAGCCGGCGTTGCTCATCCAAGTGTGAGCAACGCCAGCCGATACAGAAGTTCTGTTGAGCCCGCCGGCGAAGATTGATTCAGCCCGCTGCGTTCAATGAACTCCGCGGCACGAATGAAATCTCCCCGCCGTTTGGGCCCCGAAAAAAAGTCGACAGTGAACTCATTTGCACAGAAGCAACTCCGACACTATTCGCCGGATAATAGTCAACGTCGGTATCGGCTATAGAAGGGTCATAAGCCCACCAGTCCCCACCGCTCTTAAACGCCGTCGGCGCTAAGTCTTGGTAACAATTACCGAGGTTGTCAAGAGCCGAATGAAAGTTGTTGACAGCCGCTTCCACCGATTCAGTCAAATCCGGTTCGAAATATCTTCCGATGTCAGTGAATTGGAATGTTTTTTGGCTGAAATTGTCCATCCACGGACGACCCGAACAATTTGCCGACTCGTACATGAAAGTTTGACTGTCAATGCCCCACCTTGAAACATCAACCCAAATGCCGTTGTCCCAAACAACCCCGCCCCACATACCTGTCAACAGAATGTCACCGAAATCTTCGCCACCCGAACCGATGATCGCAATCGCATCACTCTTCAGATCAAGAGCACTAGCCGAGTAGTAACCAGTGATGTCCACCAAAATGTCGGCAGTCGCACCAGCGACTCCCATCGAGTCGAACCACACTTCGAATGTTCCAGCATCGGCACCCGACGTCGGCAAGTTAACGGTGATTGAGTTCGCCACAGTTTTGCGAGCCTCAAAGTTGATATTCGATGTCTGAGGGGCACCAACTGCATCAGCTGGCCGAACTGACACATAACCATCTGCTGTTGAATTGACAACAGTGACGTTCAAGACAACTCCCGTTGAACCAGCGGGCATGACTGTCTGTGTGCCAGCGCCTGTTGGAATCGAACCAGTCACTTTGACATCGTGTGGCACACCCGTAGCAAATGGACCAGCCCACAAAACGACCGCATCACGAGTGTCAAGTACTCGGACCGGCGACACTGCAACAAAGGTTGAACTACTTGCAGGCGCAGTTCCGGCTTGAGCAAACAAAGTGACCCCACCGCCAAGGGAAACTGCGATTGCGGCTCCAATTGCTGCCCATCTGATGCGCAGTGCATGAGTCGTCGCCGATAGAGACTTCTTAATGATGTGTTTTGACATTTCGCAAGTTTGTCGGAACGACCAGAAGTGAACAATAGTAAAGCACGGATTAAGAAAAATGTAGGGATAGCCCTACTTCAAAAATTCGTTAAAACTGGGTTAACCCAGTATCTCAAATAATTGGCGAGATGATCAATGAGACCTCAGTGCAATTGACTGCAGCCCTCAACGCCTCGGACGCGAAAATCAGTTGTCAACAACGGGTGGGCGCTGAGGGACTCGAACCCCCGACCTCCTCGGTGTAAGCGAGGAGCTCTAACCAACTGAGCTAAGCGCCCGTCTAGAAGGTGAAATCATACCGTCACCTGGGTCGTTCAAAACGAGAAATGGCGGGTATCCACGATGTACGCGCTTCGCGCTACTACGGTTTTTCTTGTGGCAACCCGCCCTGGTGACGCTGAAAGCGAACTTCTTCGACAATATCTAGATGACATCGGGACATACCCGTTGCTCAACGCCGATGATGAACGTCGTCTCGCTTCTCTCATTTTGGCCTCACGCGTCGCCCAAGAACGACTCGATTTCGACCCAGCACCCAAAGGTCGCGAACGCACCGAACTCATGCGAACGTTGCACGCCGGCGACGATGCTCGGGCTCAATTCATTCAGTGCAACTTGCGTTTGGTGGTCAGCGTGGCCCGTCGCTACGAGGGCGCCGGCCTCGGACTTTTAGACCTCATCCAAGAAGGCAACCTCGGTCTGATGCGAGCCGTCGAAGGTTTTGACCACGAGAAGGGTTTCAAATTCTCGACCTATGCAACGTGGTGGATTCGCCAGTCGATTGGTCGGGCCCTGGCCGATTCATCACGAACCATTCGTGTGCCATCGCACGTGCGTGAGGTCTATTCGCTCATTGACCAGAGCACCGAAAAACTGGCCGCCGAACTTGATCGTCAGCCCACAGTCGAAGAGATTGCCGAGTTGTCGGGCGTCAGCGCCGAGCGCGTCGCCCTCGTCCACCAGCACCGTCGTCCATTGGTCTCGCTGTCCACTCCCCTCGACAACGATGGCGATTCAGAACTTGGTGACCTGATTGCCGACGAAGGCGCGATCTCGCCTTTTGAGTCAGCCGCTGCTGCTCTGGAGAAGCGGGCCTTGGTTCAACAGTTGCGTCGCCTTGAAGAACGTGAAGAAGAAGTGTTGCGCGCTCGCTTCGGTATCGACAATCATCCAATGACACTTTCGGAGATCGGCGAAAAACTTGGCATCACTCGTGAGCGAGTTCGCCAGATCGAATCTCGAGCCCTAGGTAAGTTGCGTCATCCAAGCGTGTCACGCGTGTGGCATGAAGGCCAACGCTCAGCCGACGCGGTCTGAGCACGCGCTGCAACAGTTTTACAACGGCAACTTGTGCCGCGTCGCCAAAGCAAGATCAAAGATTCCATTTGGTGCCGCCACCGGAGTTCGCCGAGCCGCATGATCAAGAACAATGAGTTCGCGGCCCTGAGCATCTTCGACTCGCACTCCAACTTCATGACAGATTAAAAACGCCGCGGCGTAATCCCACACACCATGAGCACTAGGACTCATGTCGATGAATGCATCAACTGTTCCATCAGCCACATAGCAAATATCGATAGCCGATGCACCAAACGATCTGAACTGCGCCCAACCCGCCTCATCTGGAGGACGCCCCGACACTGCAACGAGTGCCGCATTCCATTCAGTCAACGGTTGTCGCGACAATGCGACGCCATTTCTGAAAGCACCTTGCCCCCGCGTTGCCCACCAACGCGTTCCGACGGCTTGATCGACGACCAAGGCCACAAATGGACCCGCAGAGTCAACGGCACACAACGACGTGGCGTAATGCGGTATTCCACGACTCGCATTCGTCGACCCATCGAGCGGATCAATAATGACCACGATGCTCCGGTCAAGATTCTCTGAGCCGCTTTCCTCCGAGAGTATTCCTACGCCAGCAGCACGCAACATATCTAAGGCAACTTGATCCACGACTAGGTCGGCTGAGTATTGGGTGTCACGAAGACCAGACGGACCCCAATCTTCAATGCCTTTCAGAGCAGTCCCGATTGCATCTGCTACATCGTTCAGCAACTGGAGTGTTTGGGTTGCGTCCATCTCAACGAGGGTAGTGCGCCCATTACCCATTATCCTGATCCCTGTTTCAAAGGACGGGTTATGGCTTTCATCGATGTTGCAGGATTTGTCTCTGACATGAAGAGTCACGCCATCGATCATGGCTTTCACGTACACGACGAACGCCACTTTGTCGAAACGTATTCACTGCGCCAACTGTGGGAAGTAGATCTGCATCCCGAAGAGGCGTGCGACGGACCGATCGACCTACATCTCTCGCTCGAAGTCGACCCCCGCGCACTCTTGGGATTCGAAGATGAGATGGGCAAACTTGAAGACCCTTCTGATGAACCGCCGCAAGGTTTTGAATTTCCTTTACTTTTCACGTGGACCCTTCCCCCGCTCACGAGCCGACCCGACTTACTGGTACTTGCAACCGACCTTGCCGGGGTTGGCGGAACCGATTTACCGCTTGAAGTTTCGGCGATCGATTCAACGGCGTCGGTGATTGATGCCCCCGAACATCGCTTGTCAATCGTCGCGCGCCTGAGCGTGTCGCTTGCCGATGTGTACGCCAATGACGATTCATCTTTTTGCGGTGTCCTTGAGAAATGTAGTGAGGTCAGTTTGTTCCTCCTTGAAATCGCCCCGTCATGGATGTCCGAGTCATGAAGTTTTGGGGAATTACGCGTCTCGCACAGTTGGGCATGAAATACTGACACCATGAATGTTGCCGAACTCATCGACATCTTGCGCGACCTCGACCCCGAAACAATCGTTGAAATGGCCATTGTTGCGCCAGTGACCGATCGCTCTGACGACATCACAGTTGATCAATACGAAGTTGAAGGCGTCTTGCCTCGCGACCCCGCCGATCACGATGGTGAATCAGTTGTTTGGTTAATTGGCGGCGAAGCACACGATGTTGACGAATTCGTTGACGCCATCGAAGGTGCTGGCGACAATGTGCAAACGGGCGAATACGCCGATGTCATTGATATCGAGCGTGGTGCCGAAGCCCGCAAAGCCATTTTCGGAGTCTGAGCTCGCTATCTCATCAATCAGGATGCAATGACCACACTGCGCCATACCCATCGGCGAGAATGACTTATGGCATTTGGTCAACCCGCTGGTCCCCCTGCATCACATTCGCAAATGAAGCAATTGCTTGAGCTTCTCAATGCTGCAGGCCACACCGACTTTCGTGATGCTCGCGGACCCATGCAATTCAATCAACGTCAAGCCGGTGGAAAATTCACTCGCCAAGAAGCCGAAGACTTCATCGCCCAACTTGAGGCCGAGGCCGAACTCTTGATTGACACTCCCCCAGAAGTTGTCGTCGCGCGATCGATCAAACCGACTCCGCGGGTTACTAGTTCTGAGAAAACTATTCGCGATTTACCCGATTCGGTTTTGGCTGCCGAACTACAACGTCGCGGCTGGATTGTCGTCGAGCCGTAAGCACACATCAGAATCAGTCAACGAACAACGGTGAAGACATGAGACAGTCAGCCGTCGACAGATTGCTTGCCGTCGGAATGTCGTACACAACAGCGATGCGCAGCAAGGCCCGAACATCTGGATCGTGTGGCTGGGGCTCAAGCGGGTCCCAAAAGAAGATCAACATGTCCACTTGCTGTTCGCAGATCATCGCCCCAAGTTGCTGATCGCCACCAAGTGGCCCGCTCTTTAAGCACTTCACATCCAGGCCAACAAGCTCGGTCAACATTCGCCCCGTAGTCCCAGTCGCGACAAGCGAGTGCCGACTGAGACGTTCTTTGTTGTTCTTGGCCCATTCGATGAGCAGGTCTTTCTTATGGTCGTGAGCAACAAGCGCAATGGTGTGAGTAGCCATACCGCCACTCTTCCACAT
>JBAXIP010000049.1:0-13065 GCA_037138315.1 Actinomycetes bacterium
TTGACCGATGCCAAAGCTGCTGGCTATGCCACCGCAGATAAGTGTTCAACATTGGTGCCTGGTCCTCAAGCTCAGTCAAACGCCAATGTCACGGTGGGTCGCTCGGTCGCCAACTTGGCAGTTGTTCCTGTCGATGCCGATGGCACATTCTGCGTGTACACCTCTTCGGCCTCTCGGGTGCTCGTCGATGTCCAGGGAACCTTTTCGCCTTCGGGAGACTTGCGGTTCATTCCAGTGAGTTCGGTGCGTCGCTTTGACTCACGCGGAACGGTGAACTGATCTTGTACATCAACTAGGTAACCGATTTTTTCACACCTGTTGTGAAAGAATTATCAAATGCGCGGACGGATCTCGGCAGTTTTGATGTGCCTGACCCTCGTTGCTTGCTCGAACGCTGAATCTTCAACAATTTCGGACCCTGTGGCCTTGCCGCCAGTCGTACTGCGGCCTCCTTCAGATCTTGACCAAGGTGTAGTTCCGACGCTCAACAGCAACTCAAGTGGCACAGTAAGTACCACTCCGATTTCGACTCTTGAAGCTGTGACCACGACCAGTACGTCAACTTCAACTACTACGAGTACAACGACTACAACTTTGCCTCCCGTGCCGATTTCCTTGGCCTTTACAGGTGACATTTTGGTGCAACGAGGACTGTGGCCAAGTGCAGCAAAAAATGCTCAAACATTTGGTTCGACCGAACCATATGACTTTTCGCCGATGTTCAGTGATGTCGCAGAATTGTTAAGCAACGCCGATATGGCGATCTGCCATCTCGAATCACCGATCGCTCCGCCTGGTGCCGAATTGCTGTCGTACCCGAAGTATCAAGTTCCCTCGCAAATTATTACGGCATTGGCCGATGCTGGATATGACGCCTGTTCAACCGCGAGCGAGCATGTCTTTGACGGTGGTAGCGCTGCCGTAAATGCAACAGTGAGCGCCTTTGAAAGTCAAGGAATACTTCAATCAGGTATGGCGCGCACACCTTACGAAATCAGAGCATTGCCTACTCAAGTAGGCGAGGTAATTGTTGCTCACTTGTCGTACACGCTGCGTTATGACTCTCCGCTACCTGCGGGCGAAGACTGGCGTTCGGCATTGATTGATGTGCCGCGAATCATTGCTGACGCGCGCGACGCACGGTCTCTTGGTGCGCAAGCAGTTGTCGTGAGTCTGCATTGGGGCAACGAAGATTCGGCGGTACCAACCGAGCAGCAACGGCAGTGGGCTAACGAACTCACCGCATCTGGTGAAATTGATTTGATTGTCGGTGCTCATTCACACGTTCTGCAACCCATCGAACAGATCAATGGAGTTTGGGTCATGTTTGGTCTCGGAAACTTCTTGTCAAATATGCCAACCAAATCTTCACGACCAGACGAAGGTCAAGATGGAGCAATCGCGACTGTCACGATGACTCGTGCCGCCAACAACCGTGTGGTTGTCAGTCAACCGATTGTCTATCCAACGTGGGTTGACAAGAAGTCTGGTTACACCATTCGTAATCTCAGTGCCGATCTGGCGCCGATATCGGCAAAAGTGACAGGAATCGCGAACCGACGATGGATAGACGAGATGGCTTCGTTGCGACGCACTCGGAGTATTCTTGGCGACATGTACTTGGTCCCGGGGACATACCTGAAGTGAAGTCAATTGATACGAAGTCAACAATGCGAGTAATGACATGGAATATTTGGCATCACTTTGGTCCGTGGCAAGAACGGCAAGTTGCAATTGAGCAGGTCATCCGATCAGAAAATCCTGATGTTCTGTTTTTGCAAGAAGTGCATACAACTGAACAGCAAGCAGAAAATTTGGCGTCGAAACTCGGTTACCACTCGGCAGTAACAACTAGTCCATGGAGCATGGGAAACGCCATTTTGTCGAAATGGCCGATTGTTCAATCTGGACAAGTGCAACTTCCAAATGCGGCGGGTGAACCAGCGCATCGTCGGGCGCTGTGGGCGGTGCTTGAAACGCCGTGGGGCCAATGGCCGGTCATAGGTACACATCTCGACCATCGCTTTGACGAATCTCATGTTCGTCAGTTGCAAGTTGATGCCATTTCCGATCTTGTTCTGACATTACGCAACGACCCTGCAACCGATCTTCCGGTTCTCATTGGGGGAGACTTCAATGCTGTGCCTGACAGCGATGAAATTCGTCGATTGACCGGCCGGTCGGCAGTGAAGAATCGAAATGTTGTTTTTGCCGATATGTGGGAACTCAAAGGTGATGGCTCGGGTCATACCTGGAATGATCGCAATGAATATTTGGCCAATGCCAATTGGCCCAATCGACGACTTGATTATCTGTTCGTGACCTGGCCTCGACCAAAACTGGTGGGCAACCCAGTTCGTGCGTGGCTGGCTGGTGTCGAACCAGTTGCTGGGGTGCAAGCCAGCGATCACTTCGCAGTTGTCGCTGATGTTCTCACAGTGCGGTCAGGCGACGCTAACGACTAGACCTGCCACCGACTAAGTTTGTCGGCGGTATGGCAACTTTGCGGTTTAGTTTCGGCACAATGGGCTCGGGCAAGAGCACGTTGGCGTTGCAGATTCATCACAACTTGGCAGTGCGGGGTCGCCAGGGATTATTGCTCACCAAACTTGACCGAGATGGAACGCAGGTAACGAGTCGACTGGGAGTTTCGGCTCCGGCTGTTGAAGTATCACCCGATGTTGATTTATTTGCATTAGCGCAATCGCGGATGCCACTTGATTTTGTGGTGTGCGACGAGGTGCAGTTCTATTCAATTGCGCAATGTGATCAATTGGCGCGTATCTCTGATGACCTCAATGTTGATGTGTATGCATTTGGCCTCATTACCGACTTTAAAGGGCTGTTGTTTGAAGGCACCAAGCGCATGCTCGAGGTGGCCGATGAGCGCGTTGAAATGCAAGTCGAGGCTCGCTGCTGGTGTGGATCGCGGGCAACCCATAACGCGCGCGTTGTGAACGGTGTCGTGGTGTACGAAGGCGAAACAGTCGTCGTTGGTGACACCAGTGATGTTGGTACGCCGATGTTCGGCGACGTTGTTCGCTATGAGTTGCTATGTCGCCGCCACTATGTTCGTGGCGACATGGGCGAAGCCCCTACTACCGACTGATCAGTTCCAGGCGCAGGGCATGCGCTTGATGCCATTGATAAATGCACTTTGCAACATGGCGGGTTCGCCGGTGGTGCGCATGTTGGGCATGCGGCGACGGATTTCATCAAACATCACTGACACTTCACGACGGGCCAAGTTGGCACCAAGGCAGAAGTGAGGTCCGCCTGCACCGAAACCAACTTGTGGAGTTGCTGACGAGCGGGTGATATCGAATTTAAATGGATCAACAAACACCCGCTCATCGCGATTGCCTGAGCAGTACCACATCACGACTTTTTCGCCGGCGACTAATTTCTGACCCGAAAGTTCGGTGTCCTCGGTAACGGTGCGGCGGAAGTGAATGACTGGCGTCGCATACCGCACGATTTCTTCAACGGCAGTTTTGGTGTGAGCATCAAAGTTGTTAAACCACAGAGCCTTTTGCTCGGGATGATCGGTCAACAATTTCATGCCATGGCTGATGGCGTTGCGAGTGGTCTCGTTTCCGGCAACAACGAGCAAGATAAAGAATGAACCGAATTCTTGGGCAGTGAGTCGTTCGCCGTCGACGACAGCGTTCATCATTGCTGAGGTCACGTCTTCACGTGGATTCTTCACACGGTCTTCGCCAAGAGCTTGGGCGTAAGAAAACATTTCAATGGCGACTTTCATCAAGTCGTCAAGCGATGAACCAAATTCGGGGTCGCCAACACCAAGAATGACGTTGGTCCAGTGAAAGATCTGCTTGTGATCTGATTCGGGAATTCCCATCATGTCGCAAATGATTTCGAGGGGGAGAGCGGCAGCGACTTCTTCAACAAAATCGCACTCGCCTTGCGGAAAGCGTTCGAGTAAATCGGTGACGACTTTCTCGGCTCGCGAACGAACTTGGTCTTCAATACGCGCAACTTCTTTAGGGGCGAAACCGCGCGACACGATGTTGCGCAAACGGAAATGCTTGGGATCATCCATGTTGATCATCGAGCCGAAGAATTCATTCATCTCAGTTGGCAAATCACCAATGTTCGAACCTTTACCGCTGCAGAACAATTGCGGATTACGGCTGACCTGCCAGATGTCATCGTGGCGCGTTATGGCGCGGTAACCGGGACCTTGGGGGAATGGCGAGCCTTCAATGACTGCCTCTTCGAAGTATTGAAATGGCGATTCATCGCGCAGGGTCTTGAATGCACCTTCACGGAACGCGCGATCCTTCAGCCAAAACTCTGGTGACGAAAAGTCGATCTCAGAAAGGGCGACATGGGGAATTGAATCAAAATTGAACGTACTCATAGTTCCTCACCGTAGTGGGCGGGCGAGCTTTGAGAACTGTCGGGCTTTAATGCGACAACTCGTTCTGCATATGGCATTGTAAAAATGTGAGTGAGGAAACGGTTACTGAATTCACCTTTTTTGTGGACGCAGAACTCTTTGGACTTGGTGGCTACGAGAGTGCCGCATTGGCGGCCGATGAATCGGATTTACATGAGGCTGGCGTGTACAAAGTCGATATTCCGCGTGGATTCGGATCTGATTTAGGTGACCGAATCCCTGTACGCGTCACTGGCACGGCGCGAGGTCTGAAGTTCTATGCACGATTGCTTTCGCTGAAAGACCCGATGCAACTCGAAGAACTCGAACGAGTTCGGACAGCAGCGTTGTCCCGACAAGATAATTGTTGAAACCTTGAGGTGACAGTGAGTCAGTCTGTAAGCGGGATTCTGTGAATCGAGTTGCCCCGATTCGGTAACCATCCATCTATGCGGTCTACCCGAGGAGTTTCCGGTTACCCGGATGGACGGACCGCCCGTCTCCTCTGCTTGACCTTGCTCCGAATGGGGTTTGCCAAGCCATGTAAGTCGCCCCACATGCTGGTGCGCTCTTACCGCACCGTTTCACCCTTACCTGTTCTGGTTGCCCAGTCATCGGCGGTTTCTCTCTGTTGCACTGTCCGTGAGGTCGCCCCCACCTGGCTCGCGCCAGCACTCTGTCCTACGGAGTCCCGACTTTCCTCGAATGACTCACGTCATCCGCGATTACCCGACCCACTCACTGTCAGTGTGAAGTGTACGACCGAAAAATCACTCGCCGTCGAGGTATTCGTACACCATCGAGTTCAAGCTTGGGGTTTCAAGGTTGAGAGTGGTGCGGATTCCTGCTTCGCTAGGGGCGCCAAGCACGACAGGGACAGGTGCCTTGGTGCCAAACGTAGTTGGAACGGCATAAGCGGGTGCCGCAACATCGGTTGTTTCTTGATACCCAGCAGCAATTGAGAGGCCAAAGCTTGAAACTAAGCGCGAGGGGTTGAGAAGCGATCCGATGACCGCGGCATGACGAGCTTCTTGTTCGCCGATTCCGATGGCGGCTGCACGCAATGCTGAATCAGCCAGCAGGGGTACATACACCTGATAGGTCGAGCCGGCGATGGTCTCGAGTGCGTAGGCCAAAGCCAATACGTCGGCGGCGGGATCTTCGGTCACGGGGATACCCGAAGCATCGTCACCAGTGATCAATCGCAAAGCAGGCTCAATATAAATCGACTGCAGACGAGGATTGGGTTCGTTGTACGCCTTGCCACCAAGTTTTTCGGTGAGGGAAGCAGTTGCTTCGGCGTGGGCCTGATGGTCGCTTAAGAATCGAGCAGCCAAAGTTGCGGCATCGCCTGACAACAAACCTGCGGCAGCAACGGCTTCGTAAACAAAGATCGCATTGTGTTCGAGTGACGTAGCTGTGCGCAACAAAGCGATGTCGGTGACAGGGGCATCAATAAGTTCGGTCTTTGTCGGGGCCTCACCAAGTCGGGCAATTCCGGTTTTGGTTGAACCACCGCACGCGGCGAGAAGTGCACCAAAGGAAATCGTTGCGCCGCCAGCGATAAAGAAACGACGGCGAGACAATGACGATTGCAATGCCGGACCGAAGTCGGCACCCTGAGTGGCCTTTACGATCTGAGAGAAAGCTTGTAGTTCTTCGCGATTTGAGTTACTCATGGTGTTCTCCGAATTAAGCGACGGTCGTCGTGGTCAGAGTGTCTGCTTGCGCAGCCTCGGGGGTGACTAGAAACAGATCGGTGTCATCAATGGGTGACTTGCCAGCGATCGCGGCCAAGGCAACGACATGTCGAGCCTCAATAATCACCATCGAGGCGATGAGTGCGGCGCCCTCGGTGCCTTCGAGCATTCCGACAAGTTCGGTGTGGGCCGCGACGAGAGAATTTTCGAGTGCATGTGCGGCGAGAGCGGTTGCCATGGTGTCAGATCCGAAGTCGGCCTCGTTGGCAGAAAAGACTTCGCTATCTCGGGCTTGCGGTGCAGCGCGACCAATGAGCGACGAAATCGATTGTGCGTAGGCGTCGTGATGAGCAGCGATTGAAACGAGGCATGCGACGTGTTCTCCGCCGGCACCTGCGCCAACTGCCACCTGATAGAGGTCGCGTACTGCCAATGCAGTGGATTGGGCCGATGCAAGAAGCTTGGTGTCAGCCGGGGTTGGCCGAACTGGGCTCTCGCTGATGATCTTCGAAGCGGTCACGGGGTTCCTTTCACAAACTCTTATTTACAGCCTTATGTGCCGAGACAGGTAAGAGCAATTCCAAACTCTAGAAGTCAAGACTTGAAAGTTCGGTGATCCATCCGGCGGCACGGGTCACAGCTCGTTCCCATTGGGCCCTGACTGCAGAACGATCGTAGTTGGACTGCGGGTCGACGGTGGTATGTGGCGACCAGAGAGATTCAATTTCGGTGAGATTTGACCATGTTCCGACGGCTAAACCAGCCAAATAGGCCGCACCGACTGTGGTTGCTTCAGTGACAGGGGAGACCGAAATTGGGCGTCCTGTTGCATTGGCGAGGGCCTGAATAAATGTGGGGTTGCGACTCATGCCGCCGTCGACGCGAATCTCGGGTACTTCAACATCGGGGTAGTCGGATTCGATGGACTCAAGCAGGTCCGCTCCGCGATGCGCGACCCCTTCAAGAACCGAGCGAACAATGTGGGCTCGTGTTGTTCCTCGAGTGAGTCCAAAGAGTGCCCCGCGGGCGCCATAATCCCAGCGAGGTGTTCCGAGTCCGAGAAGCGCCGGCACGTACATGACTCCCTCGGTTGAGTCGCATGAGCGGGCGACGACATCACTTTCTTCCGCAGAAGAAATAAGTCCCATATCGTCGCGGAGCCATTCAATATTTGTTCCGGCCGACAACATGATCGCTTCGGCACCCCATGTCGTTTTCTGATTGGCTGAATGACTCGAAGTATCTGTTTGAGTCCATGCGACGATTGGGAATGTACCGTTTCGACTGCGCTCAGCCGAAACAGGTTTGCTGTCACCAAGACACACGTTCATCATGCCGCCCGTACCAAAAGTGCACTTGGCCATATTTCGTCGCACACATGATTGACCGATGAGCGACGCCTGTTGGTCGCCGGCAATGGATGCAATGGGTGGTGAACCAGGAAGCGCTGTTGCGGCACCGATGACCCCAGATGATGGAACAAGAGTGGGAAGCATCGACATCGGTACGCCCAATACTGAACACGCCCGCTCGTGCCACCTGATGGTTTCGTACGACAAAACATCAGCGAGTCCGGTGACAGCAGCATTGCTGTGGTCGGTGACGTGAAGTGCTCCCTGCGAGAGTGTCCACGCAATCCAACTGTCAACGGTGCCGATGCACAAATCGTGAGCGCGCGCCGCAATCGCTTGTTCGTCACCAACGTATGTCTTGAGGAGCCACGCTGCTTTGGTTGCTGTTTGATTAGGTGCTAATGACAAACCGTGTTCGGCTTTGGCCATGATGCATTCGCCAACAGTGCGTAAATCTTGCCAACCCAATGCAGGGCCAAGAGGAATGCCAGTCGAACGATCCCAAAGAATTGTTGACGCTCGCTGAGTCGTGATGCCAACCGCTGCAACCGCGCCGGCTTCGGCGAGTGATGCGTGCGCAACTTCAAGAACTAAACGAGCCATTTCTGTGGCATCAAATTCAACGAGGCCAGCGAACGGCGAGCTTGGAGAGAATTCGCGATAATGCGTTGCAGAAACCGTTGCGTCGGGCCGAACCACTGCGGCACGTAAACCACTCGTACCAACATCGATCACAAGGATTGAAGAACTCATGTGCGGCGCCCTTTGGGCGCGGCGCCGGTTTTTTGCATCGCTGAACCGATAAAGCCACCAATCACTCCAACGGTCAAGGTGACGGTCAAGTTAAAAAACACACCAAGCCATCGCACTTCTCCACCACGCGCCAATTTGACGATGATAAAGACAGTTTGCGGAATGATGTAACTCAACGCTGCTGTGACAATTGCGTGCGAAAGCGGAGTGCGGCGTTGTTGATGCCACGCGGCCACCGCTGCGCCTAACAAGAATCCGATCGCAGCACACAGTGACAAAATGACTGCGATGGCGCTATCTGAGAATATGCGCGCGGCGATCGAAAACGGAACTGCAAAAACTAATGCAACAGAGGCACCAGACTTAATTGCCTTATTGTCCCAACGAGACGATTTTGAGCTTGACGAAGTCGAACTCATGGCCACTGCGCTGCCTCCAAATAGTCGGGTAGGGGAAGTCCCATCTTGCCAGGATTTAAGATGCCCTGCGGATCAAGTGAGTTTTTCATCGCAACCAGCACACCAAAAGCCGAACCAAGCGCCTCTTGTACAAAACGGGAACGATTCATTCCGATGCCATGGTGGTGGCTCAAGTTGCCGCCGTTAGCGAGAACTGCGCGAGTGCCCGCATCCCAAAGCGCCACATAGGTTTTGTCAACTTCTTCGGCTGGGGGATTGGCTGCGAATGTGAAATACAAACATGCGCCATCAATATAACTATGCGATAAATGGCAAGTTGACGAACGGGCGTGCGGGACTTTCAGCATTGCTTCGCGGGTTGCATTGAAGATCGCAGGAAGGGTTGACCATGGCGCAGCGATCTCCATGGTGTCCACGACGAAACCTTTTTTCGTGAGGGCTTGCAGGGCGCTCGTGTCATTGCGGTGGTGCATCCAACGTTCAACTGTTTCAATGTCGCGAGGAACGCACCCGATCGTTGCGAGACATTCCTCTTCGACGATATTCATCGAGGCTGTTACCGATGCGACGTCACCTTCGTCAAGAACGAGAAGAGCGCAGATCACTCCATCGCCGCCTTGGCCACGTTGGCTTTCTGGTGCGTCGTACAAACGAAGTACTGCAGGCGTTGCTCCGCGTCGCATAATTCGACGACAAGCGTCGAGGCCGTCTTCAAATGTGGAGAATCCAAATGCGGCACGTCGTTCAAGCGTGGCAACTGGGTGACACTTGAGCCAGACCCGAGTAACAACACCAAGCGTTCCTTCGCTACCAATGAAGATTTGATTGAGGTCTGGCCCGCTTGCACCACGAGGAGAGCCACCAGTTTTGATGATCTTGCCATCGGCAAGTACAACTTCGAGCGCGACCACCATGTCTTCGATTTTGCCGTACCGAGTTGAGTATTGGCCGGCACCGCGACAAGCAACCCAACCGCCAACAGTTGCGATATCAAAACTTTGTGGATAGTGGCCAACGGTGAATCCTAAAGACTGAATGTGTGCCTCAAGGTCGGGACCGAAAGTTCCTGGCAAAACCTCAACCGTTAACGACTCGTCGTCAAACGCGACGACACCTTGCATTGCAGTGGTATCCAAAATGACTCCGCCATAAAGCGGAATAGACGCGCCACAAACACCGCTTCGTCCGCCAGCGGCAGTCACTGGAATGCGGTGCTCGTTGCAATACGACAACACATGTGAGACCTGCTCGGTTGATGTGGGTCGACAAATTGCTGCGGCTCGCGTTGGCACTTCACCAGCGAGCGCCCAATGCATCGTGAGCGGCCACCAATCGCGACTGGCAAGAGCGGTTTTGATTGGAGCCGTGATGGTCTCGCAAATGTTCTGGAGTTCGGAGATTTGTCGAGTTGTCAGTGCGACTGTTTTGTGCTGCAAATGATTTCGTGCGGGTGATTGCTCATTATGCACGAGATCAATGGGTGAAGTGATCTCACGAGAAAAAGTCTTGCCGTTCATATGAATCTCCCCTCAGGAATACAGTTCTGTTTCGGCTAATGAGCCCATTGTTGTTTCGTGCTCGCAAATTTCTTGGAATGTCTGCACTTCTTGTTCAATTCTTTCTTCGTCCCATTGGGCATATGGTGCAACGAGTTCGGCGACTGACTTGGCGGCAACTCGAGTTGCTTCTCGATCAAAGAGTAAGGCTCGGGTGCGACGTGAGAGAATGTCATCGAGGGTGAGGGCCATTTCATGGATCACTGAAAATATGGCTTCAGCCTTGATGTATGGCAGACCAGGTATGAGGGCCTCGGACAGTCGTAAGTCTTCGGTGATTAATTTTTGAACGAGGACAACATCAGATCCATAACGACGTGAGAGATGAGCTTCAGCAGAACCCTCAACGCGCGGTTCTTTGTAACCCTGCGCACCGTGAAGTTTCAAATTCTTGGTACGACATTTCTTGATGCTTGTCGTTGTTGCTCTCGTTGACGTTGAATTCTTCTCGAGAACTTTGAGTGCTGCATCGACGGTGTCTTGGGCCATTTCGCGATACGTCGTTAGTTTACCGCCAGTCACGGTGATGATGCCAGAGTCACTCGTGAGCACCACGTGTCGACGCGAGAGGTCGGCGGTTCGCGCTGCTTTTCCGCCTTTGCCGGTTCCTTCTTCAGCATTGACTTGTTTGACGAGCGGACGTAATCCTGCCCAAACGCCAGTGACATCGTCGGTGGTGATTCCGGTCGTGACGCTGGCGTTTAACGCGCGCAAGACATAGTCAATGTCGTCCTTCGTGCACTGCGGATCGTCGACTGGACCCTGATAATCGGTGTCGGTTGTGCCGATATATGTATGGGTAAAGGTTCCATCGGGCTTTGGACCCCATGGAACGACAAACAGACTGCGCTTGTCTTTGGGAACAGGGATGATGACGGCAATGTCATTGCGAACCTTTTCCCACGGCACGGTGATATGAACACCTTTGGCTGGTCGAATTGTGTCGGGGTCAATGCCCTCTTCAAGCGTGCGAACTGCATCGGTCCAAACACCTGCAGCATTGACAACAACATGGGCACGAATATCAAATTGCTCGCCGTCGCATAAAACTGAAACTCCGGTGGCCTGTCCAGTGTCTGAGCGCAAGATATTGGTAACTGCACATTGATTGATCACCGCAGCCCCATGATCGGCGGCAGAACGTGCCATGGTGATGCATAAGCGAGCGTCATCTGCTTGCGCGTCGTAGTAGATGTACGCCGAAGCCAAACGCTGACTAGGCATAGTGGGCATATGTGCGAGAGCTTTTTGTTTACGCAATCGCCGGTGAATTTTGCCAATACGTGCGCCACCTGTGATGTCGTACATCCACAATGCCGAACCAAGAGCTCGCGCAATTTTGCGCGACACGACTCCATCTTTGGTGAGGATCGGTAGCAAGAAGGGGAGAAGAGAAACCAAGTGCGGTGCGTTGCGGCGCAGGCGTTGACGTTCATACAGCGCTTCATAAACCAAACGAACTTCACCTTGTTGCAGATAGCGCAGTCCGCCGTGAATCAGTTTTGAACTTTTTGAGGATGTGCCTGAGGCGAAGTCGTGTCGCTCAACAAGGGCAGTTCGCAAGCCTCGAGATGCGGCATCGAGCGCCACGCCGAGACCGGTGATGCCTCCACCCACGACAATCACGTCGAATTGCTCAGTGGCAAGGCGCTGACGCATGGCCGATCGATTGAACTGGTGAGGGAACGACACGCTGGGCACATGGCGAGAGTACAACGCTCAGCCCCGAGCTGCCTTGTGAGACAGATTTCACGAGTTGTTAATCTGCATTGATTGCTAATTAGCGCGAAATCTCACTAAGGTTCGATTCGTGAAATCACCGAGCGAACTCACTGAGGCATTTCGTGCCAATGGCCTCAAGGTCACTCCGCAACGGCAATTGCTTTTCCGTCTGATGCATGGCAACACATTGCATCCGACTGCTGAAGCCTTGTTTTCTGATGCCAGTGTCCAAATGCCTGGGATCTCGTTGCGCACCGTCTATCAAACCTTGACCGATCTCGCCTCAATGGGCGAGTTGCGGTTGATCGATGTTGGCGCAGGCGCGGTGCGCTTCGATCCAAATGTTGACGATCATCATCACGTTGTCTGTCAGACATGTGGCGATGTGCGCGACGTGTATGTCGCAGGTTCGCAAGAACTCAGTATTGATGGACTTGACGGATTCGCTGTTGATTCAACGTCCATTTTGTTCCACGGTTCATGCGCAAAGTGCGCCTGATCTGAAAAAGGTTTCTTGGGCGTGACGTATCACGTTCAAGAAGTTCAGCAAAACAACCACCAAAACACACGAAAGAGAGAATGTCATGAGCCTCCACGGCACCAAGACTCACGAAAACCTCAAGGAGGCGTTCGCCGGCGAGAGCCAGGCCAACCGTCGTTACTTGTGGTTCGCACAGAAGGCCGACATCGAGGGTTACCCCGACGCCGCTGCATTGTTCCGTTCAGTCGCCGAAGGCGAAACCGGGCATGCACACGGTCACCTCGATTACTTGGCCGAAGTTGGCGACCCCGCTTCGGGTGAGCCCATCGGCGAAACCGAAGCCAACTTCAAGGCTTCAATCGCCGGCGAGACCTACGAGTACACCCAGATGTACCCAGGCTTTGCCAAGACCGCTCGCGACGAAGGCTTCGCCGAAATCGCCGACTGGTTTGAAACTTTGGCTCGTGCCGAGAAGAGCCATGCTGGTCGTTTCCAGCAGGGCCTCGACGCACTCTGAGTTTCGTCTGAGTGAAAGCTGTTGGGGTGTTCGACCTATGTCGAGCACCCCAACTTGCTCTGAAGTGTTTTTCTAACTCCGCAATATCAACCTGAACGAGATATCCCTATGACGATTACTTACGATCCCAAGCATCCGAAGTATCTCGATGAAAAAGATGTAC
>JBAXIP010000050.1:0-13014 GCA_037138315.1 Actinomycetes bacterium
CTGGAAAAGTGCGGGACTACACCTTGAGAAGCAATTTGCCGTAATGGCCGCCCGTCATCAACAAGTTCATGACGGCCGGGAAATTCTCAACACCTTGTTCAATCTGCTCACGGACGACTAATTCGCCGCTACGAAGCCAATCGGCCAGATTTTTCTCGGCACGATCGTAGTGATCGGAGAAATGAAAGACCGCAAAGCCCTCCATGGTGGCATGGCGTTCGGCGAGCTTCATGTAGTTCTTTGGTCCGCGAACATCGTCCATGTTTTCGTACTGCGAGATACCGCCACAGATAACAATTCGTGAGCCTTCAACGATGCGCATTAACACATCATCAAGAATGTCACCGCCGACATTGTCGTAAAAGACATTGATTCCATCTGGTGCCAGTTCATCAAGACGCGCCGCAACATTTTCGTTCTTGTAGTCAATGGCCGCATCAAACTTCAGGTCATCAACCAAGAACTTTGATTTGTGAGCACCGCCGGCGATACCGATGACTTTGCTCGCGCCACTCAGGCGAGCAATTTGTCCGGCAACAGATCCGACCGCTCCGGCTGCACCAGAAACAACAACTGTGTCGCCAGGCTTGACTTGACCAACGTCGACGATTCCGAAGTATGCAGTGAGTCCGGTGGTTAAACCAAGTGCTCCGAGATAAGCCGACGCTGGTGCAATGGTCGTGTCAATCTTCTTCATCGTGAACGCTGGCATGACGGCATGAGTCTGCGAACACAATGGTCCGAAAACAGGATCGCCTGCCGAAAAACCTTCGGCGTTACTTTCGAGAACAACGCCAACACCGAGAGCAGGAATCACGCCACCGATTTCGGCGCCGCGGTGGAAGCTTCCTTCGTTCAATGTTGTGCGAATAAACGCATCGATTCCGAGCAAATCGACCTTGATGAGCAACATGCCATCAGTAAGTTCGGCGGTTTGTTCTTCGCGATATTCAAAGTTTGAATCATCTGGGCGATTAGCGGGACGACTCTTCAAAACGATTTTCTTATTTAACTCGGTCATCACAAACCTCCATCAATCCCGATGACTTGACCCGTGACCCAACTAGACGCGGGAGAAACGAAATACAAAACTGCTTGTCCTAAATCTTCTGGTGTTCCTAAGCGGCGCATGGGAAGGCGCAACATCTTTTCAAGTTTTGGCAGATCGTCATCTTCAAGACGCAATGCCTTCATCATGATTTCGGTTGGTACTGCGCCAGGCATGATGCAGTTCACGCGAATCCGCGGACCAAGTTCTTTTGCGTAGGTGACTGTTAGTGAGTTCACTGCGGCTTTGGCGGCCGCATAGTGACCGCTACCCATCACAGTGTTGACAGCAGCCTTCGATGAAATGTTGACAATGCGTCCACCATCGCGCATCAGTTTTGCTGCAACGTTGGTGCACACCCAAACAGAAGTGATGTTGAGTCGCATCGTTGCATCCCATTCGTTGGGATCGAGATTGGTGAGTGGTGCTTGAATCGGCGAACCACCGGCGTTGTTTACCCAAATATCAAGATGGCCAAATTCGCTGATGGCTTTTTGTGCGAGAGCTTCAACCGCAGCGTTGTCGGTGACGTCAGTGGGCATGGCAATAGCACGTCCGCCAGCAGCACGAATTTCTGAGGCCACTCGTTCAACCTCGTCAGCACGTCGCGCTGCACACACAACCGCAGCACCGGCCGTAGCCAAAGTTTTCGCGATGCCTTCGCCGATACCTCGACCAGCGCCAGTGACGACCGCGACATCATCGGAAAGATCAAATAATCCACTCATCAGAATTCCCCCTACAGGACGAAACGGATCGTCCAGTTAAAAGTTACCAGTAGTAAGTAAGTCTGGGGTAGGGGCAAATTCGGGAATTTTCAGCTCGACACTTTTTTGGGGCAGACTGTCGCCATGTCATCTGCCTCGCCGCGTCGTCCTGGTCGCCCGATTGGTGGGCAATTAGTGATCGATCGCGACCATGTTCTAGATGCGGCTGAACGGGTCATTAAGCGAGACGGACCAGGGGTATCGCTCGAAACTGTTGCTATCGAAGCCGGCGTGACCAAGCCCATTGTGTATGACCGGGTTGGGGGACGAGCCGAATTAGCCGACGCCTTGGCCGAACGACTGTCAGATCGAATGCTTGAGGCGACCGAGGGCGCTATTGCCGGAGAAACGTTGAATCAGGCCAGTTTGTGCCGTCTCGTGCGAGCAAATCTGCTTTCTGTGGCTGAACATCGCGAACTTTTCTTGTATGTCACGGGTGGAAATACCGAGCAAACCGCCATCGGACGTCTGTCACTGGCCGAACGCTCGACGACCCCTTTGGCCAAAACCCTCGCCTATTGGCGAAAAAGCCAAGGTCACGATCCCAAAGTGGCCGAGGCTTGGTCTTTTGGCATTGTGGGAATGTTGCAAATGATTTCGGTGTGGTGGATCACCCAGCCCGAGCGGTCCGTTGATGAAGTGGCCAGCCAGATCAGCGACTTGATGTGGAACGGATTGCAGGGTCCACGGAAATAACTTACGAGGGGTAGATATGGCTTGACAGGCGTGTTACTGTCGTCACATATTGATCAACGAGTTAGTTCAGGGGAACGCAATGTCCAATCACGACAGTTACGAAGATCTCACCGAATGTGCGCTCACACCCGAGCTTGAACACAAGTTGGTGAATGCACTTGGTGAGTGTGTCTTCATGTGGGTCAACGGCAAAGGCGAGCCTTTCGGTGTGGTGATGTCGTACCTTCCTAAGGACGGCAAGTTGTGGTTAACCGCAGCCGAAACGCGCAAGCGCATTCCGGCGTTACGGCGCAATCCGCGTTCATCGATTTGCATTAACAGCACCGGCTCGAGCCTTGGTGGTGGCAAGACCGTTACCTATAAGGGTGACTGCTTGATTCGCGACGATCGCGCCACCAAAGATTGGTTCTATCCCGAGTTCGCTAATCGTTTGCGTCCCGACAATCAGCAGGCCGCCGACGAGTTCCGCAAGTTCCTTGATTCACCACATCGCGTGATCATGGAATTTATTCCCGATTACTCACTTAGTTTCGATGCCACATTGATGTGGGCTCGATCACCAGAAGCAGTCAAGAAGTAAATAACTCTTTATTCAGAATCAACCCTCACAATCAGGAGAACCAATATGTCAATGCTTGAAGAAATCCCGGCTCACCTTCAAGGTAACGGTCGCCCAACACAAGAAGAACTCACGCTCACCGATCTCAAAGTCGTGGGAAGCATTCCTACCGAGCTTGATGGTCGCTACCTTCGTAACGGTGCGAATCCATTAACTGGTATGAGCGATCATCCGTTCTTTGGCGACGGAATGATTCACGGCCTTCGTCTACAAGATGGTGCAGCTAAGTGGTATCGCAACCGCTATGTGCAAACACCATTCATCAAGGATCCATCGATCAACATTCTTGATCCATCGGTCACGATGGACATGACATGTTCGAAAGCCAACACTCACATCGTGGGACACGCTGGCCAAATTCTTGCGCTTGAAGAAGGACATTTCCCGTACGTGCTTGATGGAAACCTCAACACCATCGGTTCAACCGATTACAACGGCGTATTGAAGGGTGCATTTACCGCACACCCGAAGATCTGCCCGACGACTGGCGAGATGTTGGCATTTGGTTACGCACCACTGCCTCCTTACCTCACCTACTTCCGTGTGTCAGCCGACGGCAAAATGGTGCAGCGCGAAGAAATCACCGTCACTGGTTCAACCATGATGCACGACTTCAACATCACCGAAAACTATGTCGTGTTCATGGACCTGCCCGCGGTGTTTGATCTCAACTTGGCCATTGAAGGCAAGATGCCCATCACGTGGAGCGACACCTACCCAGCACGTCTTGGTGTGATGCCACGTAACGGAAACGATTCACAAGTGAAGTGGTATGACATCAATCCGTGTTATGTCTTCCACCCAATGAACAGTTATGAAGAAGGCGACAAGATCATTCTTGATGTTGCTCGCTTTGAACACATCTGGAAAAAAGATGCCATGGACTTCCCGCCGCCCAACTTGTGGCGTTGGACGATCAACACCACAACTGGCAAAGTTACTGAAGAGCAGATCGACGATCGTGGAGCCGAATTCCCACGAGTCAACGATGCAGTTATTGGCAAGAAGCACCGCTACGGCTACGAAATGTCGATGGGTAACGCCGGCTTTGGTGAAGTAGACGAAGGCGCAATTTTGAAGTACGACCGTCAGGCCGGAACGTGTGCCGAAATCAAACTGGGTAAAGGTCGAACATGTGGGGAAATCGTGTTCGCTGCAGCTGAGGGTGCGAAATCTGAAGACGATGGTTATTTGATGACATACATCTATGACCAACACAAGGACGCAAGTGAGTTCGTCATTATGGACGCCAAGTCCATGAGTAGCGAACCCATTGCAACTGTTCAATTGCCACGAATCCCCTTTGGGTTCCACGGCAGTTGGGTACCGGCCA
Source organism: Actinomycetes bacterium (assembly GCA_037138315.1). GTDB lineage: Bacteria > Actinomycetota > Acidimicrobiia > Acidimicrobiales > Ilumatobacteraceae > Casp-actino8. The sequence goes on from JBAXIP010000050.1 coordinate 4,464, forward strand.
CAGTGGCCAACTAAGTAAGCGCCGCAAACCGCGGCACACAACTGAGGGGGAAATATGACACGATCCAAGAGTTTGGGGACTTCAGGATCACGGCGGCGCTCACGCGCACTCGCCGCGATTGTTGCTGGTGGTCTGTTTTTTGTTGCTTGCGGCGGTGACGATGGTGGTAGTACACCAGCGGCGACGGAAGCACCGGCAGGAAGCGACGCTCCAGCGACTGACGCACCGATGACTTCGGATGTCTCAGGCACTGACGCACCGGCAGCCGAAGATGGCCCGCCGACGGGTCCAGAAATGCTGGTCGGTATGGTCAACACTGAAGGCAATCCCAACGGTCTCGACTTCCCGGACATTCGTCGTTTTGCCGAGGCAAGTTTTGAATACATGAATGCGCATGGCGGCTTTGGTGGTCGACCAGTCAAGCTTGAGACTTGTGTTGCTGGCGGAACTCCAGAGACGTCACAAGCCTGTGCACAAGAGTTGGTCGGTAAGGGTGTCGAGTTAATCCTTCTTGGGTTGGACTTGTTCCCAGACTACGCAACCTACGAAGCAGCTGGTGTGCCGGTTATCGGCGTATTGCCGATCTTGCCGCCTGACTTCACTGCTAACGCATTGTTCTTGACCGGTGGAAATGCGACGACGACTGCTGTGATGGCAGTTATCGCTCAGGACCGCTATCACGCGAAGACTGTCGGCATCATTCACGCTGACAATGCTGGAGCCAACTCGACTGCCGCAGGCGTTGAAGCTGCTCTTGATAAGGCTGGAATTATTTGGAAGGCCGTCAAGGGTGGAGACAACGAAACCGATGCTGGCTATCTCGGTTTGATGCAGGCTGCCAATGCTGATGATCCTGATCTTTTGATCTCGCTCTACGCAGACGCTGGCTGCATCGGAACCATTCGTGGCTATGCCACTGCTGGTATCACCAAGCCCGTGTTGACAACCAGCATTTGCTCAGACAGCGACGTCATTTCTCAAGTGGGCGATGACGCAACTGGTTGGGTATTCGTCGGTGCAACTCCCGAGCGCGACACGCCTGAAAAGGCGTTACTGCAATCGATTGTGGCTCCTTTCATCAAGAACAAAGCAACTGGCGAAATGGGTATCAAGCCCGCTGATGTCAAGACCGGTGCTCTTGGTCTTGGTGGTTTGGGTACCGTTTTGGTGTTGTCGCTTCGCAACTACGCCGCAGAAATGGTTGCTGGCGGAACCGAAATGACTGGTCAGAATCTGTATGACTTCTTGAAGTCAGCCGATGGCCTGTTCTTGTACGGAGGCATCACGCCTGTCAAGTGTGGTCTTGCCACACCGAGTTACCCATCAATTTGTTCGTACGTCTTTGAGGCGACCGAATACAAAGATGGTGCGGTCGTTTCCGTTGATGATGGCAAGTTGTGGGACAGCACCCCACTTCTTCCCTGACCTGTTAACCACTGCTGAGCAACAAACGAGACGGAGAATTTTACGATGACTGATTATCTGTTTTATTTGTTGCTCGGTTGTGGGGCCGGGGCCATCATCGCTGGGTTTGCGATGGGCCTCGTGATTAGTTATCAAGGTTCTGGCATTGTCAATTTTGCTTATGGCGCAATTGCAATGTGGAGTGCCTATGTCTACGCAGAACTCCGGAATGGGGCATATCTTTTCCCCATTCCGGGACTGCCAGACCGTTACCGCTTCGATCATGATGTCGGTTTCATATGGGCTTTTAGCCTGGCTTTACTGACTGCGGCTCTGATGGGCTTATTGATTTATGCGCTGATCTTTCGCCCGTTGCGAGATGCTCCGGCGTTGGCTCGTGTTGTGGCCAGTGTTGGTTTGATCATTGTCATGATCGGACTCAAGGATCGGCGTTTCCCCGATCAGTTGGCGATGCGCGTCGATCCGATTTTACCTCGCGAGGTAGTGACGATTACGGACAAGTTGCGTGTACCTCGTGACGGTTTGTGGTTGCTCGCAATCGTGCTTGTGATCACGGTCGTTGTGTGGGCTGCGAGCAAGTATTTACGTTTTGGGTTAGCCACGCGTGCGGCGGCTGAAAACGAAAAAGGAGCCGTTCTTCTCGGACATTCGCCAGATTTCTTGGCCGCCTCGGGCTGGGTTATTTCATCGGTGGTCGGCGCTGTGATTGCAATTTTGGCCGCGCCGTTGGTGCAGTTGAATGGTTCTATTTTTACCTTTGGCTTTTTAATCCCAGCCTTAGGTGCAGCTCTCATTGGAAAGTTCCGACATTTCTGGCCCACGGTATTGACAGGTGTGGCGATCGGAATGGTGCAAAGCACCTTCACCAAGATGCAACTCGATTTTAGTTGGTGGCCTCAATACGGAATGCGTGAAGGTCTGCCGTTTCTCGTCATCATTGTCACGATGATTGTGTCTGGCGAACGCCTTCCGGAGAGAGGGTCAGTCGGGGGTTGGAAATTGCCATTCGTTCCGCTGGCTCATGTGACACGGCTTTCGGTTGGCGCCCCACTTGTGATTGCATCGGCTGGAATTATCTTCCTTGGACCGCTGTGGCGTGCCGCCATTATGAGTTCGTTAATTGCATCGGTCTTGGCTTTATCTTTAGTTGTTCTGATCGGTTTTGGTGGTCAGACTTCGCTGGCACAAATGGCCTTTGCTGGCATTGGCGGATTTGCGCTGTCAAAGTTGGCGGGCAATTACTCGATCCCTTTCCCAATCGCGCCGATTCTTGCGGCTGTTGGCGCGGCGATTTTTGGGCTTTTGGTTGGGCTTCCCGCACTCAGAGTGCGCGGGACCAACCTGGCGATTGTGACCCTCGCCGGTGGTGTCACCATTGCTGAATTCGTTTTCAAACAACCATGGGTGATCGGTGGGGTGAACAACGGTGGTGCCAAGGTCCCCAATCCATCTCTAGGTGGCTGGAACTTGGGTCTCATTTATGGCAATAAAACGTCTCGACCTATTTTTGCCTTCTTCTTGCTGGCGATCCTGACGATTTTGTGTTTGATGGTGGCCAACATTCGTCGCAGTGGTTCGGGACGCGTGATGTTGGCTGTCCGCAGTAACGAACGGGCATCGGCGGCCATTGGTATTAACAACACCCGGGTAAAGATGATGATGTTCGCTCTCTCATCGTTTATCGCCGGAATGGGTGGCGCATTGCTGGCTTATCGGTTCGGAGCCGTCTCTGATCTTTCCTACGGAACTATCGCCTCGCTGACTGCGTTGTCGTTCGCTTATCTAGGTGGCATTACGAGCGTTAGCGGCGCAATTGCAGCAGGTGTTTCGGCAGCATCGGGGGTTTCTTTCTTCGCTATGAATCAAGTATTTGGTTCGTTTGGTCGCTGGGAGGCCCTCATCGGCGGAGTGTTGTTAATTGTGACGGCGATCTTGAACCCTGAAGGCATCGCCGGTGGTATTCGCATGCAGGTTGCTGCCAAACGCCAACAGAAAGAACTGGCCAAACAGGAAAATGCCGTGTTGGTGTCGACCTAGTTGATTAAGGTCGAAGCAAATCATCACTCAATTGCCTGGAGGCAACAATGAAGAAGTTTGCCGGATTAGTGGTTTCAGCAGTTGCCGTCATTGGTTTGTCATCATGTGGTGGCGATGATGGAGGTATTGGAGCAGGTACCAGTTCGGGCGACGCCAAGAAGGTTGCAGATGCCATGGTGAGTTCGGCGGCGGAGACGGGCGTGACCATTGATGAGGCCTGCATGTCGGACGTCGTGAACAAACTCAGCGAGGCCGACTTGGCGCTCGTAGTAGACAATCTTGATGGTTTGGTCGACGGCTCGGTTGATATGACAACTTTGGACATTTCTGAAGAGGGAATTGCGACCCTTAAGACAACTTTTGACTGCGTCATCGGCAGCTGACCAGGCTTAAAAGCTGAAAACTAGCCTTTCTTGACCATTTGTGTTATCTTTCTAATGTAATATGCAATCGCATATTACAGACTTGACGAACGCGCTGGGAGGCGACATGAAAAAGGTATTAGGAATTTTGGCTGTGTCAGCAGCTCTCGTCGGATTTACTGCTTGTGGTGGGGACGACTCCGCCAACGAGGTTGGCACAGCTGCCGGAATTTTGGCTGCACAGCTTGAAGAAAAGGCCGCCGGTATGGGCGTGACCGTCGACGTCGACTGCGCGATTAAGAAATTGGTGACGTTGAGCGCTGAAGACCTCACAATTTTGAGCGACAACATTGAGTCGGACGTCGTAGACGTGACTGAACTTGGCGCATCTGAGAAAGCCCAAACAGTGACGGATCAAATCGGTGAAGAGTGCCTCGCGATGGATGAAGCAGCATCAGAAGACATGACCGAAGAGACAACCGTAGAAACAACGCCCTGATAGTTGCTCGTTTCGATCTATTCCGAAACACAACTAGTAGTAACTACATCACCCGCTGCTGACGAGTCCAGTCTCGCCGGCAGCGGGTGATTTCTTTTCCAAGTACGACGAATCGTTACCTCGAAGAAAAACTTCAGATTTCAGTGATGGCTGGTGATCCAGCCATCACCTTGAAGGTCTTCCACACCGATGTCGATGAATCCTCAACCAGATTGTTGTCAACAATTCTGAACTCAGCAGTCCAGTCATTGGTGGTCACCGTATGAAGTGTGTAACCGCGGTGCGAAGTCTCCGCATCAATGATGTTGGGAAGGGCGATTAAAAGTCCTTCGGTGTCGGTTGAAACATTGCCTGAAGATGAAATTGAAGTTGAGACAAACTCGGCACCCATGGCGGTAGTTGGGTTGCCGTCAGTTGTTAATTGGCCCACACCGGCAAGGTGAATATCGCCAGTGAGAACGACAAAGTTTTCAACTCCCTGATCAACGATGTCGGACAGAATTCGATTTCGATCGGGGGCGTAACCATCCCATTGGTCGTAATTCAAAATGGCTGCACCAAGACGAATGTCAGTCATAACTGTTTGATTAGCCATGACATTCCATACTTTGGTGGTGTCGTTGATGTTTTCCGAAAACCATTTTTCTTGCTCTGTTCCAAGCATTGTTCGTGTCGGATCAAGTGCTTCATCACATGCAGGTTGTGTGCTGAGAACAGCATCGCCACATGCCTGATCGTTGCGATATTGCCGACCATCAACAACCAAGAGATTGATCAGGTCTCCCCACGAAAACTGGCGATAGATCTTGAATGACTCACTCACCGGAGGCTCAAGACGGACTGGCATATGTTCCCACCAGGCCTGATATGCCGCAGCGCGTCGTGCGGCGTAACCCTCGGTGTCGGCCGCATCTTGAGGTGACAAGTTGGCGTAGTTGTTCTCAACTTCGTGATCGTCCCATATGACGATCCAGGGACAACTGGCATGAGCGGCCTGTAGGAGAGGGTCGCCTTTGTACAGCCCATAACGATTTCGGTACGCAACAAGATCTTTGGGCTCATCACTGTTGTGAAGTCGAACTGTTGTCGCGTCAAGAGATCCGACGCCACTTTCGTAGATGTAGTCGCCCAAGAAGGTGACGACATCTGGTTGCTGTTCGACGAGGTCGCCGTATGCGTTATAGAAGCCATCGGTGTAGTTCTGACATGAAACAGCTGCGATCTTCAGGGTTGTCGTAGATCCCGCGGCTGATGCGAGCCGAGTTTGACCAATCGGACTCGTGTATTCGCCAACTTTGAATCGGTAATTGACGAAGTCTTCTTTCGACGAGAGAGGAACGTCGACATGTAACGAGTGACCAAAGCGAACTTCTGCAGTTGAGATTCCAGACGCAATGATGTCGGTGAATTGATCAGTGCTTGAGACTTCCCAAAGGACATCAATATCTTCGTCGGGCATGCCACCACCGTTGAGGGCATCAATTGCTAATCGAGTCCACAAGATGACCGATTCGCTCGTTGGGTCTCCAGAAGCAACACCCAACGTAAAGGGATCGCCGACAAGGTTCGATGCTGGCACCGGACTGGTGGTGGGGGCCACTGTTGTTGGATTACTGCTAAGGACTGGTTCAGTTGTTTGGGTGTCAGAGTCCTTTTTTGAACAAGCCACGACTGCGACTGACGCGCTGAGGGCAAAGAACATGCGGCGTGAAATTGGTGAAGCCATGTCGCGAGTTTTACAGATTTCGTCAAGGTCTGACGACATTCATGAACGTGATTCCTTTGATTTCATGACTAGTTCATTTGACCTATAGATCGTCTGTTTTTTACGAGTCATCTTGTCTGAGAACGGCGCCGTTGTGGGGCTCTGAATACCCACAGTGTCAGCACGAAGGGAAGATTGATGAAACGAAATTGGTGGATAACAGCACTTTTTATTGTGGGTGCATGCGGCGGAACATCGGGAGCAGTTGTCGGCGAATTATCAAGCGCTGAGTCCCTGCCGCTGGACGCAACTCCAGACGTTGGTTTAACAACGACAGTGCCCGTAGCAAAGATCGAACCGACTGCTACGACAGTCGCTGCAGATCTTGAGAGTTCGTTTGCGCAATTGATGCAAGCGCGTATTGAGTGTGGCCGCAATCCCTATTCATGCGACGTAGCGACTTTTACTGAAGTCAATAGTCCGATCTACAAAGACCTTCAGCAGCTGATTGCGACGCGGCGTAGTGCTCACATCACCGCGACTGGTGGCGGATCAATTCGTTATCGAGTTGACAAGACCGAAGCTCTCTCGGATTCGAGTGCTCTTGTACATACCTGCATCACTGACGATGTTGTGCTCGTGGATGGAGACATCATTTTTGATGACTCAATGATGAGTTCATTGGTGACTTTCACATTGGTCAAGGTTGATGATCAATGGCTATGGAATAAGGGAACCTCCACTCGCTGGACCACCGAGGAGGACTTATGCGATTTCGACGCTTGAGTCTTGCGAGCCTTGTCATTTCGTTGCTCGTGATGCTGTGTGCTGATGTGCATCGTCAAGTTCTTGCTGTTGATGCACCAGTTGGAAGTGGTGGCGCCGATGGTGGTTCGATTTGGGCAGGTGTTCAAACCTCGTCACCACCGAACGGATCGGGTGTTGATTCATCGGGATATCGATGGGTGCCTGCCACCATCTACGACAGTGGCATTGGATCAACAACTGGAATCACCAAGTTGGTCGGTTCAATTCGTTACGACCTGTATGAACGACATGCGCCGAATGGTGCAATGACGTTGGTATGGATTCCGCGACCCTCAACCGCGCAGTTAGCTCAGAATGCGGCGATCTTGGTGAGAGGACGATTACCCCAACCATCAGTGATGACAGCTCCGCCGACTGATCAAGTCGTGGTGAATGTTGGGATGTGGATGTGGGTAAGCGCTGACTGGTGGCACTCGGTCACAGCGATGGCGTGGGTGCCGACTGTGTTTGGTTCAGCGTGGGCGCGCACAAGTGCGACTCCAGTGCGACTTCGTTTCATTTCTCAAGATGACGGAACACCAAATGGTGGGTTAGTCGGAGCAATGGAGTGTGATGGGCCAGGTCTTGAATGGAGCGTTGCTATTGGTGATGAAGCGGTGTCTCCGTGCTTGTACACCTATCAACATTCATCTGTCAGTCGAAACGGGGGAGTCTTTGTTGGTGTTGTGTCAGTCGACTGGGAAATCGCGTGGACGTCAAACACCGGCGGCAGCGGCTCATTGCCGTCGTATACAACGAGTTCGTTTCTGGCGTTGAGAGTCGACGAACTTCAGGCGCTTGTTGAATGAATTTCGCAAGGATCCCCGTCGGTGAATTCAGCCGGCGTGCGTTGTGACCACACCACGCCAACGATGACAAGTGCAGCACCGAGCAGCTGGATCGCTTTCAGTGAATCTCCAAGAATGACAACAACCCAAATCAAAGTGAGAACTGGTTCGGTTGTTGCCACAAGCGCTGCTGAAGCCGGACCAAGGTGACGTACGCCCAAGAAGAATCCCATGCTGGCGATCACAGTGCTGATGAGGGCTAGACCAAACATCGAACCGACACCGTTGAACGTATGTGGAAAATCGGGTGGCCATTTGATGATGGCAATGACGACAGCAAACGCCAATGAACCAGTCAAACTCCATGCGGATGCAACCAGACCATCACCAGCTTGATCGCCTCTGACTAAACGTTCGCTGAAGATCATGTAGGTGGCGTACATCACTGCATTACCGAGAGTCAAAATAAGTCCGAGGACTGTTGCTCCACCGGCTCCATCAAGAACTTCGGGAACGGTCAGTGCAATACCGACAAGAGTGATCGCAACTGCCATCCACACATGTTTTGATGTGGGTCGTCCCAAGAAAGATGCACCGACGGCGACCATTGCGGGGTAGGTGTAAATGATGACGATGTATAACGCTCCCGGCATACGGTCAAGTGCAGCAAAACCTAACCACGACACTGAACCGAAAACTAGGCCCGCAGCAAAACGAGGTTTCCATGCCACAGAAAACGGACTGGGACCACCACGGCGATGGCGGATGACAATGAAAATCCATGCGGCAGGAACTGCAATGAAAAAGCGCCACAGCAAAACATCAACGGCATCGAGTTCTTTAAGAACGGTTTTGCCGAAAATAGTGAACATCGAATAAGCACTGGCGCTGATGAGCATCCATATGACACCAAGTTTTTTCGACGACA
>JBAXIP010000051.1:0-13008 GCA_037138315.1 Actinomycetes bacterium
CCAACTGTCAATCTCCATCGTTCACCTTTGTTTGGTCGGAGCTTTGAGTGTTACTCCGAAGATCCACTTCTCTCGGGCAAACTCGCTGCGTCATTTATTCGCGGAGTGCAATCACGCGGAGTAGCAACCACGGTCAAACACTTCGTTGGTAACGACGCCGAATTTGAACGAATGACCATCAACAGTGTGATTGATCAGCGCACTTTGCGCGAGGTCTATTTGCTTCCTTTCGAGTTGGCAGTTCGCGAAGGTGGCTCACTCGGCATCATGACCTCGTACAACCGCATGAATGGTGTGTACTGCGCCGAGAATCGCGAGCTCTTGCAAGACATCCTCCGTGATGAATGGGGCTTCGAAGGTTTTGTTGTCACCGATTGGTTTGCTGGGTTCACAACCGAAGGCGCCGCGCATGCGGGTCTTGATCTTGAAATGCCCGCCCCGCCACGTGGCTACGGAAAGTTTTTGGCCGAAGCAGTCAATGAAGGTCGGGTTGATGAAGCCGACCTAGATCGTGCCGTGCGCACTTTGCTCTCAACTTTCGAACGACTCGGTGCTCTAGATGACGAGCCGCAAGCACCGATGGCAATTGACCTTCCTGAACATCGTCAACTGGCGCGACGAGCAGCGATTAGTTCAATGGTCTTGTTACGCAATGAAAAAGTCAATGATCAGGCATTACTGCCACTCAATACCAATGGTTTGAAGTCGGTCGCGGTCATTGGACCAAATGCTGAACGTACCCGCATCATGGGTGGCGGCTCGGCCGAAGTCATGCCCCATCACCGCACCGCGATTATTGATGTATTGCGCGAGCGCCTCGGTGCAAAAGTGGCGGTTCGCCATGAGGCCGGCGGAAACATTGATAAAACAACACCCACCATTGATCCGCTCATGGTGCGGCGCCCTGATGGAACACCCGGATTTGAAGTTGTCGTCTTTGACGGTGATGCGTCAAATAACACCGAACTGGCCCGAGTACATCGACCCGATGGTCGCATTTTGCTGGTCGCTCGTAACGATGCTGGTGTTCCAACTTCTAGTTACCACTTCAATGCAACCGGAATCATCACTGTCGAAACGACTGGTCAATATGTCGTCTCTCTTGTTGAGGTGAGTCCTTGCCGACTATTGCTCGATGGAGAATTGGTTGTTGATGGTGCTTCAACAATTCCCGCACGCGGTCAATCTTTCTTTGGTATGGGCAGTGTTGAACTGACCGCCATCGTCGATCTCGTCGCTGGCCAGCAACATCAACTTATTCTTGAATGTGATGCAACGAATAAGCAGTGGGCTCACGGCGCCCAAGTTGGATTGCAGTTCGTCGAACAAGATGATCCCGTACGTCGTGCAGTTGAACTTGCGGCCGAATGCGATATTGCACTTGTCGTCGTTGGCACCACCGACGATTGGGAAAGCGAAGGTCACGACCGTGACACTCTTGATCTTCCTGGTCGTCAGGTTGAACTCATTCGCGCGGTAGCTGCAGCAAACAAAAAGACTATCGTGCTCGTCAACACCGGAGCGCCCGTCGACATGTCATGGGCCAACGACGTTCCCTCTGTCATGCAAATCTGGTTTGGTGGACAAGAAATGGGGCACGCTGTTGTCGACGTACTTCTTGGTGAAGCCGATCCTGGTGGCCGTCTTCCAACCACAATCCCTGAACGCATTGAACACACTCCTACATACGGAAACTTCCCTGGAGAACATGGCCAAGTGCGTTACGGCGAAGGAGTCTTCATTGGCTATCGCTGGTACGAGGCTCGTCACTTGCCAGTACGTTTCCCATTTGGACACGGTTTGTCATACACCACATTTGAAATTGGTCAGCCCGATTGCGATGACAATGAAATTTCATCAAGCCAAAAAGTCAAGATCCGAATTCCCGTGACCAACACAGGGGCTCGATCTGGAAGTGAAGTTGTTCAGGTGTATGTTGCACCGCGCAATTCATCAGTTCAGCGTCCGAAGAAAGAACTGAAGAATTTCACCAAGGTGAATTTGAATCCTGGTGAAAGCACTGTTGTCACAATTGAGCTGTCGTCCCGTGACTTTGCTTTTTGGAATCCTGGTGATATCTATCGCTCAGCATTGCGGCCGCAAGTGACTGGCGAATCTGCCAACATTACGCTCAATCACCAAGGTTCTTGGCAAGTGGATCCTGGTTTATATGACATCCACATCGGAACTTCATCGGCGCAAATTGCACATCAAGTTGTTATTGCGATCTCCAATAAAGACGAGTTTGGTCAATAACAATGATGTTGCTTCGCAGACTTGATGATTACCAGAGTTGGCAAATCTCTTATGCGGGCACGTCAATCCTTGTCGACCCTTGGTTGACACCCGAGCCAATTCGAGGTGCATTCGATCGTCAACATCCAGCAGGCTTCACATCACTTCGCGACCTGCAATTAGAGAGCGGTTCAATCGGTGCGATTGTTCTATGTACATCGGTCAATGATCATTTGCGAGCCGAAACTCTGAGACTTATGAGCGATGTTCCGGTCCACGGGAATCTCAAAGCGGCCAAGGCTGCTCGTGCCGTTGGCTGCACCTCAACTCATACCCATCAAGTTGGCGAGACCTTTACGGTGGCGTGTTCCGAAGGTGGAGAGATTCGCGTCACCGTTACTCAAACTGGTCTTCCGCTTGGGCTGATTGCCGTCGGCTATCTCTTTGAAGCATTTAATGATGAGCAAAATTCGGCAGGACGAGTATGGATTGAGCCTCATCAACCCACGAGAGCAACTGCCCAAAGTTTGGGCACTATCGATGTCGCGGTGTTACCAACGCAATCAGTTGTTGCTGTTGTGCTACCAGTAACAGCAGGTCCTAAGAAATCTGCACATGCAGCAAAACTTGCGAACGCTCGAGCCTTGGTGGCAACAGCGACCCAGCCGCAGCGAGATATGAAGCTGTGGCAAAAGGCCCTGTATTACGTGAACGGCGGTAACGCTCACGCACACAATCAATTGGTTGGCACCAATACTCAGTTCATTGAACTGCGAACTGGTGACTGGCTCGACGTGAAGTCGGGTCGCTAATTCGTTACTGAATGCGCAACGTGTACACGGGAGTGTCGTCGGGGCGATTGGGCAAAGTGACCGTGTTGCCCTCGCGCTTGAGTAGCGCCTGGTGACCAAGCAATTTCACATCGCCCTTCGGCAAACCATCAATCGTGAGCTTGGCGGTTGATGGACGACCAATGACCATGGCGTAAGTAGCACCATCGGCACCCTTGGTCAAACGCACCACGAGTTCTTCATCGGTCGACAACGTTGAAATCTCATGGGGTCGACTGCCGTAGATTGCGTCACCGTTGATCGATAGCCACTGACCCATAGCGAGCAAGCGCAATTGCTGAGCCCATGGAATTTCCCCACCAGGCATCGCTCCGTAATTCAGTAACAAGTTTCCACCATCAGCCACAATGTTGACGAACATTGTGATCAAGGCAGGAATTGACAAGTACGTCGAGTCATCTTCATCTTGGGTGTAACCAAAACTTGTTCCGATACCACGAGTGACTTCGTACATCTTTTTCGGTCCGACCGATTCGGTTGAGTATTCAGGCGTTCCAAAGTCAGCGTGACTCGTTCCTTGCATCACACCAATGAAGTCAAAGCGATCATTGACAACACCTTCTGAGTTGCCGTTATAGAAATCGGCCATGAGTTGGGCAGCGCCTTCGCCAAATCGTGGATATCCAATGTCGTTCCACAAAACGTCGGGCTGGTACCGACGAATCAATTCATGCCAGTGGGCTTCGGCGTAGGCGTGATAGGTGTCGTCTTGCGGAATTGCGCCGTACAAAGTTGCCCAGCTCTTAATACCGAGTCCTTGGAAGGTCCAATCGATGCCGCCGGAGTAATACACACCGAAACGAAGACCGGCGTTGCGGGCAGCATCAGCACACTCTTGAACAAGATCGCGTTGTGATGACCACTTCTCGCCATGAGTTGGGTTGGGTGTTTCTGATGGCCACATCAAAACACCGTCGTGATGCTTGGTGACCATCACGCAATACTTTGCGCCCGATGCTGCGAGTAATTGTTCCCAACGCTTGGCGTCCCAGCCCTTGGCCGCTTCAAGAAAGATGTTGACGAAAGTTGAATAGTCGCAATTGCCCCACACTTTTTCGTGATGCAACGCTGCAGGCGAGCCCGGAAGATTGATTGAGTTCTGATACCACTCGGCGTACGGCGTGTGGCTAAATGCCATCTCTTCGCCTTCTTCTCGAGCGAGGGTGAATGGGTCTTTCCCTAATGGTGCGAATGCTGGGACCGACCCCACGGTCCAGTGCGAGAAAATGCCGAACTTGGCATCTTGAAACCACTCCGGAACTTCATGTTGCGATAGCGACGCGAACGTTGGCTCATACTTCGTCATATTGCCCCCAATATCTATTGTCCAAGAAACGGACAAAAAAGACACTAGTCCGATTGAGGTCGTTTGTTAAGAGTCCTGCGCGGAAAGTCGCTCTTCGGTGCGTCGCACCAAAGTTTCGCGCTCACCGGCGGTCAACGGGCGCGCCGTTCGAATATTCAATTCGATCTGATCAACTCCGCCGATTGGGGTGGCAGTCGTAATCTCATCGACAAGCAGCACTGCGGTCAGGTGTTCAGACCCTGCAAGTTCACGAATTGTTTCGGCGGCTTTCAAGGCCGCCTCACCTCGCTCGGCATCAATCGGAAGTTTGATGGAAATTTTTGTTGCAACGGGTTCTTGACTGATATTTCGTACCGCAATCAACGCGATATGGGGAAGGTGCACCGTGCTGTAACCATCGCGGATTCGCGTCGATACAAGACCAATATGTTCAACGACTCCGCGCACGCCATTAGGAAAAGCCGTACTGATTTCAACTTCATCACCAACGCCGTAGCGATCTTCGATTAACACCGAAAGACCAGTGAGATAATCATTCACTTTTTGTGATGCTCCGTAGGCAATGCCCGCACCCAAGAAACCGGCACTAGATAGAACGAGAGGACCGTTGAGTTTCAGAATATGGAAGATCGCAATCAGAACGCCAACCCAAATCACCACCGCAAGCAAGTGGTGCAACATGCGCGAGACGGCATCCACACGTTGCCGACGGCGATTCTCACCTACTTCGCCTTGTTCAAGTTCTTGATAACGAGCACGGGTTCGCCACCACTGCGACGGTCGAGAAATACTGCGTTGGGCGATGTACCGCACCACTCGTCGAATCACGATATGCGAAAGACGCGTAAAGATAAACGCACCAACGACAACAATCACGACGAGTAACGGACGTGAAATCGCCTCACGAGCCGTCGTCGGCTGATCGGGCGTTGGGTTGAGAGTCGAGATGAATTGAAGCAACATGACCTCCTCAGTGTGCCGTGTTTTATGTCATTCCATGTTCATCACGATAAATGATGTATCCACGCAGGTAATTCATTGATATTTTTGAGCTCACCGAAGCGCGAATTTATTGGTGGATGTTCGGCGCGTTCAAGTTCCCACAAGAACTGATACGGAATGTGAACAGCGTGACCACCTAATTCAAGGATTGGCAGAATGTCACTCTTGACCGAGTTGCCAACCATGCACACCCGCTCAGGGTCTACAGACATATCACGAAATACTTTGGCGTACGTCGCAACGTCTTTCTCTAAGACGATCTCAACATGATCAAACAAATGATCAAGACCACTCGTTGTCACCTTGCGAGTTTGATGGACGAGATCGCCCTTAGTAATCAAGATCAAGCGGTACGACTCTGCAAGCTCTTCTAAAACCTCGGGAACACCTTCAAGTAAACGCACCGGCGCCAACAACAATTCTCGGACCACTTGCAATAGATGAGTGAGTACTGCGGTCGGAACTTGACCTTGGCTAATAGTGATCGCCGCCTCGACCATTGACAGGCCAAATGCCTTCACACCATATCCATAGGTATGTAAGTTGGCTCGCTCAGTCGCCGTCAGCGCAGCCTTGATATCAATCCCGGCTGGCGCAAAGGGCGCAAGAAGTTCATAGAAAGCGACTTCTGCGGCATGAAAGCCGTCTTCGCTGTGCCACAAGGTGTCATCAGCGTCAAAAGCTAAGCAATCAAAAGTAGTCATATGAAACTATTCTTCTAGAGTGCAGGACGTGAAGCGGGACAATTTTGCAGGGACCACACAAATTTTTGCCAATCGTGGCTCTTTCCTTTTAGTTTTCGGCAGTCTTGCGTTATTGGTCGCCGCTTGTTCAAGCGACCCACGCGCCAGTGACACAACAACTGTTCCGACGACACTGCCAACGACCACTTCTGCTCCTGCCACAACTTCAACGACGACGAGTACAACAACGAGTACAACAACTACGACACTTCCTCCCGGTTTCCCAACGTCATCAATCGCCCCGATTGTTCCTGTCAACGGCATGGCCCCGAAGATCACTCATGTTGAGACCACCGATCGAGTGGTTTTTCTGACGATCGACGACGGCATCGTGAAAGATCCAGCTGCCATGCAATTTTTGCTGGACAACAAAATGCCAGCGACCCTTTTCTTAGTCTCTGGCGAATTTCGCAAGGACCCGGCATACTTTGCGCAAATTTTGTCTGTTGGTGGAACCATTAGTTCACACACCATGCATCATCCAGCCCTCAAGGGACTCAGTCTTCAACGACAGACGTCGGAGATTTGCAATATGAAAAATGCAATCGCCGAAGAACTTGGTTATGCCGGTCACCTCATGCGTCCTCCGTATGGTTCGTCGGATGAGAACACTCGTCGTGCATCGGCCAGTTGCGGAATCAATGCCGTCGTGAATTGGAACTCTGAATTATGGGAAGGCCACGTGGATATTTTGCAACGACCTGGCCTTCAACCAGGGGATATCTTCTTAACGCATTTCCGTACCGATTTACTCGACAACTTAATTGCCTTTAAAGCTGCTCTTGATCAACAAGGTTTTGTAGTCGGTCGCCTCGAGGATTACTTACCAAATTAGTAAGTACTAGCGGTGAATCGCGTTGAGATAGTTGTACACGGTGATGCGCGACACGCCCATTGCATCGGCCACATCTTCAACTGCGCGGCGCAAAGTAAAGGCGCCTCGATCATCTAGTAGACGAATAGCCAACTGCTTTTGTTCACGATTCATATTGGGAAGTTGCTGGCCCATTTCTCGTTCAACCGAATCAATGAGACGAGCTAATGCTCCATGGAGATCGGGTAATCGAACCGCAGCGATTAATTCGCCGTCATACACCAACGGAATATCGGCTGCTTCAATCTGTGCAGCATCAATCACAGAACAGCCCAGCGCATCGACGAGTGGCTGCAATGTTGCAAGTATCGGGTGCGAAAGATCGATCGGTGACGAGGTCATGCGTCAATCTTCTCCATGTGCACAGTGACGTGTGTTGCGCCGTTCGCATAAGCCTCACGCACGAGGTCGCTGACGGCACCGGAAACAGTTACTTCATCGGCCTCAAACTCGGTCGCGAACGGCCCAAACTCGACGGTGATTCCGTGTGCTTCGACAGCCGCCACGGCAGCGCGCACATGGGGTCCTGGCTGTCCTTCGACAAAGGGCTCAACAGTAAACTCAACATGTAGCACCCTCTTATCGTATTGGGTCAGGGCATGCCCATCACACGCCGAAGTTCATCGGCCCGCATTAAACAATCTCGTCCAGCTAGTTCGAAAGCCTCACCCAAACGAGATAGGGCAGTTCGAAACGAAGTTTGCCAATCTTGCTCAAAGGACTGGCGGGCTGGACCGTTCCAATTGGTCGACGACAGGGCTGAATTGACAACGCTAACAAGAGCCTCAATATCGCCCCGTTGGCGACTCAGAGTGTGACCAAGTGAAATCAGTTGATCGGGGTCGGCACCAATCATGCCTCCGGTGGTGAACTGCGTCATATGACATCCCTTCTCGAAAGCCGTGTTGATCACGGTCATACAAGGTGGGAGTGAGCCAAGCCGGCGCGGTGATTAGAAATCAATCAGGGATAAAAGCAGAGCCAAGCTGTCGGGCAGAAATCTTTCGCGTCGTAGCAAATCGTCCAGCCCATCTCGATGAACCCACCAAGCTTCGACCACTTCACCATCATCAAAAGTGAATGGTCCCTGTGAAGTCACCAGGTAGCAACGCGCCATCAGACTCACTTGGTCGTCGTCATATGCTCGCGACTCGCCAAGGTCTATTTCTTTGATCGTCGCAGCGCTCACCCCAACTTCTTCGGCAAGTTCACGATGCGCTGCTTCCAGATATGACTCGCCAGCCCCAACAACTCCACCCACGGCGATATCACACCAACTGGGCCAAACATCTTTGTGGGGCGAACGGCGATGTACCAAGAGTCGGCCCGCTCCATCAAGGATTGCAATAAAGACTGCTCGGTGGCGCAAGCGATCGGCGCGCATGACCCGCCTCGGAACAACCTGAATGACTTTGTCAAACTCATCAACCACATCGACGAGTTCATCTCCGGCTTTGAGTCCCACACCTATTACCTACCACACAAATACCGGGTCGCACTCGGGTCTACGATACGCATATGGCCGATCCCACCGACATCTCGACTTTGACCGAAGAATCGCTTGATCTACTTGATGGCACGATTGCGCTTCGCCGTCGTCTTCACGAATGGCCAGAGTTGGGTAACCACCTTCCGAAAACTCGTGACGAAGTTTTAGCAGCGCTTGAAGGCTTACCGCTTGGTATCAAACTTCATGAAACAACCTCTGGCATCGTTGCCTCACTCGAAGGCACGCGTCCCGGACCAACCATGTTGTTGCGCGGCGACATGGATGCCCTGCCAATGCCCGAAGACACCGGCGTTGAATTCAGTTCACACGTCGAAAATGTGATGCACGCATGCGGTCATGACACGCACACCGCAATGTTGGTTGGCGCAGCACGCTTGTTGTCCAATCATCGTGATCAAATACAGGGTCGTGTTGTGTTTATGTTCCAGCCCGGCGAAGAGGGACATGCCGGAGCACGCTTCATGCTTGATGAAGGATTACTCGATGTTGGTCCGCTCTCGGACGGTTCGTCTTCAGAAGTCACAGGCGCGTTCGCCATTCACACCACCTCATCACTACCGACAGGTTTCATCAGTACTCGTGGTGGCCCCATCATGGCATCGAGCGATACCTTGGTGATTCGTGTCATCGGACGCGGTGGACACGGAAGCGAACCGTTCCGCACGCTCGATCCGATTCCAGCAGCCTGTGAAATCGTTGGCGCATTGCAATCAATGATTACTCGACGCATCAATGTCTTTAATCCAGGTGTCTTAACAGTGACGCAAGTTCATGCTGGAACCGCGTTTAACGTCATTCCAGAATTTGCCGAAGTGTTTGGAACAATTCGTGCGATCAGTGAAGTCACCCGTCGCATGATTCATGATGGTGTACGTCGCGTGGCCGAAGGTATTGCTGCTGCACATGGTCTTGAAGTCACCGTTGAATTAACTGATGGATATGACGTGACTGTCAACAGTCCAACCTACGCAAACACAGCGGGAAATATCATTAAAGAAGTCATTGGCAATGATCGCTTTATTGAGCTTCCTAACCCAGTGATGGGTGCCGAAGATTTTGGTTATGTGCTGAATCATGTTCCGGGTGCAATGGTTTTCTTGGGCGCTACACCACACGAACGAAATCTGGCAACGGCAGCGCCCAACCACTCAAACCGCGTCTTCTACGACGAGGACTGCATGAGTACTGGCATCTCGATTTACAGCGCAGTCGCGCTGCGACACTTATCGGGAGTTTGAGCTGGGACCCGCCGGATAGCGGGCATCACCAAGAACCATTTCCATTGCGGGTTCAATATTTGGTCCACGACGTAAGTGGTGTCCACCGTCGGCACTAATACACGTGCCAGTAATCCACGAACTCTCATCACCTAACAAGAAACGCACAAGTTTGCCAATGTCTTCGGTGCTGCCAACGCGACCTAAGGGCATCTGCTCGAGGTAATCATTCAAGATCACATCGAGTGTCATGATGCCTTCGGTTGCGTCAGTCGGTACGAGTCCTGGTCGCACGGCATTCGCGCGAATGTTTCGACAACCCAGTTCATCAGCGGTTTGACGAATCAACATTTCAAGTCCGGCCTTTGACACGTCATATGGAGTCATGAAGCGGTGCGTGACCGGGCCAGCGATGGATGAAATCGCCACGATCGAACCACCACCGTGTGCGGCCAAGTGACTCACCGAATGTTTGATAGTGAGAAAGGCCCCGGTGAGATTGGTCCCGAGGATTCCATTCCAGTCATCGAGTGATGTCAAGTGAATTGGTCCGCCGCCGCCGTACCCCGCGTTGGCGACCACCATCGTGAATTTGCCGGCACTGTTCGCCGCCGTGCAGGCGTTAGCGACACTCTCTTCATTAGTGACATCGCAAGCAACCGTGAGTACCTGCGCTCCGCCTTCGGCGATCGAGCGCAATTCAGTCGCCGAGGCTTCAAGGCGCTCAACGTTGCGAGCGGCCAACATGACTGTCGCGCCATCTTTTACCAATTCGCGTGCGCAACCGAGGCCGATACCCGATCCACCTCCGGTAATCAGTGCAACTTGGCCGGACAAGGGATGAGGGTGACGGGTTGAAGACATGAAGAGATCGTGCCACATTCACCCCAAATGTCGGCAAGCGACCCACATTTCCATGTGGGAAAACATAAAAGGCGAAAACGACGGTATTTCAGGTCTCCAATTTTTGTATTACAATATTCCCAACTTCTGATTCACCCTTCTGCTCTCAAACACGGGCGTTCAGCCAACGAGATAAAACATGCACTGCACTTCGCCAACCACCACTTTCACATTGACGACTCCGATGGATCAGGCCGGATTTTGATCATCGGACCAAACATCGAGGGAAATTTTCTTGAACTTATTGGAGTCATTACCGACCACGATGAATTGCTCATCATTCATTCCATGTCCCTGCGCCCGCAATTTCATCCACTCTTAGAAAGGTAACCATTCATGAAGAAGGCAAATCCTCACTACGTGTTAAAAAGCGGCAGAGTTATCAGCGATCGCGAACTTGAAATCATGTCGGAAAAAATTACGCATGAACAGTTCGATCTTTCTCAGATCAAACGACTCAGGGGTCGGCCTCGGCTTGGGAAAGACCCTTCGGTCATCGTCCCGGTCAGACTGAACGCCGATTTAGTTGACGAGTTGGATCTTCGAGTACACGATTCAGGTCAAACTCGTAGTGAAGTCATTCGACTCGCGTTGAAGAACTACCTTGCGTCCTAAACAAAGCCTTGAATATTCGCTACATGCGTGTTCAACAAGGCATCATAGATAGATGAATCAGTCAATGTCGCCGCTCTCAGGAATTCGAGTTCTTGACCTGACACGGGTGCTCGCTGGTCCACATTGCGGCCGCATGTTGTGCGACTACGGCGCCGAAGTGATCAAAGTCGAACCACCCGAAGGTGACCTCACTCGATTCTCCAGTCCACGAGTTGGTTCACTAGCGACATATTTCATTCAGCAAAATGCCGGCAAGAAGTGCATCAGTCTCGATTTGTCAACGCTCGAAGGCGCCGACATTTTTCGCCGTCTCGCAGCTGAAAGCGATGTTGTTCTTGAGAACTATCGCGCTGGTGTCATGGATCGACTCGGGCTTGGCTACGAAACTCTGGCAAAGATCAATCCGCGACTCGTTTACGCGTCCATCAGTGGTTACGGAGCCGATGGTCCGTGGGTTCATCGCCGTGCATATGCAACAGTGATTGGTGCCGAAAGTGGAATGACGCGCATGCAGGGTGACGCTCGCGGTGGCGATTACTCAAACGACCCGTGGTCACATGCCGACACGTACACCGCTCTTGAAATGACCACGGCGATCCTTGCCGCACTGTTTAATCGCGAACGATCAGGTCAAGGTGAGCGCATCGATGTCTCGATGGCCGAGACCATGTTGTATGTCAACGAACACGTACACGACGAGTTATATGACGGAGTCGTTGATCCCAACTGGATTCGATCATTCCAACCCGGCGACTATCCCATCATGCAAGTTGCTGATGGCAGCACGGTTGTTATTAGTGGCCACCCCGCAGAACGCGGAACTTTTGAAATCATCGTGAACACGATGGATCAACCACAATTATTGTCCGACCCACGATTTGCCGATGTGCAAATGCGTTTACGAAACCTCGGCGCACTGCAAGATGAAATGCGCGCTTGGGCGCTCACCCTGCCCACTGCTCAGGCTTTTGAAGATCGTTGCGCGCAATTTGGGCTTGCTGTTGGCGTCATGCGTAGTGTTCGTGAAATTGCCGAAAGCGATTGGTCAACCGCTCGAGGCGCAATCACGAGCGTTCCCGATCGAATCGGTGGTGAAGTACGTATTCCGAATGCCCCATGGCACTTCACGAATAGTCACGTCGGAACTTCGGGAGAACCGCGCTATCGCGGTGAAGATAATCGCAATGTGCTTCGCGACATTCTCCACATGACTGACGAAGAAATCAACACGCTTGAAACTAACAACGTGTTGTCAAGTCGCCTTCCTAAAACAAGTTAGGCATCAAGCGCTGTGGGTTGCTGAATTACGTCAGTCCCCATGAATTGAACCATTGGTGGCAAAGTTCGCGCCAATATGGGTCCGGTCAAAATCACAAAGAGAATCGTGCCTACACCGATTTGTCCGCCGAGCAATATGCCAGCGGTAACGACTACCGCTTCAATACCCCAACGGCCAACTTGCATACTTAATCCTTTGTCATTCAGCCCAAGCATCAACAGTTCCATCGGTCCGGTACCAAGTGTTGTGGCAACTCCAATTGAAATCGCGAAGTAGAGCAAAGCCATTCCGGCAAACATCATGACAGCGCGCCACAACATCAATGATGGTTCAGGCATCAGGGGCAAAACAATGTTGACAACTTGACCAACTAAAACTGTGCCGATCAATGTGCCCCATGTGGGTGGACGCTTCACTGCAATCGCCAGCAATGTAAAGAGTGCCCCGCTAATCCAACCCATCGTGCCAACACC
>JBAXIP010000052.1:0-12900 GCA_037138315.1 Actinomycetes bacterium
GCTCTACTCGTTAAATCGTGTCTTGTGGTGGCGGCAGTGACTCTCGGTGCTTTCGCTCGTTGGCTCATTCGTCGAGGCGAAGGTACGTCCATTCATCGTGTTGTCCTCGTCGAAGTGTTGATTGCGGTGCTGGCACTTGGTGTCACTGCAGGCATGCTTTCGCAATCTCCCGAAGTAAGGGCTGCCAACGCTGTCTTCAGCACGCAACTTGTTGAAGGAGACATGATTGCCAGCATTGCTGTCACGCCAGGCCGTGTCGGTAATAACGAAATCCACGTCACGATTTCGACTCCGAGTGGATCTTTGTCTCCAGTCGACAATGTCACGATGCGTTTGACGTTGCCAGGCTCAGAAGTTCCTACGATTACCGCGGCTGTGACACAACTTGGGCCGAATCACTTCGTAGGGACACTGTCAATTTTGACCCCCGGTACATGGAATCTTGAGATTCTGGTTCAGCCCGATCCATCCACAAGTGCACGTTTTTCGACAGACATACCGATTCCGTAAATCAATCAACTAGGACAAGGCAAGTCGACCTAGTCAATGATGTCAGCGAGAATTTGTCCACGCGTTGTTGAGCTGTCTATTGAATCAACTGTGTGTTGAAGTTCAAGGCGCAGTTCTGCTGAAGGATCGTCATTGGCGTTCTCGAGACGGCCAGATGTGATTGCGGCATTGAAAACTGCCATATACGCGACCGATGCAAGAGCGCTTCGTTGCTGCAACATTTCGATGGACGACGAAATGTTTGTCTCTGATGTTGTATCCAGTTGACCTGCCACCAGAGAGTGTGCCTTGTTGATTAGTAACGACGAGGGCCATGGCAGATTGAGCGGCAACAGGGTTGGAATCGCGAGCAAAGTAGCGAGATGATGAGAATCTATTTGTGCTTGTTGAACTTTTGCCTGACGTAGTAGTTCTGTCGATACACCGACCGAAAATGCGACTGCATCAATTCGTTGACGGCGCTCAATCTCTTTGTCGGGGAGGTCGGACATGTTCCGATACACAGCCATTCCAAGACCTTGCGAGATTGAGGATGCAGCATCTGCGGATTCGGTTGCCTTCTTGAGGTAATGAACGCCCGTTTCACTTGACCAGTTCCATTCAGAGGCAAGGCCAGAGAACTGTAATTGCCATGGCGAAATAATCTCGCCGAGAATCTCTCGAATTTCACGTCGAAGTCGTGATTGCTCGTGAATGTCCACCCAACTTGGGGCTATTGCGGTGTGCCATTTCTGATCTCCAAAGATCGTTTCAACTAGGCGCTTGATTCGATCTCCTGCAGTGGACGCAGATGTTGTTTGGGGGTCAGTGGCCGACAGCCACAGAGTGCGCACCATTCCGAGATCATGAGAGCCGTAGATGAGGGGAGCCAAAAAACTTGTTGAATCGATGAGTTTCCCGGCATCAATTGGGTCTGCAGCAACCGTAGAGATCAAGATGTCAATTCTCGTTTGTTCGCCGTGGGTGGCATCGGACCACCAAGCTTCATGATGTGCAACCCACCGATTGAGCAAATAGGCCGTTGAATTAAAGGAAAGTGAATACGAATTTGTCAGGTTGAGAAAAGAACTGTTCAGGACCTTTCGCACGCGTGCCTCTTGATGCTTAAGCAAATTCAATGATTGCTGCAAATAAGAATGCACTTGGGGAATCGCGAGATCACCGATTTTGGTTAAACGAATGTTCAACTCAATTTCGTTTTGCGCAGAGCGAAGAATTCGCGCGAGATCGGCCAAGCGCTGCGGGTCACAGGCCAGACGACTCATGATATACGCGCAAGGAATCGACGCAAGAGGTCAGTAGGTGGGTGACTCGTTTGATTTCGCCTTGAGAAATCCACGCCACTGGGCCAATCCAAGTATCCGAATCAGAAAGCCGCGCCACTTGCTGTAATTGACCATCAATAATATTTTGAATTCGCACTGCCAGTTGAAGTGAAATACTCATAGTCGACTGTGAGCCTGACTCATCATCCTGCGGTTATTCCAATAAATATTTAACAACTTTGTGATGTGGAAGCTGAGTGACTGGCTCAATAAAGCCTTCGCCAACTGTGGTGAAACTATGGCGGTTGTAGAAGTTGAGAGCGGCATCTCGAGCGTTGGCCCAAATCAGAGCGAAACCATTTTCTTGAGCGTGCTTGAGGCCAGCGGCAAGAAGTAGTCCGCCAATTCCCTGACCCTGTAGATGGGCCACGGTCGCCATTCCCCGAAGCTGTACGGCCTTCAAATCTGGTTCGGGTAGGAAAGGGCGTTGCATCCAAGAACTGACTCCGATGTTGACTCCGGTCTCGTCAAAAGCGCCAAGGTGAACTGTTGTTGCTTCATTATCCCCGTCGAAGTCGACAGTTTGGTTCGTCATGCCAGCCCGCAGTACCTCAAGACGTAGCGGTCGAACTTCGAGATAGTTCATGGCTCGAATATGGATGTCGCCTATTTGGGAATTCATTTCTTTTCTCCGTCCTGAACGCTATCTACGGCTTTTGGGAGGCGATGCAGAGAGTCCGAAATGATCTCGGCTTCTGGGAGTGAGTGCGTGACTAAAAGTGCTGTCGTTGATGTGGCATGAAGAATTCGCTGCAGGTCGTGGGCGAGTCGGTCATGAAGTTCGTTATCAAGACCCGTCAGAGGCTCGTCCAGTAACAGAAGCCGCGGGGATGGGGCGAGAGCGCGAGCCAGTGCCACACGCTTTGATTCGCCTCCAGACAGTGTTGCCACAGATTGTTTTGCGGCCTGACTCAATCCGACAAGTTCAAGTAGATCGTGGCATCGTTTGGCGGCAATCGTCTTTTCTGTTTTGGCCATACGCAAACCAAACATGACATTGTCGTACACATTGAGATGAGGGAAAAGTTGATTGTCTTGAAAGACCATTCCGACTGACCGCAGGTGAGTGGGAACATGAGAAAGATCTTGTCCATCAAGGATGATTGAACCCGTTGACGGGGTCAAGAGTCCGGCGATAATTCGGAGCAACGTTGATTTACCTGAACCAGAGGGTGCTACAACGGCGGTCGTGGTACCAGTGGGGACTTCTAAAGAAAGCCCGCTCAAGATCGGGCGATCGCCATAGCTGAAAGAAATGTTGTCAATGATCAAGCTCATATGTGCGACTTTCGATCAATAGTTACAACGATCATTGCAGTTGAAATGATCAATACCAACGAGGCAGCCATCCCAGTAGTTCGGGGTATCTCTCCGGCTTTTCCGAAGAGGCTCGCGATGATGATCGGTATTGTTCGTGATTCACGTCGTGTGAGAAAACTGGTGGCTCCAAATTCTCCAAGCGACATTGCCAGTGAAAATGCCAAGCCAGTGGAAATAGCGGGCTTGAGTAACGGTAATTCAACGGTGACGAAACGCCGCCAAGGTCCGGCGCCCAAAGTTGAGGAGGCAGATCGCAGGTCGTTGGGTATTCCGTCAACGACTGGTAACGCGGATCGCATGACGAAGGGAAGGGCAATTGCTGCATGCACCACCGGAATCAGTAACCACGATGAGCGAAAATCAAAGGGTTGAAAGTCGTAGGTGATCAGGATGGCCAAACCAATCACTACTGGCGAGATCGCGAGCGGCAAAATGACCAAAGCTGAAAGTCGAGATTGGGGAGAGCGGCGGTTAGAGAGCGCGTACGCTGCCGCAATGCCAGTTGGAAGAGCAATACAACTTGCGATGAGTGCGTACTTGCCCGAAGTCTGAATCGCTTGCCACATATTGAAATCAATGCCACGCTGATTTTGGATTCCGAGAAATACCTTCCAGCCGCTCAATGACCACGAGTGACTTGTGCGCATCGATGCAACGACCAAGGCAAGTATGGGCACAGTAAAAAAGGCAGTGAGAGCAAGGAAAAAGGATTTTGGTGCCAAAGAGAGTCGCCGACGAGAAACAGATTGAACGCGAAAGGCAATGAGCTCTGTTGAGCGACTTCGGGACCACAACAAGAAGGCGACGGCGATCAAGAGCATTTGGGCGATTGCTAAAACCGTGGCCCCCGATAGGTCTCCAAGTTGAACCGCTCGGCGATAAATCTCGATATCCAAGGTTGCTAGCCCAGGGCCTCCCAAGATGGTGATGATTCCGTACGACGTGAAACACATGAAAAATGTCAGGGCGGTTGCTGAAAAAACTGCGTTCTTGCCAAGAGGCATGATGACGTGACGCCAAGTTTGCAAGGGGCTCGCCCCAAGAGTGCGGGCGCTATCAATGAGTTGATCATCAATTGAATTCCAACGTGGACCGACCGTGCGCACCACTATTGAAATGTTGAAAAAGATGTGTGCCAAAACTATGGCAAGAGTGCTGTGGTGTAACGACTTTGGGAGCACGGCGATGAATGCTGCTCCAACTGCGACGGTCGGTAGTACAAAGGGCACGGTGACGAGCGCGATAAATGTTCTCCTGCCGAAAAATTGATAACGACTGAGATACCAAGTTGCTATGACACCAAGGAAAATTGTGAAGACTGTTGATAGAAGCGCTTGCCATAAGGAAAAGACAAGGGCACGTTGAACTGAAGACTTACCCCAAATTGAAAAAACGTCCGACCTGTTGATGACCGAAGTTGCAAGAACGATCAGCGGAATGACTGCGGTAACGAAAACCAGTATCGCCGCAGGTATTGCAAGGATTCGAAGGTTACGTGTCTTCATTTCAAGACGATGGCCGACCATTGCTCGGTCCAGCTTTGGCGATTTTTTGCGATCTCATCAGATGGTATGGAAAAACTCGAGGTGATTTCGGGAGCGTAGTCAATGAAGGATTGCGGCAAGGCGACATCTTGGTTGGCGGGATAGACAAACAAACTTTCGGGCAGCAACGCTTGAAAGGTCGGTCCTGCTAGATAGTCAACAAGTTGTTGCGCTTGATCCGAATACTTTGTACCGCGTAAGACTCCCGCGTATTCAATTTGTTTGAAACAAGTTTCACTTGCCACTCCGGTTGGGGCGGGCGAGCCTTTTGCAAGAGGCGGATCGGCAAATATCACTTCTGCCGGAGGACTTGTTGAGTAGCTGACGACGAGCGGGCGATCTCCGCCATAACGAGAGAATGCGGTGTAATAAGCCTCATCCCAACTGTCAACGACTTGAACATCATTGGCAACGAGTTGCTGCCAGTAGTCGGGCCAACTGTCTCCGAAGGCCGCAACAGTTGCGAGAAGAAAAGCCAAACCAGTAGAAGAAGTGGCTGGATTTTCAACAACCAGCATCCCCTTGTAATCGCTGGACACCAAGTCATCAAGGGTGAGCGGTGGTTCGGTGTTGCCAAGTGCAGCAATATCAAAATTGACGCATACGTATCCGTAGTCAACTTCGGTGGGATCGCTCACAAAGATTTTATTGTCGTTAGCACGCGAGATCAAGGTGTTGTCAACGCCCCACATCACGTCACCTTCAGGATTGCCAGATGTCAATGAAGCTTTTGCAACCATCTCACCGGCGTCGCCAGCAAGTGCGATGTGAACTTCAATTCCTGTTTCTTGAGTGAACGCATCAAATGCTGTTTCCGGGGGAGTAAAGGAGTCATATGCAATCAGAGTTAAGTCTTTAGTCGTCGAAGTTTCTGAACTACACGACGCGATGATCATGCAAGTTGTGAGGACAGCAGCCATAAGAAGGATGACACGGGCTTGTTTCATGACAAGGTCTTTCTTTTGAAATGGGGTTGAGACAAAAATCCTGGATACACGACGGCGAGCACGCCGCTTTCAATTTTGATGCTGATTTTTAGTTCTTCCGCGATATTGCTCACACCGCGAGCAGACTGAGATGTGAGAACTTCGCGATCAAGATTCCACTGCAGGCCATGTGTCGTTACACCCGCGACGGATCTTCCTAGTGGCATCAGACTGACAGTCGAACCAACAATGACTTCATCATGGTACGAACGTGGTCCATGCATTACTTCAACTCGATCAGTGCCGATCCACGCGACAAGATTTTGGATTGAACTGAGTGATTCATGGGAGAGGGCTGCAAGCACTCCAAGGACATGGTCGATGCGATCGCCGGAACCCCAAAGCAAAGTGATATCGGTAAACCCTTGGCTGCTTGCGTAATGCAGTGCGAGTTCGGTGTCGGTTTGATCTTTGAGCGGATCGTAAGAAATCACTTTCCAGGTTTCCTCTAGTGACCGCTCAAGTGCGCGCTGAGAAACAGAATCCATATCGCCAAGAAAAACGTGAGGCATCAGGCCAAGCGATAGAGCATGGTCGAGTCCAGAGTCGGCGCAAATGACTGTTACATCGTTAGGGAAATGAGCAAGGGCTCGTGGGTCGGGTCGATCGCCACCAATCACGATGAGTGCATGAGATTCTTGATTCTTCATTCCAATCCCTCCGCTGGCATTACCCAGTTCAGGTTCTCGGGTCGGCGACAGCAGTCACCCTCTCAGCCCACCGATCTTGTGAGCTCCCCGTTGTGTTGTCGTTACCTTACTCCACTCTTTGCTAGCGGGCTACGTCAGGTTCAATCAATATGTCAGGTTCAATGAAAATGAATTTAGCCATGGGCAGATTTGCTCGAATGAGGGCCTCAACTTCATCGATGGTGGTCGATAAGTCGCTCATCGAGAGGGATTGATCAAACTCAATTTTGGCTGCTACCAGGATCTCGTCAGGACTTAAGTGTTCGGTTCGCAGGTTAATGAGGTGACGGACTTTGGCATGCGTTTGGATGGCTCCCTCAATCTTTTCGACATCTGAGGTCAGTGCAGATTCGCCGATGAGCAAACTCTTCATCTCAACAGCAAGGATCGCGGCGATGACAACAAGTAGCACCCCAATGCTGATTGACCCCACTGCATCCCAGCGAGGCTCGTGGGTGAAGTGCGCAAGCAAAACTCCGCAAAAGGCGAGGAATAATCCAATTTCGGCGCCGACGTCTTCAAGAAGTACCACGGGCAACTCGGGTTGTTTGGCAGTTCGAATAAAGCTCCACCAACTTTGATCTTTTTTCTTTATGTGCTGGGCTTCTTTGACAGCAGTTCTCAACGAGTACGTCTCAAGCAGAATTGCCGCCGCCAAAATTCCGAGAGCAACGGGCAGGTTCTCGGTTTCATGAGGATGTGAGAACTTCTGGATGCCTTCGTATAAAGCAAAGAGACCGCCCATTGAAAACAGGACAAGTGCAACCACGAATGACCAGAAATATCTTTCGCGGCCATATCCGAACTGGTATCGATCGTCGGCTTCTTTAGATGAACGTTTGCTGCCAAATAGCAGAAGGGCCTGATTGCCGGTATCGGCAAGCGAATGGACTGATTCTGCTAACAATCCAGCCGACTGGGTGAGAATAAACCCGACGAATTTCGCCATAGATATTCCGAGATTGGCTGTGAACGCGGCAACGATTGCCTTCTTGCTTCCTTCTTGCATAGTGACAGAATGGCACATGCCAACTGGCGAAGTACAAATGAGGGGGATTTAGGTATGTCACAGATTTTGAACGGTCGGGTGGTGCTTGTTTCTGGTGGTGGTCGTGGCATTGGTCGGGGAATTTGCGAACTTTTGGCGAGCCAAGGTGCTGCAGTCGCAGTCAACTATCGCAAAGATAAAGAATCTGCCCTTGAAACGGTTGATGCAATCATGGCGGCAGGTGGCAGAGCAAAGGCTTATGAAGCATCGGTCGATGATCCCGAGGCAGTTGCCATCATGGTTGATCAGGTAGTTGCAGACTTTGGTTATGTTGACATTCTTGTGTGTAACGCGGGTATCGCATCACGCGGACAGGCAGTTGCCGATACTGATCCGAATGAAGTGATTCGTTTGTTGGCGACGCACGCCATTGGCCCGCACCATTTGGCGCGGTGTGTTCTGCCCTCAATGCGCACGCGTGATCGTGGTGACATCATCATGATCTCGTCAGTTGCAACATCTCATATGACCGCTAATGGCGGGCCTTACAGCATGGGCAAAGCAGCGATGGAAGCACTGGCGCTTACTTTGGCTAAAGAAGAGCGTCAATACGGAATTCATTGCAACATTGTGGCTCCAGGTTTAGTTGAAACCGATATGGGTCTTCGATTAGCCCGCGCCATGACGGGCAAGCGTGAAATGGAAGACCTGCGTAGTCTTGATCAGGGCTCTCCATTTGGTCGGGTATGTCAGCCGCTCGATGTTGCCAACGTCGTGCTGTGGCTGTGTGGCGAGGGGGCTAGTTACGTAACGGGTCAACGTATTGAATGCGATGGCGGAGGGCCTCGTTAGCACCCGAAAGTGACGAGTAACTGGGTTTTGTGATCTCAATCTGACAAGGTCTGCGACGACACGGGTAGCCTCAAAGTTGTGAGCCCTCTTGCCCCCCAAAGCACCACCGAAGTCAGCAGCATCATCACTATTACCGATGACGCCTTGGCTGAACTCGTGAAATTACGTGACTCAGAAGAAGATGCTGCATCGCTTGGTTTACGTCTCGAAATTGTGAGCGGACCGGGTGAAGAGTTTAAGTACGACCTGTCGCTCGATGAGTTTCGTAAAGCTGCTTTTACCGACGAGGTACGCACTCATAGTGGAATGAAGGTCATCATTCCGGCCAAAGATGTTGAACTGCTCGAAGGAGCAATTCTTGATTTCACTGCAAATGGCGGTTTGGTGATTCGAAATCCAAATAAGCCGTCAGTTCCGATGATTGAGGGCTTGGTTAATGATGACGCGTTGTCTGCTGAAATCGAAGCAATCGTCGCAACTGAAGTGAACCCCGCTCTTGCAGCGCATGGCGGTTTTGTGACCTTCGCCGGACATGACGAAGCTGGTACCGCGTATCTCACCATGGGTGGCGGTTGCCACGGTTGTTCGATGAGTAAAGTCACGATGCTCGAAGGTGTCCAAACCACCCTCGTAGAAAAAGTTGAAGGAATTCAGCGAGTTCGCGACATGACCGATCACCAGTCGGGCGAGAATCCTTTTTATCGCTGAGGTCCTCGAACGAGTCGACCAGGCAATTCGCCAGTAAAAGAATCGTTGTCAACTGTTTGAACTCCAGCAACAAATGTTGCTTTGTATCCCTGTGCGTGTTGCACTAAACGTCGGCCATTCGCGGGAAGGTCGTAGGCCATGCGCGGCATATCAAACCCGAGATTGTCGTAATCAATGATGTTGATATCGGCGCGCATTCCGGGCGCAATCAGTCCGCGATCGTGCAAACCATAAAACTCCGCGGTTTGGCGAGTCTGACGATGAACAATGAACTCAAGCGGCAGACGAGGTCCACGAGTGCGGTCGCGCGTCCAGTGCGTCAACATAAATGTGGGCATTCCGCCGTCGCAGATTGCTCCGCAGTGGGCTCCAGCATCCGATAGACCCATACGTGTGTGGGGATGGAGATGAGCTTCATAAGCCATTGAGAGATCGCCGTATGAGTAGTTGAAGAATGGCGCATAGATCATGCCGTTGCCGTTGTTGCTGCACAATTGATCGACAATCAACTGCATGGGATTGGACCCTGTTCGACGGGCTATTCCACCGACTGAGTCTTCACGACTCGGTTCGTAATCGATGTTTGCACCATCAACAATCCACATGCCGTCTAATTTGTCGAAAACAATCTTTTGGAAGAGTCCACCGTCATTAGGAATTTCGTTGAGTAAGCGTTCGCGTCGTGCGGGCTCTCGCAAAGCAATTAAGCGCTCGGCCATTGGCAGGTTTTGCACTTCGGCATAGGCCGGATGGAAGAGAAGGGGATGGGCACTTCCTTGCAAGCAATACATGATGCCAATTGAACGACCAGCAACTTGCGTGTAAATCGGGATGCCATCGTTGTGAGCTTGCGTGAGTAACTCAAGGACTGAGCGCCACAAGTCAGGTGATTGATCGGTTTGGCTGAGGTTCACACTGACGGGGCGACCCGATCGTTGTGCAAGCTCGCGCATCCACGGCCATTCTTCGAGGGGCACTCGCACGTGTTCGGGTGAGAATTGAAAATTACCGTGACCGACTCGGGACATCGCGTCGGCGATGGCATACAACTCGGCGGGATCAACCATGGTTCCAGGAACGAGTTCGCCAGTCTTTGATTTGTGCAACGGTGTACGACTTGTTGAAAAACCAAGTGCACCAGCACGCAAGGCTTCTTCAACCAACCGAGCCATGTTCACACAGTCGTCGGCATTGGCTGGTTCGTTATCGGCCCCGCGTTGTCCCATGACGTAGGCGCGAAGAGCGCCGTGTGCAATTTGGGTTCCGACATCAATGACATAATTTCGACTCTCAACCGAATCGAGATATTCAGGAAAGCTTTCCCATTGCCAATCAATTCCATCGGTCATGGCCGCGCCAGGAATGTCTTCGACGCCTTCCATGAGTTCGATCAACCATTGATGACGATCGGGGTGGGCTGGCGCAAACCCAACTCCGCAATTGCCCATCACGGCAGTAGTGACTCCGTGCCACGAACTTGGCGTGAGCATTGGGTCCCAAGAAACCTGTGCGTCGTAGTGAGTGTGAATATCAACGAATCCAGGCGTGACGAGTAGCCCTTGTGCATTAATGACGCGTTGGCCCGAAGCATTTAATTGTCCACGTTCTGCAACTTCGGTGATTCGTCCACCCGATATCGCGATGTCGGCCATGCGAGACGCTGAGCCAGAACCATCGACAAGGTTGGCATTGGTAATGACGAGATCAGTCATCCCTTGAGACTAGTAATGACCTCATCATGTAAACGACCGTTGGTAGATATCGCCGAGTTCTGTTCGTAGTCGCGCACGCCAAAACGGTCGGTATGGCGGCCGCCAGCAATTTCAACGATGGCTTGAACTGCGGCATTGTCGTAAGGGGCGAGTCCGATCGCATCAATAGCAATATCAACAGCACCTTCTGCAACAAGCATGTGCTGCCAGAAATCGCCGTAGCCACGGGCGCGGTAGGCCCGTTGTTGGAGAGCCACGAGAAGCGCGGTGCCCCCAACATGATCCCACCCGGCATTGAAGGTGACGCTGATTTGAGCCTCGGCGATAGATGACACTTCTGAGACTTTCATCGGGCGACCATTTGCAAAGGCGCCAATTCCACGCGCACCCCACCAACGGCGAGGAAGGGCTGGGGCGGAAACAACTCCTAAGACCGGACCATCAGTGTCGTGGACAAGCGCGATCAATGTCGCCCAGACCGGTACGCCGCGAACAAAATTTGAAGTTCCATCAATGGGATCGATCACCCACTTCCATGGTGACGAGGCGTTGCCCGAGTGACCATGCTCTTCGCCATAGATGGCGTGTTCGGGACGATGTTGAGCAATGAGTTCAACGATGGCAGTTTCGGTGTTGCGATCGGCTTCGGTCACTTCGCTGTGGTCGGCCTTGTGTGACAGGGTGAAGTTTTGTCGTTCAAAGTACGGTAGAGAAATTCCGTCAGCGACATCGGCGATGCGAATCGCGAGCGCTAGTTCTTCGGCGAGGTTGAGATCAGATGAGTTGTTCATGCAAACGGCGATTCGGCGAAAGAGGTTTCATGGTTGACGATTCACAAGGGTGCAGAATCGTATGCCTTGATAATGCCATCTGCGTCGAGCCCAAGTTGGGCTAATAAACGATCGGGCTTGGCATGAGGCAAGAATTTTGTGGGCACGCCCAGCGACTCAACCCGACAGGTGCCACTGATCTCGCTGATATTGGCAGCAATTGACATGCCAACGCCACCTTCGCGGATGCCGTCTTCAATAGTGATGACCCGCTCATGATTTGCGGCGTCTGCGCACATGGCAGGGTCGAGAGGGGCGCACGAACGGACATCCCAGACCGTCGCTTCAACGCCACGTTCAGCAAGAACTTCAGCGGCTTTCAGGGCCGGAGCCACCATTTTGCCAACCGCCAAGATGGCAACTTTGCCATCGCCTTGACGAAGGCGTCGAGCGTTCAAACCAGATCCGACTTCGTCGTTGGCAACTTGGCGAGCAGAACCTTTGGGATAACGAATGACGACGGGGCCTGAATCGGCGAGCGAAACTGCATCGTGCAGCATCTGTTGTAGTTCTTGCGCACTTGATGGGGCTAACACGCGCATGCCAGGAACTTTGCACAGTAAAGCCATGTCGTAGATGCCGTGGTGGCTTGGACCATCATCGCCAGTGATTCCGGCGCGGTCCAAACAAAAGATGACAGGCAGGCGATGTAACGCAACGTCGTAAACAACTTGATCCCAAGCTCGCGACAAAAATGTTGAGTACAACGCAACGATGGGACGTAGTCCACCCATGGCCATTCCGGCAGCGCCAGTGACTGCATGTTGCTCGGCGATACCGACATCAAAAAATCTTTGAGGGAAACGTTCTTGGAAAGGTAAAAGGCCAGTTGGTCCCGGCATCGCTGCAGTAATTGCGACGAGACGCGAATCGGCTTCGGCTTCTTTCAAAATTGCATCGGCAAAAGCTTGGGTGTAGCCAGTTGGAACCGCCTTAGGTGGCCCAACTGCAGGATCAAAGACTGGTGTGTCGTGTAGATGCTTTTCGTCGTCATCTTCGGCTGGTGAATAACCCTTGCCCTTTTGGGTGAGTACGTGGACGACAATGGGACCTTCGCTTGATAAGTCTTCGGCGTTCCGCAAAGCAATTTCAAGCTCGCGGACATCATGTCCATCAATGGGCCCGATATAGCGAACGCCAAGTGCCTCAAAGAATGACGGTGGCTGCAAGAATTCGCGGACAGCGGCCTTGACGGCATCCATTCCTTTTTCGGCTTGTTGGCCGACAACAGGAAGACTTTGTAACCACGATTCGATCTTGCGTTGGCGAGAGACGTACAACGGATTCATGCGGATTCGCGTGAGGCTGTTGGAAAGTTTTTCGGTAATGCGGTCGGGGAGTGGAGTTTTATCTGCTGATGCAAGAACATCGGGCTGCTGGGTGAGATTTGAGATTGTTGGTGCGTAACTTCGGCCATTGTCATTCAAGATGATGAT
>JBAXIP010000053.1:0-12642 GCA_037138315.1 Actinomycetes bacterium
GTTCGACCAGGAATCACTGCTTCAGCAAATGCACCGAGCTTTGTTCCATCAACAAAGGTGACATCAATACCAAATCGTGGACACACGCC
The DNA here is from genome assembly GCA_037138315.1 of Actinomycetes bacterium. Lineage (GTDB taxonomy): Bacteria > Actinomycetota > Acidimicrobiia > Acidimicrobiales > Ilumatobacteraceae > Casp-actino8. The sequence continues at coordinate 90 of JBAXIP010000053.1, forward strand.
GGCGAGTAACTGCATCGTGCCGCCATACAACTGCTTTTGCGCAACGATGTGATCGCCCTTTGAGCACAAACCAAGAATGACACCAGCGATTGCGCCCATGCCCGATGCGTACGCACGTGCTGCTTCGGCACCTTCAAGTTCGGCGACTGCACTTTCAAAAGCTTGCACAGTTGGATTGCCATGACGACCGTAAAACTTGCCGGCCTTGGTTGAGTGCGCCATCTTGCGACCTTCTTCAAGCGAACCCATTTCGTAGGTCGTTGAAGCGAACAAGACCGGAGCCATCGAGATCTGATCGTCGGGGCGACCCGCACTAATGGCCAGAGTCTCAGGCTGAAGTTCGGATGGTTCGTGATTCGGTGAAGTGGTCATGGTGATTCCGAGCGTTGAAAGCATTCCTAGTCAACCATCAAACGGCTGGTCAACGAACCTGATTTGCCCATGAATCACCGATTTATCTGGGCCTCAGCAGAAAGTTTCAGTCAAGACAAACAAACCTTCAAGAAAAGTGCAACGTGTCGTCTTTTAATTACTCACTACCCATGACAACAAATAGTTCTCAAGTTCTGAGCACTACCTACCGATAAAGGCGATAACTGTCATGACACTTATAGAGACCCATTTCCCCGGATCAACCGAATCGAGACTCCGTCCAACTGTGGCCGGCGCTATCGAACAACGCCCCGAAGGCGAATCAACTCCTCGGGCTTTGGTAACCCTGATCCACAACTCTGACCGTCGTTCGGTCGAAGCCGCCCTGCAGCGCATTGGCTATGTCGTGCGCTCAACCAACGATCACACCGCTGCCGAAGTCATGCTTCGTTCATTTGCTCCTGATCTGTTAGTGATTGACGCACGAGACGCATACCCGCTTCCCAACAACCTCATGACTCAGGTGCGACGTTGCCCCGAGATCTACATCATCGTTGTTGGTGCTAACTCTGATGACCAGCGCATGACCGTGTTGCGCAACGGCGCCGACCACGCTTTACCGATCGATGTCTCCCCTGATGAGGTTGCCGTGCGGTGCCAGGCATTGATGCGTCGTTCACGCCAGTTCACCCAAATCATCGCGACTAATGGCCAACCGAAGAACCTCTATTTCGGCCCGCTTGATGTCGATCTTGGCCGACGTGAAATTCGCGTGAATCGTTATCCCATTACCGCAACACGTCTTGAGTTCGATCTGTTCTCACAATTATGTCTCCGCCCACTTGAAGTGTGTAGCCGTGTTGAATTACTTGAAAGTGTCTGGGGACCCCACTGGGTTGGTGACACGCATGTTGTTGACGTTCACTTGTCAAACTTGCGACGCAAGCTCAACGAACGGGCGCCCGAGTTGCGTTTCATGCACACGGTTCGTGGCATCGGTTTCCGTTTAGCCGATGACCTCTTGCAATTGGCTCAGCACGACCTTGCATCGTCTCGCATGCTTGAAGCCCACACCGCATAATTCGTCAGGCATACTCGGCGGTCAACCACCACTTCCCGGCCGCCACTTCAGCAAGATACGCACACTGCCCGTTGGGCTGTTCGACCACCAACTGGAATCGAGCAGCCCGACGAGCGCGGTGATCCCACCAACGTTCATCAACAGGCCACGGCCCAGCCCACGCCACGATGCGACATGAACGACCGCGCTGCACCAAGGTCTCTGGAGTCGCACTCATCAGTCCGCGACCATTTACTGCGACGGGACGCCCATGGACATCAACGACTTCGACAAGCAATGGTTCATGATGCACAACTGCTGGCGCAGGTGCCGGCAACGAACCAGGCCATACTGCTGCGTTGGCATCATCGTCAGGTCGCAGAACTAACTGTTGACCAACGCCTCCAGAGTCGGCGCTACCGATATCGGCGTAACACATCATCTCGTACACCTCGCGTGGGTCGCGTCCACCTCGCCACGAAGCAACCGTGACACTTTGTGGACCTAACAAACCAATCACACGCGTGATTGCCCGAGTTGCATTGTCGTCGGCCTCTGATCGCCCACCCCAAAAACCGACTTGGGTACCAGCATCAGAACGAATGTCAATAGGCGTCACGCGCAACAAAGTGACACCAGCAGTTGGTGGTTCGGCGCCATTGATCCAACCATCAAGTTGCCACCGCACTCGATCAAGCAAAGTACTTGAACGCATTCCTTCGGCTCGATACCAAACTCGCTGTGAACTTTCACCATGTTCACTCTCTGCTTCAACTTGTACGCGCGTACAAACTTGGCCGCGTTCGTGAAAGTAACCACCCAGTTCATCGGTGAGTGCTTTAGCCGCAAACACCAACATGTCAAGTTGCGACAACGGATCATCAAATACTCGAGCCATTGTTAAGTCGGGTGGTGGCGGAATCGTTGATGGTGGAGTGTCATCGGTGCCACTTGCCAAGCGATGCAAAGTTTCACCAATCGCACCAAATCGTCCCACTAAATCGGTCACCGACAAACGCGCGATGTCACCAAGTTGTCGCAAACCAAGTCGTTCAAGAAGATCGACTAAGTCCGCAGAACATCCAGCGACTGCCGTTAAAACTTTCACCGCATACGGCGCCAGAAATTCGGCAGTCGCTTGCATGCCCGGCCGAATGACAACTGGTTCACCTCGACGCGACGATGAACGTGCTGCCAATGTTGCAGCAACACGACCATCGGCAATACCAATACCCAGACCTCCGCCAGCAGTCATGACCTCATCAACATCAAGACCATGGCTCGCGTGAGATAAACCTTCTCGCGCCAACGCCAGCAGGCGAACTGCCAATGCATCATCGCCGCCAACATAACGCGAGGGCCCACGCGTGGCCAACAGCAATGAACCAGGATTTTCAACATCGATCAACGGAACCAAAGTGCCGATTGATTGCACAACTGGTTCATACATACGTGCATCGCGATCGGCGTTATAAGGAACGATCACTAAGTGCGGACATGCACCCTGAGCTTGCCGGCGACGTTGTCCGGGGCGAACTCCTTCACGCCAAGCCAACGGCGAGCACGATAAAACTCTCTGCGCGTGAAAAACAGCAAGCGGTTGTTTCGTTCCAAAAGTTTCGGGTTCGTGCAAAATTGCCGCAGTGATTGGCCACGCCGGAGTATGTAAAACCGCACATCGTGGGGGTTGAACAGTTGTCATTGATCACCCGACGCGACGTAAAGGAATGACAACACCAGTTTTCTCTACTGTCGTTGCTGTCATCGTTGCAACTGGGCTCAGTTGTCCGTGATGATCGGGCAGCCACACCTGATGCTCGGTTGTACGTGCTCGTCGGCGCCCGTCAAGTTGCAACAACACTTGTCGCCGTTGCAGATGGCCATAGCCAAGACCAACACCTTGCCATTGCTGAGTTGTTGCTGTGAGCCGAATATCGGCCGATAGCGAACTTGTCAACGATTTCGTTTCACCCACAACAACTAAAACACCACCCCGCGATTGCACTCGCGTTTGCAAACGTCGCAGTAACGATGTCGACAACGAGTTCACAACATGTTGCGCCAGCAACAACACATCGACACCGTCAACTAATGCCGACAACACTGCAGCCGCATCGGTCTGCTGACCAGAAGCTGGCGAACCGCCCGTTGGGTCGGCCACAAAAACTGTGCGTTCAAGTGCAACACCTAAGTCGGCGGCAGCCTGCACTCCACAACTCGGCATCCCTACAACCCCGGCCCATGAACCCGCTTGAGTTGGTGCCACCAAAACTGCCAAGGCGCATGACATCGCCGCCGAACCCACGCAGGCGACCGTGTGCCCCCGTGTGAGAGCAAGCGGTGCTGGATCGTCGGAGCTCAATCCAAAGAGCGGTGCCAGAGCTTGGTGGACGGGCAAGAGGCGTTCACGCGCCAGCGTCATTTCAGACAAGGCCATTTCAGAGAGCGGGCCCGAGAGCGAATTCGGTAGAGACGACCGGAGAACCGTTGACATGCCTCCGACTATAGCGAACAGGTGTTCGTAAGTTTCAGGCGCGTTTTTTCTTGACCTGATCAAGGAACTCAATAAAGCCTCGAGCGCCATGTGCGAAATGATCGGCCCCCAGGTCGTGGGCATGCTTCTCGTCCCGAATACCACCTCCGCCGAGTACGACTGGAAGATTTGGCCCAATGGCCGCCCGCAACGCTGCAACAGTCGCCATGGCTGAGGCTTCTGATTCTTCCGAGGTCACGCTGACCCCAACCGCGACCAAGTCGGGCATCTTGCCAGCGGCATACACAAACGATTCTGCTGGGGTGTCGCCACCGAGGTCAAGAACTTCCCAGCCCTGCAAACGCAACAAGTCGCCCAGCATGGCCAAGGCCAAAACATGGCGCTCACCCGTTGCCCCACCAATCAAAATCTGACCGCGACGTCGACCCCGCTTGAAACACCGCGGGCTTAATTGTCCAATTAAACGGGCCGTAATCGCGCTGGCTTGGTGTTCGACCGAAACATCAATCTCACCGGCGGCCCACCTCGCACCAATATCTGCCAGCGTGGGCGACAAAATCTCGAGATACACCCGTTCAACATCGGCGCCCGAATCAATGGCCCGCTTTAAAACTTCCCACGCACCGCTCGAGTCACCAGCCGTAAAACATCGTTCAAGTTCAAAAACATAATTTGTGGTGCGCCGCGAATCACCAAATGCCTCAACACTCTTCTTCGGTTGATTCTTCTCGTCTTGGAATTGCTGCAAGGCTTCGCGCGTAATATGCCACACGCCGCTGACTTGATAGCCCTCTAGTCGACGACTCTTCACATAGCGATAGACCGTCATGTAGCTCACACCGAGGACATCTTTGACCTCATCAAGCGTCAGTACATCTGCGTCCACTGCGACAGGCTAAATGGGCATCACCACGTGTGCGAGGTTATGCCGTCACAAATAAGCCCAAATTTTCAGACCTTTGGGTCGATTAAGCGGTCAACCTGGCGCGAGCAGCCCGACTGCGCTCAATGAGATGCGCTGGCACTCGACTGTCAATCACGACACCACCTTCTGCCGGCGCACTACTTGCGACCGGAGTTTCTTCGGCGGCAACAAGATCTTCAAAAGCTGGCGGAACCATTCCGGGCTTCCAGTATTGGTACAAATCGCGAACAATGTCCTGTAAACCTTCAGAGTCAAAGCCCTTGGCAAGATCGACAGTGATCATATTTTGATACACATGAACGCCAGCCACCCGACCAGTGGCGAAGAGGCGCCGAGCCAATTCGGCCGACGGGGTCACTGACGAAACAGCATGAGCATTGGTGTCAGTGGACAAGAAACTTTCGTGACCCATACCCGACAGACTGCGATTGGCCTCAAACCGGACGATTCCGGAGCGACGACTTTGCTTTTCAACGACAACAACAGGCTGACCCATACGACAACCTTAGTTCGCACGCGGTACGGTCACAGCACTGTCTCTATTTCCGTCGGTAATTTCACTTGTCACACAGGAGCACCAGAACATGTCTCAACCCACACTCGAGCAATTCCAAGCCGATGCCCTCGCCTTTCTCGAAGCCAATGCCCCACGCAAAGAGGCTGAAAAGAAATTCGTCTGGGGCGAAGGGGCCGACAAGGTCACGATGTTTGAAGAGAAGGATCGCCAGTCCGAAAAGCTTGACGTGGCTGAGGCGTGCGCGTGGCGGCAAAAGAAGTTTGATGCTGGTTTTGGATACACCTTTGGATCCGAGCAATACGGAGGCCGCGGCTTGCCAGTTGCGTACTCACGCGCCTATGAAGCACTCGAAGCAAAATACGAAATCCCGAATCAGAGTTGCTTCACCATCGGACTTGGCATGGTGGCCCCAACCATCGTTGATCATGGCTCAGATATCGCTCGCGACCTGTACGTACGCAAGATGTATCGCGGTGACATCGTTGGCTGTCAGTTGTTCAGTGAACCTGGCGCTGGAAGTGACCTCGCCAACCTCAGCACAAAGGCCGAGCGCGATGGCGATGAATGGATCATCACTGGACAGAAGGTCTGGACCAGCGGCGCGCACTACAGCGACATCGGAGAAATTATTGCGCGAACCGATTTTGATATGCCTAAGCACAAAGGGCTCACCGGTTTCATCGTTGATATGCGTGCACCTGGTGTTGAAATTCGTCCATTGCGCCAGATGACTGGTGGAGCAAGCTTCAACGAAGTGTTCTTTACCGAAGTTCGTGTTCGTGACGATCATCGACTCGGTGACATCAACAATGGTTGGAACGTTGCTCTCACAACTCTCATGAACGAGCGTGCAGCAATTGGTGCGGGCGGAGGTGGCGGTGGCATGTTCACTCGCGTCATCGAAATGGTGAAGTTCTACGGCTTAAATAACGACCCAGTCGTGCGTGATGAGCTCGCCAAGATCATCATCCATAACCGAGTTGCCAGCTTCAACAATCAACGCGCGATGGACAAAATCAAGTCGGGTCAAATGCCCGGACCCGAAATGAGCATTGCCAAACTTGCTGGTACCGCCAACATGATGCGTCTCGGTGATTTTGTGTCAATGGTGCTCGGACCCAAGCTGATCGCCGATAGTGGCGAATGGGGCACCTATGCCTGGAATCAATTGATTCTTGGCACTCCTGGTGGACGTATCGCCGGTGGCTCTGACGAAATCATGCGCAACATTGTTGCCGAGCGCGTTTTGGGTATGCCCAAAGATCCAGGCATCGACAGCAAGAGCGCCTTCAACGACCTCAAGAAATAGTTTTTCTGGTGGCAGGAAATGACGGTTTCCCGTCATTTCCTGCCACCAGAAAAACCAATGCGTGAGTCATTAAAAGAGTGTTGGCGAAGCGTTGCGCTCGATGCGCGGGGTTCCGGGCCATGGCACAAAATTGTCCATGAAGGCCCAACTCTTACGATGAATCGCTGACGGTCCGTGCCCTTGCAACGCAGTGCGATGCCAGTGACATGGATAACCCTTATTGGTGTCGAGACTCCATAACGGGTAATCAATCGCGAGTTCTCGCATCAATCGATCACGCGTCACCTTGGCCAAAATTGATGCGGCGGCGATTGACAAAACTGATGTATCACCTTTGACTTGCATCACAACTTTCGGAATCAGTGGTGTCACAAAATCCCAACTACCATCAACAACCGCTGCATCGGGAACAACTGAAAGTTGAGTAAGTGCTCGTTGGGTTGCCAAGCGTTGCGCATCGGCCATTCCTAACGCATCACATTCAACATGCGATGCGTAACCAACCGACCACGATGTGCACCACGAAGCAACCGTGTCAAACATGGCCTCCCGCGATTTTTCGGTGATTGATTTCGAGTCACGTACACCAGCAAGATCACCCGACAGCGGAAGGATCGCCATTCCAACTGCAAGCGGACCAGCCCATGCACCCTTGCCCACTTCGTCAACACCAACGATGATGCGATGCCCGTCGTTATGAAGCGACTGCTCAAGATCTCGAGTCGGTACTTTTGCCGACACGCGAGATGCCATCAGACCAACCGCAATCCCGGAGTTCCAGTGACAACTTTGCCAATCACAACAAATGGCGAACCTGGCGCGATTAAAGCGGCAACTGCCGAAGGATCAACAGCAGCAAGAAGCCCACCCGAAGTCTGCGGGTCAAAGGCAACGATGTCATACGCCGCATCAACTCCGTCGGCCATTGTCACGCGAGTACCGACTGCAGTTCGATTGCGAGCGTCTCCCCCAGTCCGAACTCCACGTTGTGCTGCCTCAAGAACACCTGGGTACATGGGCAACTTCGTCGTTGCAATTTCAAAAGTACAACCCGATCGTTCGGCCATTTCCCATCCATGACCGGCGAGAGCAAAACCAGTGACGTCAGTGACCGCATGGACGCCACTACTTGCTTGTAAACGTTCGCTGGCATCGCGATTCAGTTGGCGCATTCCAGCGATGGCTGTTGCTTTGTCAGAGTCAGACCCGCCAGCGAGGGCGATGCCAGTACCAAGGGGCTTCGACAAAAGCAATACATCGCCGTCGCGGGCTCCGCCCTTTGTGAAGATGCGATCAGGATGCACAGTTCCTTGAACTGCCAATCCGAAGATTGGTTCAGGGTTACGAATGGTATGTCCGCCCGCAACTGATCCACCAGCTTGGGCCATCACTTCAGAAGCTGCAGCAAAAATTGCCACGATCGCTTCACGCGGAAAGTTTTCAGGGAATGCCGCCACGTTGACCGCCATCAAAACTTTTCCACCCATCGCATACACATCGCTACACGCGTTCGCTGCAGCAATCGCCCCGAAGTCGGATGGATCGTCCACCAGTGGAGGGAAAAAATCTGTTGTGCTGACAAGCGCTATGTCGTCACTGACTTTGTACACAGCAGCGTCATCAAAAGGTGCAAGACCAATCAAAAGAGATGGATCAACCGATGTCGGCAATTCATCAACGAGGCCGGCGAGAAGATCCTTGCCCCACTTGGCAGCACATCCACCACAACTGGTCCACTCGGTCAATCGCAAAGGCTTTCCGTCAAACATTATTTCGGCCATAGAGCGAGCCTAGAGTGTCGAGATGTTCATCGTTGGTCCGTATGAATTCACGCGTGAAGATGCCAGAAATACTTTGCTGGCCGCGCCAAAGATTTTGACGCACATGTCCGAGGGTCGCAACGGGGCCATCGACCACCTGCTGACTTATGTCAGCCAACTTCTTGGCGGCCTCGTTGTCGAAAACATGAACGACAGCGAGATCAGTTCAACCCTGCCAACAATTTGGGCAGCAGTCTCGGGGGCGACTCCCACGTTAAGAGCACTCGGTCATATCCCTTCGCCCCAAAATGGCGTTCTCAAGCAACTCAATGCCTCAAACGGCGGAGTGCCGAAGAAGGCAATTGATGCCGCATACATCGGCTGGAAAGGCGTTGAGGGCGATCGCCAAGCGACGCGCAAACATCACGGCCGTCCATTCCAGGCACTATGCCTGTGGTCGGCAGAAGTCATGAAAACATTGCGTTCTGAAGGACACCAAATTTTCCCGGGTTCGGCTGGCGAGAACATCACCGTGAGTGGAATCAACTGGAGTGATGTCCGTCCCGGAACACGAGTGCGAATTGGTGAGGTCTTGTGCGATATCTCTTCGTACGCCGTGCCATGCAAACAACTGGCCCACTTGTTTGTCGACAAAGATTTCAAGCGCATTCATCACGATCGAGATCTTGAAAATAGAACTGCGAGTTGTCGCGTGTACGCAACCGTGGTTGAACGTGGCGAAATTGCTCCTGGCGACCCCATCACCTTCGAGCCCTAACCCATTGACGTTTAGAGAAGTCGCAACAATTCGACCAAGGGCTCGCGGAAATCGCGAGTTGGCGTGTATCCAGCATCACGCAATGCCTTGTTATCAAGCACGCTGTTAGCCGGACGCTTCGCTGGACGTGGTGGCTGCAGTTCGTCCGTGGTGATTGGATGCACCATGCCCGGATCTTTGCCCATCAATCGCACAATCTCTTGTACGAATTCGTACCAGCTCACCGCACCTTGATTGGTGCCATGGAACAAACCATCGCGTCGGTCGACTGCCAGTCGATGTAACAACGGAGCAAGGTCAGAGGTGAACGTCGGATGCCCAATCTGATCGCTCACAAACGACAACGAGTCACGCTCTTGCGCCAACTTGTGAACGGTCTTCACCATGTTGTTGCCATACAAGCCACACACCCACGACGTGCGCACGACTGCGACACCCGAACCATTGGCCAGCGCCTCAAGTTCACCTGCCAATTTGGTACTTCCATACACACTTTGCGGATTAGGGGTATCGGTTTCAACATACGGTCCGATTTTTGTTCCATCAAAGACATAATCGGTACTGACGTGCACAAGATGAGCGCCAACTGCATCGCTCGCTTCGGTCACCCAGCGCACCGCTGTCCCGTTGACCAACAGTGCGGTATCAGCATTGTCTTCACACGCATCGACTGCAGTAAAGGCGGCGCAGTTAATGACCGCATCGGGATAGATAGTCGCCAACGCTTCGTGAACAGTCTCGCGACTGGTGATGTCAACGGTGTCGATATCAATACCGACGGCTTCGTCACCAGCAGCAACAATCACTCGCATCAAATCTTGACCGAGTTGACCGTTGGCTCCAGTAACGAGAATTTTCATAAGTACGAGTTAATCACAGACCGGCGCGAGCTTTGAGTGGTTCCCACCAAGCACGGTTGTTGCGATACCACTCAACGGTCTCGGCAAGTGAGTCTTCAAAGGTGCGGCTGAGCTTCCAGCCGAGCGCCGTCACCTTGTCGATGTAGACCGAGTAACGACGGTCGTGTCCAAGCCGGTCGGCAACGGGCGTAATTGAACTTTCATCACGACCGCACAGTTCGAGCAAGCGATAGGTGATTTCACGATTAGTGATTTCATTGTGCGCACCGATGTTGTACACCTGACCAACTTCGCCCTTTTGCAACACCAAGTGAGCTGCGATGTTGTGGTCTTCAACATGAATCCAGTCGCGCACATTTCCGCCATCGCCGTACAACGGAACTTTCTTGCCATCAAGCAAGTTAGTCGTGAACAACGGGATCAATTTTTCAGGAAACTGATACGGACCAAAGTTGTTTGAGCAGCGCGTCACCACAACTGGCAATCCGTATGTCGTCACATACGACAAAGCAATCAAATCACTTGACGCCTTCGACGCCGAATACGGCGACCGCGGGCACAAAATGTCGGTTTCAGAAAATGAGCCTTCGTCAATGCTTCCGTAGACCTCGTCAGTTGAAATATGCAAGAAGCGTTGCACTTCTACCTGGCGCGCTACATCGCACATCACGTTGGTTCCGTAAGCATTCGTACGCACGAAGGCATATGGATCGATAATTGAACGATCAACGTGGCTTTCCGCAGCAAAGTGAACGACGCCTTCGTGGCCCTTCATTGCTGCAAGAACGTCATCAGCATCACAAATATCGCCCTGAACAAACTTGCAACGCTTGTCATCAATGAGGTCATTGATGCTCTCCAAGTTTCCGGCGTACGTGAGCTTGTCAAAGATTGTGACAGTGTCATCACTATTTGCCAATAGCCAACGCACATAGTTTGAGCCAATAAATCCCGCAGCTCCAGTAACAAACAATTTCATGTCAGGTCCTCATTGGCCAGTAAGGGCGGCGTCCGACAGGCAAGTCGGCACGCATCGGGTTTGTACGGTCACGTTCGCTCATAATTGGGTCGGCAACTCCCCAATCGGCACCAATCACGGGGTCGTTCCAAGCAACACCCAGTTCGTCAGCTGGGTTGTAATAACCGTCAACGAGGTACGTCATCACAACATCGGTGAGTGCCGAGAATCCGTGGGCAACACCCGGCGGAATGTACACACCGACGTGATTTTCGCCGCTGATTTCGAGCACCTGTGTTGCACCATCGGTTGGGCCGCCTTCACGTAGGTCATGCAAGACCACGCGAATCGTGCCGACTGGCGTGTACCAATAGTCAGATTGATGCATGTGATAGTGCAATCCAACCAATGCACCGGCTTGCTTGTTTGAACGGTTGCCCTGAATCATTTCACGACCGTTCGGAAACCATTCACGACGGTAAGTCTCGATGAACAATCCACGCTGGTCACCGTGAATTGTTGGTTCAACAATCCAGACGCCGTCAATCTTGTCGCTTGCTGTCACTTTGGGCATGTCATTACTCCGTATCAATTTGGCAGTGATCGCCAATCATTAAGCGCAAAGCGCGTGGACGTTTTTGCGAACGAATGACTTCGGCCTCACGCCCAATCAAACTGTCTTCAAGGCGCGTGATGTCAATGATGCGACTGCGCTCCATGATGACCGAGTGTTCAACCTCGCTATTGACCACTTCGCAACCGTTTCCGATAGCTGTGAATGGTCCGATGAAACTGTCAATAATGCGGGCGTCTTTGCCAATCACTAATGGGCCACGCAATGTTGAGTTGCGGACAACTGCGCCTGCTTCAACGACAACTCGTCCATCAAGCGTAGATGCCTCATCAACGTCTCCGTCAACTCGCGGTTCAATCACTTCGAGTAACAGACGATTGGCTTCAAGCAATGGAGTCAATTTGCCAGTGTCAATCCACCAACCAGTCAACAATTCTTGACGCACAATTTTGCCCTGATCAACTAACCATTGAATTGCATCAGTGATTTCAAGTTCGCCACGTGGCGAAGGTGCAATTGCACGCACAGCGTCATTAATGGTGCGGTCAAATAAGTACACGCCAACGAGCGCGAGGTCGGTCGGTGGGTTTTCTGGCTTTTCAACCAAACGAATGACATTGCCGGCGGCATCAAGTTCGGCAATACCGAAACGATGTGGATCGGGAACTTTCTTCAAAAGAATTTGTGCTGTCGGCGGCTCACTGCCGAGACGCGCTGATTCAAAGGCGTGAACGAAAGCACCCAGATCTTGTTCGAGCAAGTTGTCACCGAGATACATCACAAAATCGTCGTCACCCAAGAAGTCGGCAGCGATCAATACGCAGTGTGCAAGACCAAGCGGTTCGTCTTGCGGAATGAAAGTGATCTTGGCGCCCCACTGACTTCCGTCGCCAAGCGCACCCATAACTTCAACTCGAGTGTCGCCAACGATGACTCCAATTTCGGT
>JBAXIP010000054.1:0-12638 GCA_037138315.1 Actinomycetes bacterium
GCTGATGCCTCACAGAAGAGTGCTGTCACCAAAATATTTGCCGCTAAGGGTCGCCCGAGTAATCACCCATTGATTGTTCACGTTGCGTCAATAGAAGGTGCACGAACGTGGAGTTCGCTTTGGCCGCAATCTGCTGAATTGTTAGGCACCACTTATTGGCCTGGACCTCTATCAGTAGTTGTGAATAAGGCTCCCGAAGTACTCGTTGAGATCACTGGTGGGCATCAGACTGTTGCTCTTCGGGTACCCGGACATTCGATGGCGATTGAATTGCTCACACGTTTCAATGGTGGTCTCGCTGCACCGTCGGCCAATAAGTTTGGCAAAGTAAGTCCAACAACGGCGCAACATGTCTGGGATGACCTCGGAGCAGTCGTTGATTACATTCTTGATGGTGGTCCGTGTCAAGTAGGAATTGAATCAACCATTGTTGACTGTTCGGTAGATCCCCCAGTCGTCCTTCGTCCAGGAGGAATTTCTGCCGAAGACATTCATGACATCGTCGCGCTTGGGCTCGATGATGTTGGGCTCAGTAGAGCGCCGGGTATGTTGCCCGCTCACTACGCACCGAATTGTGAAGTGACTTTGCTTAATGATTCTTCCGAGATACTCCGCTTGATTCATCTATTAGATGAGTCAACGTTGCGGATCATTGATGCGTCTATTGATGCCATAGGATTCGCGTCATCAATGTATGCACAACTACGTCAAAGTGATACCGATGGAATTCGGCAACTCTTTGTTGTACTTCCCGAGCCGATGGGCATTGGCTTAGCGATTCGTGATCGACTGACTAAAGCTGCTCAGGGCTCGAAAAACCAATCTCGTTGATTGTTTTAACCCAAAGATCACGAATTTCTTGTGCGTCTGTTTCTCTGTCAAGTACGAAACTGATCGTTGACGAACCTGCATCGGGAACGATTTCCAATCGGCACCACGTCATGGGCGGATCTTCAAGCTGAACCTCGAGAAGGTACGGCGGCTCATCAGAACTCACGTCACCAAGAACTCTTGCAGCAAGTAACAAGACTTCATAGGCAACCGCAGGAAGTGCATTGATCGTAAATGATGGACGGTCAACGGAAAACCTTGTCATCACATCGCAAGCCGTTACGTCTGGTTCTGTTGTCTCAGTTTGGGTCGTCAATATCGACTCTTTAGATTGTTCGCCGTGGCTCGCGATGATCGCATCAAACGCGAGGTTGATGAGCGCCATGTGCTGCGGATCGCCTCCCCGATCGGGATGGAATTCGAGGGCAAGTACTCGACGCGCTGCAACAATCTCACTCAACGTTGATGCTCGAGTGACGCCCAATAATTCGTAATACGACTCATCGACCATCACGTGAAACTTTGAATCGATCTATTTTGGGCCGGCAGAAGTAAATCGAGTGCCATCAGGATCGATGGCCCAAGATGGACTGCTTCCCCATTGATTTTCGAAGACCAATTCTGAAATGGGACGACGTCGAACTGGACCATGTGATCCTTGTGGTTTTCCAAGGGTGATGCAAGCCGAAATGGCCACGTTGTCCGGAATGCCAAGTAGTTCGCGAAGTTGATTTTCAACTCCTTGGTGCCACATCGTGAGAGCGCCGCCAAAGCCTAAAGATCGCGCGGCAATCAGCAAGTTTTGGCAAGCGGGATATATCGAGGCACCTTCGGTGGGTGATGCATCGCGGTAACGCACGAGGCAACCAAAAACGATGACGGGTACTTCTTCAATGTGGTCCACGTAATGCTGCATCGCCGCCGCTTGGCGCGACTTCGCAGAATTTGGATCTTGACCACTGCCTGTTTGGTAGCCATCGCTTTTTAACTTCGTGGCCCAGCCTTTACGAAACGAATCTCCAAGGAGGCTTTTTACTTTGTCGGCGTTTTCGCCGCGAGTGATTGCCAGGAAACGAAACGGCTGACGATTTGAACCGCTGGGAGCTCGAGAGGCCAACCACAAAATGCGATTGAGATCTTCGTTCGGAATTAGTTCTTCTGTGTAACGACGTATCGCCCTCGTTGTCGATAACGCATCAATTGCCGAAACTTGCTGCGAATGGTCCACTTAGCGACCTTTGAAATCCGCGGGTCGCTTCTCCATAAACGAAGCGACTCCCTCCTTGAAATCTTGAGTTTTGAATAACGGGAGAAGCTGCAAGAAAACATGGTGGATGTTTTGTTCGAAAGTCTCGGTTTCGGCCGCCCGCATCATGCGCTTGATCGCCCGAACTGCCAGCGGTGCATTGGCGGCGATCTCTCCGGCCAATCCGTACGTGCGTTCCTGCAACTGTTCGGGAGCGACTACGTGGTTGACCAAGCCCAGTTCGAGACCTTCATCGGCGGTCAAGGTTCGGCCAGTGAAGCAAATCTCCGCTGCCTTGGCGTATCCCACCATGCGGGGCAGCAACCAGGTTCCTCCGCTCTCCGGAAGAATTCCACGCTTGGCGAACCCTGGGGCCAACTTGGCCGTCGTTGAGGCGATTCGAATATCGCAGCCAAAAGCCAAATCAAGACCGTACCCAGCAGCACCGCCATTTATTGAACAGATGGTTGGGGTATCCAAATTATGCAAAACGACAGGTGGTGCTGTGCGCAAGTCAAATTCGGAACCCATGTCACTACCAGCGTCGAGAACACCAAGGCTTCCCTTTTGGCCCATTTGCGATGCCAGGTCAAGTCCTGCACAAAAAGCCTTTCCGGCCCCCGTCAACACGATGCACCGAACGTTGCGATCCCGGTCCCCACGTAAAAGTTGCTCGGATAATTCGTTCAACATGGCCCCTGAGATGGTGTTCATCCGTTCGGGGGAATTCAAGGTAATGGTGGCGATATGGCCGTCAACTTCGTACAGAACTTCGCTCATTGGGTAACCGTAGCCAACCAGCCGAGCGATTGGGCGATCGGGAAAGACCTCTCCTTGAAGACTAAATGGTTAATTCGGATTGTCCGTTGAGTTTTGGTGAGTTAACTCTCGGGTAACATAAGAAGTTCCAAACCAAACGGGGCACCCGCCCCAGATCTCCATAGGGGGAGAAAATATGCAGAAGTCCCGCGCACGCCGCGTTGGTGCTCTTCTCGTCGGTTTAGCAATCGTGGGCGTTTCAGCCTGCGGCGGCGACGACGGTGCAGCAACCACCGAGGCTCCAGCAGCAAGCGAAGCTCCGGCTTCATCAGATGCTCCCGTCACCGATGCTCCGGCAGCAGGTGGCGAGCTTGAAGGAATGAAGGGCACCACGCCCAAGAGTGCCGAAATTAGCCCGGAATGGCTTGACAAGGTTTCAGCATTCTGGGTTTCAGAAGGCAACACCAAGCTTGTCGACTTCAACTATGCAGCCGAGTCTTACGACGCAGTCGTGACCATTGCTCTTGCAGTTGAAGCAGCAGGCACTGACGGTGCAGCTCATGCTGACGAAATCGTCAATGTCACCGTTGGTGGCACCAAGTGCACCACCTTTGTTAAATGCTCGAAGATCATCGCTGATGGCGGCGACCCCGACTATGACGGCATTTCAGGCCCGCTCGACTTCAACGGAAACGGTGAGCCCCTCAAGGGTTCATACGCCATGTTGCAGTTCGGTGCTGACAACCGTCTTGACGATGCCCTCACCACATTGATCGACGCAGAATCACCCGCTTCAGCAATTGTTGACTTGGGCAAGACCTCTTCGACTCGTGCTGGCGATGGCCAGCTCAAGATTGGTTCACTCCTCCCCGAGACCGGCAACCTCGCCTTCCTCGGTGACCCCGAGTACGCCGGCCTTGAGTACGCAATCAATGAAGTAAACGCCGCAGGTGGCGTTCTTGGTAAGGACGTGTTGTACAGCCAGGGAGACTCTGGCGACACCAGCACTGACATCGCCAGCACCTCTGCTGACCGTTTGATCAGCGAAAACGTTGACGCCATTATTGGAGCAGCTTCTTCGGGTGTGACCTTGACTGTGATCGACAAGATCACCGCCGCTGGTATCACCATGTTCAGCCCAGCTAATACCAGTCCAGCATTGAGCGATTACGCCGATGACAACTTGTACTTCCGTGACGCACCGCCGGACGGATTGCAGGGCGCAATCGTTGCTAACCAGATCATTGAAGACGGTAACGCTTCGGTATACATCATGAACCTCGATGACGCTTACGGCAATGGCATTGGTGCTGTTGTGAAGGCAGTCCTTGAGGCCGCTGGTGTAGAAGTGCTCGGAACTAAGGCCTACGACCCGGCTGCTGCATCATTCGACGCAGAAGTTGGCGAAGTTGTTGCCGCCGATCCGGACGCCATCGTGTTGATCTCGTTCGACGAAGGTAGCCGCATCTTGCGTACCGCCGTTGAAAACGGAATCGGCCCGAAGGTCAAGAAGTGGTACGGAACCGATGGCAACATGGGTAACGCACTCGGCGAAAACTTCGACGCTGGTAAGTGATCAACTCGTTCAATAACTAGTTCGAGATCATGAACTAGTTAGGAACTGAAAAGGCCCCCGGGAAACCGGGGGCCTTTTCTATTCTCGCTAAGGTTTTCTGGTGGCAAAAACTTGCCATATCGCGACCATTTCTGCCACCAGAAAAACTCAATCAACCACCCGTGGCTTTTGCCAACGTGCCCAGGTACAGCTCGATGACGTTGGGGTCAGACAACAACTCACGGCCAGTTCCGGTGTATGCGCTACGCCCTTGATCAAGTACGTATCCCCGATTCACGACCTGTAAGCAACGACGCGCGTTTTGCTCAACCATCAAGATGGCGACGCCAGTTGCATTAATGGTGCGACACTGCACAAAAACTTCATCTTGTAGTGCCGGTGACAATCCGGCTGAAGGTTCGTCAAGGAGCAAGATTTTGGGTTCAAGCATGAGGGCACGACCCATGGCGA
Organism: Actinomycetes bacterium; assembly: GCA_037138315.1. Classification (GTDB taxonomy): domain Bacteria; phylum Actinomycetota; class Acidimicrobiia; order Acidimicrobiales; family Ilumatobacteraceae; genus Casp-actino8. Next base: position 4,863 of record JBAXIP010000054.1, read on the forward strand.
CCATTTGTCGTTCGCCACCAGATAACGCGCCCGCTCGCTGTGAAGCGCGATCTCCGAGCTTCGGGAACAGACTGACGACATATTCAAATCTTTCACCGAAAACTGAAGGCTTCAAGAAACATCCCATTTCGAGATTTTCTTTAACGGTCAAACTCGGGAAGACATTCTTGTTTTGGGGCACATAGCCAACACCCAGTGGAACCAATTCGTGGGCCTTACGACCAGTGATGTCTTGGCCCATCAATGTCACAGTTCCAGAACGCACTTTGCACTGTCCCAAAACTGCTTTGAGCAACGTTGACTTACCTGCACCGTTAGGGCCAATGATGCCGACGAATTCTCCGGCATTCACGACAACGTCGCAGCCATTCAGAATATTGACTTCAGGGATATAACCAGCAACGAGTTCTGTGCTTCGAAGGATTGCCGTATCTTCCATCACTCATCCTCCAACAACGATTGACCCTGACGAGTTCCGAGATACGCGTCGATCACCGCGGGGTTCTTCGAAATATCATCTGGCGTACCCTCTGCGATAATGCGTCCTTCGGCCATCACAATGACCCAGTCGGAGACATCATGAACCATGTCCATGTCATGCTCGACAAATAGCACCGTCATACCTTGGTCGCGCAGTCCGCGAATATGTTCGTTCAGACTTTGTTTGAGCGCTGGGTTGACACCAGCCATTGGTTCATCAAGCATGACCAACGTCGGATTCGTCATGAGTGCGCGAGCCATTTCAAGTAACTTGCGCTGACCGCCAGATAAAGCCCCGGCATATTCGTCACGCATGTGGCCAAGCTTGAAACGATTCAGCAATTCTTCAGCGCGTTCGGTGATGGAGGCCTCTTGTGCTTTCCAAATGCGACTGAATAAGCCATTCCACCACTTTTCACCTTTTTGATTTGTTGCTCCAAGACGCATATTTTCGATCACTGAAAGTTTGGTCAGACTTTTGGTGAGTTGGAAGGTACGAACCATTCCAAGTGACGCCGTCTTATGAGGAGCAACATGCTCCATTGATTTTGCATTGAAAGTCCATGATCCGGTATTGGGCTTATCAAAACCAGTGAGAAGATTGAACAATGTTGTCTTACCAGCACCATTTGGTCCGATGAGCGCAGTAATACTCCCTCGCTGAATCTCCACATGCTCGACATCTACAGCAACAATTCCACCGAATTCTCGACGGATGCCTGAGGCATTCAAAATGGCATCTGGCTTGGCTGATCCTGGCGCTCGTGCCACTCCAGATAGAGCGGCACGAGCTAGGACAGTCGCCTCTGATAGTGAGTTCTCAGTGTCCATCGAAAGCCATCTCTTTGCGATTTCCAAAGACGCCTTGAGGTCGATAGACCATCAACAAAATGAGAGTCAGTCCGATCAACATGTAATTGAGTTGACCAACTTGGGTGGACTTCATGATGGTGAAATTTCCGAGATGAACAGGATCTTTGGCGACTTGCCGCAGGAAGTTATCCATAAAGGTAAATATTCCCCAAAAGATCATTGGACCAACGATTGATCCTGAAACTTTGGCGACTCCACCAAGTACAAGCGCAGTCAAGATGTAGAACGTGACGTCGCGGCTGTAGTTGTCCGGCTGAACACTGCCGCGGTCAAGGGCGAAAATCATGCCCGACATCGTGCCGATTGCTCCACCCAAAATCAGCGATTGCATCTTGTACGAGAAAACACTTTTACCAAGGCTGCGAACGGCATCTTCGTCTTCACGAATGGCCTTTAAAACTCTTCCCCATGGGCTCTTCATCAACAAGAACACGAAGTACGCAACGATGGCGACGACGACCCAACCAACAGCAAGAGTCCATATCTCGCGTCCAGTGAATCGAAGCGGCCAAAAACCGTATTGATTTGCTTGGACGATTCCGATGTCATCGCCAATGTTGCGAAATGAATCGGAGAATCCGTTGATGCCATCGCTGCCACCAAAATAGGTCTTGAACTTTACTGATCGAACGACGAGACGAATAATCTCCGCGGACGCAATAGTGACGATTGCTAAATAGTCAGCCCTCAATCGCAGGGTTGGGATACCCATCAAAAAGCCCAACACAACCGAGAATGCGATTCCGATCGGAATACCCCACCACATCGAGATACCGAAATAGTGAGCAGTCATACCGAGTCCATAAGCACCACAGGCCATAAAGCCGGCTTGGCCAAAATTCAACAGTCCGGTGAAACCAAATTGCACATTGAGTCCAATAGCAGCGATCGCGAAATAAACGGCGTTAATGCCCATGAATCCCTTGATGCTGTTTTCGATAATGAGAGACCAATCCACGGTTAACCCACTCTCTGCGCTCGACCAAGAATCCCTTGCGGTCGCAAGAGAAGAACCAAAATTAATACGAGCAAAGCGGGCGTCGCCTTCAGTTCGGTGGGTACAACCAAACTGGCAACTTCAACCATAATGCCCACCACAAATCCGCCCATCAACGCGCCAAAGGCAGAACCGAGTCCGCCGAGGGTGATAGCCGCGAATAGCAGGAACAACAAACGACTGCCCATGTCGAAACTCACTTGCTCGTCAAGACCTCGGAAGATTCCACCCGCCGCTGCTAAGGCTCCGCCAAGAATCCACACGAGGCGAATGACCTTTTCAGAGTCGATACCTGTTGCAGATGCTAAATCGGGGTTGTCAGAAACAGCTCGAGTGGCCTTACCTAAACGAGTGAAACGTAGGGCGAGAGCAACAGCAATCAAAATCACCAGACTCAGGATTGAAACTATGAGGTCGCGCGCAGTAATGCTGATTGGACCAAATTCCATGGCGCGCTGCAAAGTGAATTCTGCATAGGGACGGGTTCGACCTTCAAACCGCGACAAGAAGAAGTTGCGCAACAGAATTGACAATCCGACAGTGAGCACCATTTGCGTGACGAGACCAATACCGCGTTTACGCAATCGTCCAAAGATGGCGAAGTTCAACGCCCAACCAAACGCTCCTCCGGCAATAATGCCAATCGGTGCAGCCCACAAAATATGGAAAGTTCCGTCGGGTCTGATCCCTGGAATAAAGCTCAAGAATCCCAGGAAACTCAGTCCCGAAATATTCAGAACGAATGCTGCTAGTCCGCCGAAAGTGACCATTTCGCCATGGGCGAAGTTTGTTAATCCAGTTGTTCCGAAAATCAAAGAGAGACCGACAGAACACATCGCCAAAATCAATCCAAGGCGGACGCCGTCGACAAGCCGCTGTGCAATCTTTTCAAATAACGATTGAGAAACGCTTTGTGAACCTCCGGTAAAAAAGTTCACGACTTTAGTTTTTGTTATAAAAGAATCAGTGAGCAATGTTTGACTTGTGGCTGCTCCAACGTTGAGTTTTTGACCAACGGGCAAAGTCGATTCGTCAATGGTGACGGTGTAGTCGGCTTTTTCGGGAAGATCAAAGATTGCAATGCCGTCAGCATCAGTTACTAAGCGCCCAATTTCGACCCCGTCAGCGTCGGTGACAAAAACCGTGACACCAGCGATGGGTTGATTGTCGGTCTTACCTGCAGCATCGCGTTGCTGCTCCTTGACTTGCACGCGAATCGCATAACCGTCGCCTTCGGCACGAGCCGGAGAAAGGGCAAAACCCAGGACTGCGAAAATTGCCGACAAAAGAACCAACAAACGAACGAATGGAGATTTTTTCGCCGATGATTTCACTTGAAATTCAACTCTCCCCAGAAACCCTGTACCAGAACCGTCTTGCGCCGCCATGAACTTGACCTAGCGTAGTGCAGGTCCTATGGCTGATGGAACTTGCGCACTCACAAACAAATCCCCCCTCGGGCCGATTTTTTGCATCCTTGTTGCGGCTGCGCTATTTGGCACAACTGGGACTGTTTTGGCGAATGGTCCAATTGGCGTCGACCCCGTTACGGCGGGCGTGATTCGGCTACTTATAGGCGGCGCCGGGCTTGCTGTTCTGAGTTATCGCCATTTTCGGCGGGTAGTCAGTCAATCCAGATTGGCCGTACTTGGTGCTGCGGGGGTCGGTGCCTACCAGTTGTGCTTTTTTTATTCGACACGCCACGCTGGGGTTGCGGTTGCGACGGTCATCACGATCGGAAGTAGTCCCCTCTTTGCACGAATGATCGGAGCAGTTCGCCGACGGCCAGCGCCGCACCGTCTGTGGTATTTGGCCGCCCTCATCTTGTCGATGGGCTTAGCGTTTTTGTCTTCGGCACAAGATCCTGGATCAAATGTTGAATTTGTTGGTGTGCTCGCGGCTTTGATCGCTGGTTTGTCGTATGCGGTGTACACCGAATGTGCCGCAGTTCTGATTGAGCGAAAACTGGATTCAACTGCAGTCATGGGCGTTCTCTTTTTGGGGGCCGGTGTGCTGACGAGTCCTTTTCTTTTGTTCCGCCCAGTTGCCTGGATTGCTACGCAAAGAGGCGTCGTGATGCTCGCTTATTTGGGAATCGTGACGTTGACCGTTGCTTACGTGGCTTTTGGCAAAGGCCTCACCAAATTGGTTCCAACCACTGTTGTGATGCTCACGCTTCTCGAACCCGTTGTCGCCACCCTTTTAGCCTTTTTCGTGTTGCACGAGACGGTGTCCGGACAGGCGTGGGTTGGAATGCTCTTAGTGCTCGTTGGTCTGCCCATCATTGCGATATCAGTCCAGCGACCAACTACCGTCAAAACATGACTCATTCGCTCGTCGCTCCCCAGCCAATAAAGAATCGCATCACCGAGCTGCTCGGCATTGACTACCCGATTGTTCAAGCTCCAATGGGCTGGATCGCTCGTTCACAACTTGCTTCGGCAGTCAGTAATTCGGGGGCGCTCGGAATTATTGAAACATCATCAGGCGAACTGGACAATGTTCGTCAGGAAATATTGAAGATGCGCGAACTTACCGATAAGCCATTCGGAGTCAACATCGCCCAACTTTTTGTGAGGGATCCATCAATTGTTGATTTCGTTGTTGAACAGGGAGTCAAATTTGTGACGACTTCGGCCGGCAACCCACAGCAATACACCGGGAAATTGAAAGCTGCTGGACTGACAGTGTTCCATGTTGTTCCAACGCTCGCGGCAGCACTCAAAGCTGTCGACGCAGGAGTTGACGGTCTCGTTGTTGAAGGTGGCGAGGGCGGCGGTTTTAAGAACCCGCAAGATGTCGCGACAATGGTGCTTTTGCCTCTCGTCGCATCAAAGGTGTCGCTTCCAATCATTGCCGCAGGTGGCATTTGCGACGGAGTCTCAATGGCGGCGGCCTTTGCTCTTGGAGCCGAAGGAGTTCAAATGGGAACCCGAATGGTTTCTGCCGCAGAATCACCCGTTCACAGCAACTGGAAGAACTCAATCGTTAACGGTGCAGAAACGGGAACAGTTTTCTTGAATCGTTTGTCTCGGCCAGGATTACGTGCGTTGCGGACCGAACGAACCACCGAATTAGAGAAACAAGATCACGTTCCGTTAACCGAGATGTCGCGAGCCCTCGATCTCTATTTCGGCGGAGATATGGAAGCTGCGATCGCACTGACCGGTCAGGTCATGGGTCGTATCGAAGCGATCAAGTCCGTTCAAGAAATTATCTATGAAACGATTGCCGAATTGCGATCGGTGATTACGGGACTAGCGGCAGCAATCTGATTCGAAACCATCCACAGGTTGACGAGCGATAAGAAAAACATCGTCGCCCCGAATACGTGGATAGCGACCAGTACCGCCGGAATGTTGTTGAAATACTGAATGTAACCAACAGTTCCTTGCAGCACACCTATAACGAGAACGGCTTCGAGAGGTGCGTATAAATCACTTAACTGCTTGGACTTCACTTTCGTCGCTACGAATATCAGTAATGCAATCGCGATAAAAACAGTTTCCCCATGAATTCGCGCAACAGAAGTAATGGCGAAATTCAAACGGTGAGCCTTTTCATCGCCCGCATGCGGCCCTGACGCCGTGACGACCGTTCCGGTAATGATGGCAAGCGACCCGACAACCACGGCAAGTCGGATCAACCGTTGAAGTGATGACAATCGAGCCTCAGGTAATGGTGCAAAGTCGCTTTTGGCTCGGCGGTGCAAGATCAAGGCATTGGCGACCAAAAACATTGACAACAAAAAGTGTCCTTGATTCGCAATCGGGTTGAGTTCGGTTAGTACGAGAAGTCCGCCGAGAAGTATTTGACCGACAACGCCAGCGACAAGACCCCACGCCAACAAAACTAAATCTCGGCGATATGGCACTCGATACCGAGCGAACATGACTGCGAGAATCACGATGACGGTCACAAGGCCAGTAAAGAGTCGATTTGTTTGTTCGATCGCTCCGTGAACTGTTGAAACGTCTATGAATTTTGCATTATTGCAACGGGGCCAATCGGAACAACCGAGACCTGATCCTGACAGGCGCACCGCGGCTCCACTGACCACGATGACGATTAAAAGTATGAGAGCAAAGCGACTGACCCACGCATATCCAGCCGGACTCGTCAGACGCAGTCGACGTCCATCGCTTGGTGCACTCATAACCCCACAGTAGGCGTATGGGTTCATTTGTGCCACCTGTTAGGACTACGGTCACATCATGCTCACATCTTTTGACGACTATCCCATTCATGCGGGAAGCGCCCCTGTTCATGAAACAGCATCAAGTGACCCCAATCATTACGACCGGTATTTCTTTAACGGTTACCGCGCCGATGCCTCACTTTATTTCGCCGTGGCAATGGGTTTGTATCCCAATCGCCATGTATCGGATGCTTCGTTTTCGGTCATCGTGAACGGAAAAGAACAGATTTCAATTCATGCGTCATGTCGCGCCAACCCGGATCGAGCTAAAACTAATCATGTCGGGCCGATACAGGTGAATGTCCTTGAGCCCATGAAGCGCCATCAGATCGTCGTTGATAGCGCCGAACACGGAGTCAAGGCCGACTTAGTTTTTGTTGCTCGTAGCGGCCCAGTTCAAGAACCACATTTCTTGGTCAAGGCTGGACAGCGCACGCTGTTCGATTACACCCGACTCACGCAGTTTGGACATTGGAGCGGATGGGTTGAAGTTGATGGCGTGCGACACGAGGTGGATGCAGTATCAACGTACGGATCACGAGATCGTTCGTGGGGAGTTCGCCCAGTTGGACCAGCCGCAGAACTTGGTGCTCCCGTCGGTGAACGCCAGTTCTATTGGTTGTGGGCGCCGATCAACTTTGAGAATTTTGCAACCCACTTCGATGTGAACGAGTACGCCTCAGGAAAGCGCTGGCATGAGACCGGATTCATTATTCCTGATGGCGATCAACCGGCACAAGAAATGTCACGAGTTGAATATGTCACTCAATGGCGTTCGGGTACGCGTTGGGCAAAAGATTTCTCTATTGATCTGATTGATGACGATTCAGAAACTCACTCAATTGTCTTAGAACCTTTGTACGAGTTCCACATGCTCGGGATCGGATATGGCAATCCTGAATGGGGGCATGGCCACTGGAAGGGTGAATTGGCAGTTGGCTCAGAGCGTTGGCTTCTGCCCGTGGAAAAACCGTGTGATCCGCGAAACATCCATATTCAGGCTTTGTGTCGCGCATCCATGACCGATGCTCAGGGAAACACTCACCAAGGAATTGGCATTCTTGAACAGTTGATTCTTGGACCTCACGAACCAACTGGACTCACCGGAATCATTGACCCAGCACGCTAACAACATTCGCGAAAGTCAGGTGTGGCGGATGGTCATCCCGCCATCAACGACGATTGTTGCTCCAGTCACGAAACTCATCGCAGGCATACACAAGCTGAC
>JBAXIP010000055.1:0-12633 GCA_037138315.1 Actinomycetes bacterium
GCTAGTGAGGTCGGTGCGCTCACCGATACCAACGTGCCAAATCCAGCCGCCCAAGCCTTTTGCACCATTTCAAAGCTGGCCCGGCTCGAGACAAACAGTCCAAGACCATGTGCGGGCAATACATGATCTAGGAGCAGTCGACCAACAACCTTGTCAACGGCGTTATGGCGACCCACATCTTCTCGCACGACGAGCACGTTGCCGTCCGCGTCAAAGGCGGCCGCGGCGTGCACCGCACCTGTTTGATCAAAGAGAGTCTGACCGGGTCGCACGAGCCCAGCGATCGTCAAAACGAGCTCATTTGATATTGCAACCAATCGTTCACTGGGCAATGGCGATAAACGCTCAACCAACACATCAATTGATTCAGTCCCACAGACTCCACAACTTGATGTGGTCGTACCTAAGCGTGGTGTCGGCACCGGTGCACGATTGCCCGTTTCGACGGTCACCACATTGAAGTTGCTGTCAACTGCCGAACCATCGGCGCAGTAGCGCACACCTTGAACGGGCGCACCAGCCAATAAGCCCTCGTTAAAACAAAACCCAGCCGCTAATTCGTAATCGTGCCCGGGAGTACGCATTGTCGTTGCGACTAAATGACCATCAAGTCGAATTGACATCGGCTCTTCGACGACCAGATCGTCTGGCACGCGACGCGACGACTCAGAATCGATCTTGACGACCAAAAGTTTGTCAGTGCGTTTACGAGTCATGACTTGAAAGGCTACGGTCAAGCGTATGAGCAACGACGGCATCGAGCCCGACGATCTGTGGGCCCAGACCACCGCCGTTCCCGTAACTCCCCCACCATCAGGTACACCTACCCGTCAACTCGTCGTCATCGGCGCAAGTGCCTTTGTCGTCATGCTGATCGTGGGCTTGATTTTGACGCTCTCGTTGGGTGGAAAAGACTCAGGCACAGCCATTGCAACAACATCAACCTCATCATCAACGTCGGTGGTTTCGTCAACAACCGTGCCGGCTTCAATCGTGACCACTTTGGTTCCCATCACAAGTGAAGAAACAACAACGACTTCATCAACCACAACCACACTTGTTGGCCTCACAACCAATCAACCGATCACTGTTGCAAGCGGCCTTGGTATCAACCATATTGCTGAAGCCAAAACAACTCGCGATGACAACAACTCTTGGGCGATTGCATTCCGATTAGCCGATGGTACGTACATTGCGCAACACGTCACGCCTAACACTGGGCAACAGGGAGACTCCACTATCTATCGCGTTGGGGCAACTACTACAGTCGTCAAAAGTGCGCCCAACCCAGGTACCGATTGGATTCGACTGCACGATGTGTACACCGAATCTGGTTCAACTTTTGTTCTTTATTCGTTGAACACCAACTTCGTTTCAACCGACGCAAAAGAAGAACTCTTTGCACTCGATCTCAACACTGGATTAACAACATCCTTCAGTGTCGTGGGCGGAATGAATTCTGGCGTTTCTCGTTTGAGCTACGGGAATAACATCATCGTTGGCGAGAAATTTGAAGAAGCGAATGCCGGACCATTCTTCTTAAATCTCGATGGCTATACGACCAACCCCAATGATTTGGGCCTTGCTGATTCGTATGACAACTGCACCGTTTGTCCAAGCAAATTTACAGTTGATCCAAGTGGCCAACGTCTGGCTTGGGTTGAAGCCGATCTTCTCGTTGTTCTTGACCGAACGAGTGCGAGTCGTATTGCCGAAATTCCCTTACCTAAAGGTTTGTATACAAGTATTAACTCACTTGATATTTTCGGAGATCTCATTTTGATCAATATTTACGATTCAAACTCTGGCGCCATGGGCAAGCCCATTTTGATGTCGTTTGCCGGAACGTCAACGACTCTTGACACCGTTGGTGCTGCGACGTTTGATCAATAGTCACGAATGACTGATCAATGCATTGGCTAAATCGGTTGCAGCGTCGGGGTGTAACAACAAATACAACGAAGGTTCGGTGAGTTCTAGCTCAATGATCACGGGGCCATGCGCAGTCGGCAATAAATCAACACGGGCATAGAGCAACTTTCCAAAGCGTGATGTCAACCACTTCGCGGCTCTTTCACCAATCAATAGTTGGTCGTCGGTGGGCTGGCGAATACTGATTTCTTCTTCGGCATACAAACCACTCGTCATATTTTTCGTTTGTGCCAACAACGCGCCTTTGGCAAACGCATGCGAGAACTTGCCATCAATGAAGACCAATCCTGTTTCAGACTCCACATCGACATCAGCGAGGTACGGTTGCAACATCACTGATCGTTGTGCTGACAACAATTCATTGATGTGTTTTTGTGCAACATCAATATTGCCGTGGCGTTCAGTGTCGTTGCTGCCGGCGCTAATTGTGGGCTTCACAACCACATCACCTTTCGCAAGCAACATGCTCACATCATCCAACCAATCAGTGTCGCTCGGTTCGATAAATCTTGTCGGTACGACGGGCAAACCCGTCTCCGCCACTTCAGCCAAATAATGCTTGTCCGTATTCCAGGCAATGACATCAAGTGAATTACTGATGGTGCTCACCGAACTCACCGCACGAACCCATTGCATAAATTCGTCATAGCGACGGTGGTAATCCCAAGTGCTGCGAATCACTACTTGCGCGTACGTCGACCAATGAATTGATTCGTCGTCCCAGCACACCTCGTCAACCGCAATACCAGTAGCCCGAACAGCCTCAAGCAAGAGCGGCATGTCGTAGTCAATACCCAGGGCTTCGCGACAGGTCACTAATGCAACAGAACCCCGAGTTGCCTCGGGGTTCTGCGCAATCACTTCATTCAACGAGCTGGACAGATTAGAAATCTTCCATGCCGCCACCGTGGCCATGGCCAGAGTGATCGTCTGATTCGGGCTTGTCAGCAATGACGCACTCGGTGGTCAAGAACAACGCAGCGATTGATGCTGCGTTCTGCAATGCCGAACGAGTCACCTTGGCAGCATCGATGACACCGAGCTGCACGAGGTCGACGTATTCGCCGGTGGCCGCATTAAGTCCATTTGAACCGGTGAGGTTACGCACCTTTTCAACAACGACTCCGCCTTCCATACCAGCGTTTTCGGCAATCTGCTTCAACGGTGCTTCAAGCGCCTTAGCGACCAAACGGGCGCCAGTTGCTTCGTCACCAGTGAGCAACGCAGCAGCAGCCAACACAGCAGCTTGTGAACGCAACAAGGCAACTCCGCCGCCAGGCACAACGCCTTCTTCGATAGCGGCCTTGGTGGTGCTCACAGCATCTTCAATGCGGTGCTTCTTTTCTTTGAGTTCAACTTCGGTGGCAGCGCCAACCTTGAGAACTGCAACGCCACCTGACAACTTGGCGAGACGCTCTTGCAACTTCTCACGGTCGTAATCAGAATCGGTGTTTTCGATTTCGGCCTTGATCTGGTTGATGCGACCCTTGATGTCGTCGTCATCGCCGGCGCCTTCGACCAAAGTGGTCTCGTCCTTGGTGATGATCATCTTCTTGGCCTTACCCAAGAGATCGAGGGTTGCGGTTTCGAGCTTCAGACCAACTTCTTCGCTGATGACCTGGCCACCAGTGAGGATGGCGATGTCTTGCAACATGGCCTTGCGGCGCTCACCGAAACCAGGAGCCTTCACAGCAACTGACTTGAAGGTTCCACGAATCTTGTTGACAACCAAAGTTGCCAATGCTTCGCCGTCGACATCTTCGGCGATGATCACCAAAGGACGTCCGCTCTGCATGACCTTTTCGAGAATCGGCAACATGTCGCGCACGGTTGAGATCTTTGACGACACGAGCAACACGTACGGATCTTCAAGAACCGCTTCCATACGCTCGGGGTCGGTCACGAAGTATGGCGAGATGTAACCCTTGTCGAAGCGCATACCTTCAACGAGATCCATCTCCATGCCGAAGGTCTGGCTTTCTTCGACGGTGATGACGCCGTCTTTGCCGACCTTGTCGATGGCATCAGAAATCATGGTGCCGATTTCAACGTCGGCGGCCGAGATTGAAGCAACTTGAGCGATCTGCTCTTTGCTGTCAACAACCTTCGAGAGTTCTTTGATGGAGCCAACAGCAGCGACAACTGCAGCTTCGATGCCCTTCTTCAGGCTCATCGGGTTGGCGCCAGCAGCAACGTTGCGCAAACCTTCGCGCACCATGGCCCAAGCCAAAACAGTTGCGGTGGTTGTTCCGTCACCAGCGACATCGTCGGTCTTCTTGGCGACTTCTTTGACCAGTTCAGCACCGATCTTTTCGTATGGATCTTCGAGATCGATTTCTTTGGCGATGGATACACCGTCGTTGGTGATCGTGGGAGCGCCCCACTTCTTGTCGAGAACAACGTTGCGACCCTTCGGTCCAAGCGTGACGCGAACGGCGTCAGCCAGTTTGTTCATACCAGCTTCGAGGCCACGGCGAGCCTTCTCGTCAAATGCAATAATCTTCGACATTTGTTGTCACTTTCGTTGGGATGTCGATCGAACGATCGACGGACTAACTGATGGGGCAATAACCGCCATACACGGGAGCAAACTCGGCCGTGAACAGCAATTAGCACTCTAGAGGCGGGAGTGCTAAGGCGACAACTAGAGAAGCGGGGATTCACCCCGGCCCGAGGTGGTTGTTGTCGCCAAATCAGACAATTCTGTCGTGCACCGCCTACCCTTGACTCATGACCTCGAACATGGACATCATCGTCGTTGGCGGAGGTATTTCGGGTTTATCCACAGCCCTCAAGCTCAGTCGAGCCGGCCACCGCATCACTGTTCTCGAGCGCGACGACACCCCAATGCCCGAAAACGCCGATGAAGCTTTCGAATGGGACCGTCGGGGCGCCCCCCAGGTTCGGCATAGTCACGCCTTTTTGGCTCGCCTGGTGTCGCTACTGAGGGCCAACGAACCCGATGTGCTCGACAAGTTGTTTGAAGCCGGCGCCACCGAAATCAAGTTCGGTGAAGATCTACCGGCAACGATGGAAGGGTTTGTCTCCGAGCCCGAAGACGCCGAACTCAACATGCTCACGTGTCGTCGCACAACTTTCGAGTGGGTCTTGCGTCGCGTCGTACTTGACGATGGACGTGTCTCGTTCAAAACCGGAGTTGGAGTCAAGGGACTCGTTCACGAAACCGATGCGAGTTCGGGCCTTGAGCGGATCACTGGCGTCACTCTTGAAGATGGTTCGCAACTCATGGCCGACTTGGTCGTGGTTGCTGGTGGACGCCGTTCGGCTTTGCCCGATTGGCTCAGTGATATTGGTGTCGGACCAGTTCCAGAAGAAGTTGAAGACACGGGCATCATCTACACCTCACGTTTTTACCGACTGAATGCTGGTCAGACTTATCCCCCACGCAACGGACCCATTGGTGGCGATCTTGGTTATGTCAAGTACGGCGTATTTGTGGGTGACAACAACACGTTCTCGATCACATTGGCCGCACCATCTGATGATGCCGAACTCCGCACAAAACTTTCTGATCCTGCAACCTTTGATGAAGCGGCACGCAAGTTAGTTGCCACTGCGCCCTACCTTGATGGACGCGCGACACCTTTAGTTGATGAAGTTTTTGTGATGGCTGGTTTGTTGAACCGTCAACGCCATTACGTCGTCGATGGCAAGCCATTAGTACTCGGCATGTTGCCCGTTGGCGATGCCGTGTTGTGTACGAACCCGTTGTATGGGCGCGGTTGTTCAATTGGTTATTGGGGTTCACACCTCATGGCTCAAGCCATCAACGAACATGCTGACGATCTGTTAACTTTGGCCACCGAATACGACGCGGCACTTCAACGCGAAATTGTTCCGTGGTACTTATCGGGCGTTCAACAAGATGCCGAAGCGCGTCGCGTGTCATCGGCCTTACTCAAGGGTGATGATCCCGATGTTGATACTGCCGATCCGAAAACGTTTATGCGTTCGGTTCTGCGCGAAGGATTGTTGCCAGCATTGCGTTACGACCCTGTGGTACTGCGGGCGTTTATGCGCAATCTCAATTTGCTCACCGCACCCGATGCGATGATGAACAATCCTGAAGTCATGAATCGCATCTTCGCCATTTGGCAAGATCGTGAAAACCGACCTGCCGAAATTCCACTTGGACCAAAGCGTCGACGCGAATTCTTAGAACTACTGAATTCTGCAGCTTGATGTGAACCAGACTGCATCACGCCCACGCATTTGCCTGGCGATGATTGTTCGTGATGCCGCTGATTTCATCACCGAGACGTTGCAATCGGTTCTGCCCTACATCGATGAATGGGTAGTCGTTGACACGGGGTCGCTCGATAACACCAAGCAAGTTGTTCAGAACTTCTTTGATGAAGCCCGACTCGATGGCCAGCTTGTTGAACGACCTTGGATCGGCTTTGCTCATAACCGAACTGAGGCCATTGCACTTTGTGTCGGGCGAGCCGACTATGCGTTCATGATCGATGCCGATGACCTGGTTGAAGGCCAACTTGATCTGTCTCATGTAGACGCAGCGGGGTATTGCGTGCGATTTGGCCCACACAATGTGTACTGGCGTCCGGCCCTGTTTTCACTCGACAAAAACTGGGAATTTCGCGGAGCAGTTCACGAGTATGCCGTTTGTTTAGAAGGTGATCCGACCGTCAACCTCAATGGCGACTACAACTTCGTCTTTCGATCGCTTGGTAATCGCGGTAAAGATCCGCAAAAGTTTCAGCGCGATATAGATGTGCTTCTGGCCGAATACGAAAAAGATCCAAACGATCCGCGAACTGTTTTTTACCTTGCCCAGAGTTACCGAGATCACGGGGACGCCGAAAAAGCGATTGAGTGGTATCAACGGCGTTCAGACATGCACGGCTGGAATGAAGAAACTTTTGTTGCAATTCTTGAACTTGGAAAGTTATTGGTACAAACAAAGTCCGAGGCAGAATCCGTAGTCAAGACCTTCGAGCGTGCTTGGCAACTGCGACCTTCCCGCGCTGAAGCGTTAGTTGAGCTTGCAAGATTTCATCGAATGAACGAACATTGGCTTGATGGCTACCTTGTGGCTTACCGAGCAAGCAGTATTCCGTTCCCTGAAGAAGACCGACTCTTTGTTGATGCCAGCGCCTACCGGTGGCGAGCGCTTGATGAGTTGGCTATTTTTGCCTCACAACTTGGCAACCACCAAGAGGCGATTAGTGCATGTCATCGGTTGTTGACATCACCACATTTGCCCTTTGACCAACGTGAACGCGTTTTGTGGAATCAGACCTACTCCATGAAATGTTTGGGCTTTCCACAGAACATCATTCGCGAACAACCCTTAGAGCGTCAATCCGGTCCCAAAGACGATGTCACTTTTACGATCACTACTTGCCGGCGTCGTGAACTGTTTGAACGAACAATGGATTCGTTTTTAGAAAATTGCCTTGACCATCACTTAATCTCTCGCTGGATTTGTGTTGACGATGGCAGCAGCAAAGAAGATCGCGCGGCAATGCACAAGCGTTATCCATTTTTTGAATTCATCTACAAAGATGGTTCAGAAATCGGTCATGCAAAAAGCATGAACCGCATCCTGTATGAAGTGCACAGTCAATACTGGTTGCATTTCGAGGACGACTGGCAAACTGTGAAGCCCAGTCATTACATCAGTGCCGCTATTGCTGTACTTGACGATGATGATTCACTCATTCAATGTGTCCTGAATCGCAACTACGCCGAAATTCTTGATAACCACAACATCGTTGGTGGTCACCTTGTGGTGAGTAAAGATCAACAAAGCGTGTACCGAGTTCACGATTTCATCAATCCAGCTTCACAAGAATTCAAATCTTTACTCGAACAAAATCCTGGACGACTCACCAATGCCTATTGGCCAGGTTTTTCATTGATGCCATCGTTACTTCGTCGTCAGGCCTTTCACAGTTTGGGTTCGTTTAACCCTGCTGCCGGACATTTTGAACGCGATATGGCTGATCGTGCCATGGACCACGGTTGGAAGACGGCCTGTTTTGATGACCTCACGATGTTGAACATCGGTCGCTTGCGTATCGAAACCAATCCCGACGGCCCCCTCAATGCCTACCAACTACTTGGGGTCGACCAATTCGCTAACTTCGAAGACATCACTGTTGGCATCGTCGCAAATTGGACCGACGGCGACAATGTCGTTCGCCAGTGGCAACGCCAGTTTCCAAATAACGGTGCATGGAAAGGAGTACGCCTCGTGACCTCCGATGTCGATGCTGCACCGCACTTCACATTGGTGATTAATCATCCTCGGACCGAAGATCTACCCATCAATGCCGGCGAATCACTCGTTGTACATATGGAACCACGTGAGGGAACCTCACGATACGGAGACTGGGCACAACCAAACTCGGCGCGGTTCATGCACGTGCACTCTCGTGACTTTGCCACAAATTTCTTGGAGTGGCACCTAGACATAAGTTACGACCAGTTGGCAATAACAAGTCCAACGAAATCTGCTGATCTTTCAGTAATCGTGACAGGTAAACGCCTATCTAGGGGCCATCACTTTCGCCTAGACCTCATTCACCATCTTGAATCAATCGAACACGAGATTGATGTTTTTGGTCTTGACAACAACGAGTCATTTAGAAATTACCGTGGAGCACTTCCGTGGCTTGACAAGCGCGAAGGCCTTGCCCCGTACCGTTACGCAATTGCTATTGAAAACAACTCAGAAAATAACTACGTCACTGAGAAACTTACTGACGCAATTCTTTCGGAATGCCTCCCTTTTTACTGGGGATGCCCCAACCTTGAAGACATCATTGAGCCGGATTCATTTATTCGATTGCCGTCTGATGACATCGCGTTAGCTGCATCAATCATTTGCGAGGCCATTGCCAACGATGAATACTCTCGGCGTTTACCAGCGATTAAGCGGAGCAAAGAAAAGCTCCTGAACTCTTTGCAACTTGCTCCCACAATTTCACGACTTGTTCGAGGGCACAAACTTCTAGACCGCACTCCGATTCATGTCATCAATCTTGATCGTCGACCAGATCGGCTTGATGGGTTTATGCAACGTCTTGCGCTCGCCAGCGGAGATCGATTGACTTCGCGAGTTGAGCGGTTCTCGGCGATCAACGGTCTCGATCTCGAGATGACGCCAGAAATTATGCACATGTTTAGGGGAAGTGAACTTCCGTTGCGTCGCTCGCAGACAGCTTGCGCGTTAAGTCATTTGTCTTTGTGGATTGAACTCATCAATAGTGAGCATGAGCACTACATCATCTTTGAAGATGACGCTCATTTCACGAGTGACTTCACTTCTCGGCTCGGTGAGTTACTCGGACAGATGCTTGATCGCCCCCAAGCAGATGTGATCTTTTTGGGTCTGCATTACTTTGATGATGCATTTTCACCAATGTCGACTATTCAAACTCTGCGACCCGTCGTGCTTGAAAACTTGATGGGTGGCGCATTTGCTTACGTACTCAGCAAATCAGGAGCGAAACAACTTTTCGATATCGCCCAGACTGAAGGCATTGCGTACGGGATCGACACATTTATCTTGAACAACACTCACCGTTTACGGCTCAGCGAAGCTGTGCCAAGTATGGCCACCTCACCCGTCGCCAGACATGGCGGACCAGTTATCGACTCTGATATTCAGTACGAGTAGCTAAACCACTTCGACAGGATAACGGCTAGTCCGATTTTGAAGGATTAACCAAAGGATTAACCATCGGACCAGTCGGACCAGTCGGACCTTGATAGCCGGTGTCACCAGTTGCTCCAGTAGCTCCGGGGTCACCCTGCGGACCAGTCGGACCTTGATAGCCGGTGTATCCGGTGTCACCAGTCGGACCAGTCGGGCCCAAGGCACCAGTCGGGCCCAAAGCACCAGTCGCTCCTCGTGCACCTGTTGTACCAGGAGAGCCCATTGCGCCCGTCGAACCATAAGGGCCAGTGGGACCCATGGCGCCAGTCGCACCTCGTGCACCCGTCGTACCAGGAGAGCCCATTGCGCCCGTCGAACCATAAGGGCCAGTGGGACCTAAAGCTCCCGTCGTACCCATAGCGCCAGTCGCACCAGGAGAGCCCATAGCACCAGTCGAACCCGTTGCGCCTCGTGCGCCCGTCGAGCCGTCTATGCCCGGAGTTCCTTGAGTACCGGTGTCACCACGGGGACCAGTCGGACCGCCTAGTGGTCCGGTCGGACCAATCGAACCATTTTGCCCAGCGGCACCAGCAGGGCCTGATGCTCCGTCACGTCCATTTGTTCCATTAATTCCAGCAGCACCTGTTGCCCCGGCAAGCCCAGCTGCACCAGTTGCACCATCACGCCCATTTGCTCCGGCAGCACCCGTTGCACCGTCACGACCGTTAATACCGTTAATACCGTTAATACCGTTAATACCGTTGATTCCGTTCGTGCCGTTTGCACCGTCTTGGCCGGCTAAACCGTCTAGTCCAGCCGCACCATCGACACCGACTACGCCATCCTTACCAATAATTCCGTCGGCACCATCAGCGCCCGAGGCTCCATCCTTGCCGGCAACGACAGACGCAATCACGCCACCGCCAACTGCTCCACCGAGGACCGAAATGACCGACGACAGCAACAATGTGCGTCGCGAAACTTCACGCCCGACTCCCCCGCCAATGGATGAACTCATAAGTTTAATTGTACCCCACAGTTATGACCATTGGTTGAGGTTTGCTACAACGAATTCGCGATATGTCGGGCTGAGATCGTCGCGTTCCAACAACTCACGCCAAATTGTCCCCGCCAATTCGTCCTCGCCCATCCACCATGCGGCAACTGATTGTTCAAAACGCAGGCCCCAGTCGTACACCCAGCGCCGCACAAACATTGAATCTGTGGGGAGGGCGATTTCAAGACCTTTTTCGGCGAACATTCGTGCCGACAAATACATATTTCGTTCACGGTGCCCAGCAGCCAATAGAAACAACGACTCGGCGCGAGTCGACCGAAATTCCCATGCTGCCTCTAACGCAATAACTGCCTCGGGCCAGTCTCCTCTTGCTTGTAGTAACTCGCCAATTTGCAGCAGGCACCAGTAGATCTCTTCATCCCACGTACTCAGTTCAATGCAACGTCAATAGCCGGCGATTGCACCGTTGATATTGCCAGATCCTTGTCGAGTCTGCGCCAAATAAAAAGCCCAACGTGAATCATTGGGTTCTTTTTCGATTTGCCGAATGAGCAGCTGTTCATCACGACGAAGTTTTTCAGCATGCGAACTTCCATCATGCTGATCATTGATACGTATCTTTTCTTCGCGCCGCTTACTGTGACTCGAACTTCGAACTAAGTACTCATGAGTTGCGCCATTGAAGGACCAATCGTGTCGACCCGACACCAAGTAAGGCATCCACATATCAAACATTCCCCGAACATGAATGTCATTGACATCTGCCCATGTGTTCATTCCGTCGAGCCAGTCACCATCAACGTCGACGACATGATCGGCATCAAGCAACAACAAGAAATCGGCACTGTCTTTTGCCAATGCCATCAATTCGGTGCGATTTCTCCCGAAGTCAACCCAGGGTCGGTCATATAACGCTCCCGGGATTTCACCGAGAACTCGGCGAATGATTTCGGGCGTCCCATCCGTCGAACCGGTATCAACAATGGTCCAATGATCGACATACTGCTTCACATTGACAAGGCAACGTTCAATGATCGCCGCCTCATTGCGCACGATCATCACTAGGCCCAGTGTTGGTTTTGTCGATCGCGCTTGAGAACTTTTCACATTCACAGTCAAGCACTCCATGTGGTCGGAAATTGAAATTCGACAACTTCAGCACTTCGATCGCCAACCCCGTACGACATCACCAAATGATTCGGCCGTGTACTCAGCGCCAGACCCGCACAAAATTCAAGTCCATTCTCATCATTTGCCAGATGAAAAGCTTCCGAGATTTTGCAGTCGGTGAAATCATCATTCCAACGCACGAACCGATGCTGATAAGACCGTTGAAATCTATTTGTGGTCGATGGAACAACTTCATGAACAACTGCGATCCAGCCACCAGAGAATTGGATCGCCTGTGAACTACCGCGAAGTTGCAAATTTCCCTTAGCAGAACGTGATGGCACCAGAGACTGAGTCGCCGTATCAAGCCGCAGAACAACCGTGGGGTCAACGCCCCACACCCATGCGTGCTCTTTGCCTTCAATGGGCATCCAATTCTTCTCATGTTTGTTCGGCGACATTGTTGGCAACAGAATTCCACCTACCAATTTGGGATGATCTGAATCAATATCAATAATCTCCGTCAGCATCATTTGGCAGAGACCATCGGCGCGATGTTCGCGTACTGTCCCACTGGCAAACCATTTTTCACCACGCCGAAAGATTCGTAGGTCTTCGATTCCGTGCACCGGAAACTTCGGATCACTCATTCGAATAGCAGAGTCATCAAGTAGTGCGCTACTGATAATTTCTAAATCGTCATTAAGCCTGACCACGTCGTACGACGTACGAATCACGTCACTGCCGTCTCGCCTGACATAAAAGCCGTTTTCGTAGCAATAATTCACTTGGCGAACAAGGCTCACATAACCAGAATCCCTCCGCCGAGCAATTGTCGGATTCATTGACTTCAATAAATCATTACTTGGATCAGGCAAATGAACTTTCTTCGAAACTTTGTACAAGGCCATGAAATCACTCTCAGGTT
>JBAXIP010000056.1:0-12057 GCA_037138315.1 Actinomycetes bacterium
ACACTTGCCGTACGGGTCGGGCCTCCGGCAACAACTTGTACCCGGGAATGGGACCGCTGGATGGTCGTCTCTTCAATCACGTCATCGGTAGGTACAACCACGACCACGCCATCGCAGCTCGCAAGCGCAACATCGACCGCATGGTCAAGAACACGGCGGTCGCCAATGATTTCGTATTGCTTCATCGTCCCAAAGCGCCGTCCCGAGCCGCCCGCCACGACAATTGTCCAGATCTGAGGCGGAGCTCCATTCGGCATAGTTGTCGGCTGAGCGTCAGACATAAGGGTTGAGGGTAGTACCGTATGATCCTGATGGCTTACGAAGACGTCCTCCTCCGCACCGACTTTTTTGGCGATGCCCCCACCGAAGTGGTGTCGGCAATTGCAGCAACCGGCCGAAAGCGCATACTTTCGCGTGGCGATCACTTATTTGAAGCTGGCGAAGAAGCTGAATCGATGTACATCGTCATCAGTGGTCGAGTCGCTATTGCGATCGCCAGCGAACTCGACAAGCGCGAGAGCATGGTTGCCCTCATGGAAGCCGGAGACCTCTTCGGCGAAATGGGACTGCTCGACGGCGGACCTCGTTCGGCAATGGCTCGTGCCATTGAACCGAGCGAAGTTCTTGAAATTCCTTACGACCCAGTAGGCGACTTGCTTGACAGCAACCCCAAAGTGCTTCGTGGTGTCGTGCGCATGCTCGCCGAACGTTTGCGAGTCATGGACGGCGCTCTTGCCGATTCAGTTTTCCTAGATGTCACTGGTCGCACTGCGAAGCGTCTGCTTGAACTCGCTGCTGGCGCCGACGAATTTGTTTTGCCAGTGACCCAAGAAGAACTCGCTGGCATGGTTGGCGCGTCACGTGAACGCGTTAACAAAGCAATCAGCAGCTTTATTCGTTTGGGCTGGATTGAACAGCACGAGCGTCGTTACAAAATTTTGTTACGCGACCGTCTCGAACTTCGCGCTCGCTGATTGCACGATGCCCACTGGGCATCCGTCAACGACCCACAGTCCGCGCCCATTTGCTTCGCCAAACACATGTGGCTGAGTTGAGTACAAGCCAAACAGATCGGCGTCTTCAAGTGCTGCTCGTCCGAGTAATAAACCGGTACGAGTTCGACGCATTGTGTTGATCCAATGCTCGGGATGAGCACGGGCGAAATTCGGTGACGAACTCGCGATGAGCGTGACACTTCCCCGACCCTGCATTGCTTGATTCAGAAATTCCAGAATGAACGGGTTCACTGTGGATTCATCGGCAAGAACCAATGTCGGTTGTTCATCGTCGAGACCATCGCAAACATTGGCCTCTGCCTGATTTCGTAAATCAAACACGCGGCAAGGTGGATGAAGCTTTTCCCAAGCTTGTCTCATGGTGTCGATGGTCATTGAACGTCCCGAATCGCGGGCTCCAAAAACACAAATACTGCCGGCCAACGGAAGAGGAATTTCAGTGAGGTCATCTGCTGCAACGGCCCACGACGACTCAATGCTTAATGAATCAATGTCAATCGTTCGAGGTAAGCGGTACAAGTTGAATTCTTTACTCTTTTGTTTCTGTGCTCCATCACTGATCTTCACTGGCATCAACAATTGTGCAAACAACTCACGGCCGTCGTAATCAACCGTGCATCGGCCCGGTAGCGAAGTTAATACCCACTGCTGTTTCAGTCGACTACTTAACATTGCGGGAATTGCAGTTGGCTGAACTCCTGTAATAACGCAAACAATATTTCGGCTAGGACCTTCCAAAAAGATCCGTTCAAACATCGTCCAGTTGTCGAGACCAATTCGGTCGTCAATGAAATGGTTACGCCAAATATCGATGTCGTCAATAAAAAGCATCCATCGCTCATTGGCGTCCAAAATCGGTGGTCCATCAATACGTTTGATCATCAGTTGCAGTAGGCGTCGCAACAACTCGCGGTCGCTCACATCAACTTGATGCGAAGCCAATGAACTGCCGCCCGAACAACTCACCGAAAAAGTTTGAAAGCCCTGTATTACCGACTTCGCACGCAACATCGTCAATGTTGTTGACTTACCCGATTTTGCCAAACCAATAATGAATGCATGCTGTGATGTTTCCCAATGCAATGAAAATTGGCGCTGATTCATCGGATCATCAATGAGCCCGACCACGATTTTGGTACCCACGGCTTGGTCATCAACTGAATTCTCAAATAGTTGAGTTGGCAGTGCATCTAACCAAGGTCGACGCGGACTTGTCAGACCTGCAAGCACGCAAGCCTCATTTGTCATTATTACAAACTGGTGAAAATCAATATCGAGATGCACTGCTTGAAAGATGTACAGCTCGTCAGGGCCAAGTCGTAATGCAATTCGCCCTGGAGTATCACGCGAAAAACTCGCAGCTACCACAGAGCCAACAATTTCTTGAGCGTCATGTGCCGACTGCACCCGCAAAGCCATTCGAATATTAGCGTTGGCTAGTACATCAGCTGAAAGAGCCGAACCTGGGCGTTGCGTTGCCACAACAAGATGAATACCCAAGCTTCGACCGCGCTGGGCGATACTGACCAGTGACCCAATGAAATGAGGTACATCGTCTTTGAGCGCCGCTAATTCATCGACAACAACCATCAAACGCGGCAGATATGTTGAGGCATCATCACGAAGTCGTTGCTCGCGATAACGCAACTCAGCCTCAAGGCTCACGAGAACTCTTGCGGCCAATCCCTCATCAAGATCGGTAATCACCCCGACGACATGTGGAAGTCCGGCACATGAGTCAAAGGCTGCCCCGCCCTTGTAATCGATCAATATGAAATTGACATCTGCCGGCGAATACTGCAGTGCAATAGATACGACCATCGTTCTGAGAAATTCACTTTTACCCGAGCCAGTTGTGCCAACGACTACTGCATGCGGACCGTCGGTGATGAAGTCAATCGCTATTGGTCCATCGGCCGATTCGCCAACGAATGCGTTCAGACTTATTCGATCCTGCTTTTGCCAAGTCGATGCGATTGCTTCAGGTTGCATTGCAACCAGAGAAAAGATTTTTGAGAAGTTGACTCTTCGTGGAATCAGAGCAGCTTCATTATCTGGATCAACCCACTGTTCTAATGCGTGAGCAAACTCAAGTGACGTAGTGAGTGACATCCCATCAACCCCACAATCATCGGCAGAAACCGTGTTGGTGCAGATTGCCGGAAGTTCACTGTGCTCTTCAGCAACGACAATCATCGAAACGTTGTCGCGTTGCAGAATTCGCCGAGCGATTGATGTGCGTTGGGCAACGAGTTCTTTTTGACTAACCAACAAAAGTCGGTGCTTATTTTCAATATCTGAGCTAACAAGATCAATACGATCAAGAGGCGTCAACCGAACATGGGCAAACTGTTTGAAGAATTTCCAATCGTCACCTGCATCACCAACAAAAATCAATTGTAAATCTGCTGGTCCGACCTCAACTGCCAATCGAGTCAACAACGCAGTTACACACTGACGTGCTCGTACGCCAAAGACCCCAACAACTTGTCCTGACGAAATCTTCACCGTACGCGGATACTGCGAAATCACAATCGGTACGACGTCGCCCTTCACTGTCACTTCACGCGTTTCATAGCCAACACACACTTCATTGACTTCACGGTGTGCCCACAATTTTGAATCTCCGTCTTCGGCGCTACGACGCAACTCACCTAGCGAGCGATACCGACTTCGCCGTTGCTGAGCCAACTGACGAGTGAATTCGATATTCGCTTGATGAAATTGGTCGTTAACTTCAATGCAGTGTTGTTGCCAACGCACCATTGAACGCCGATAGATGAGTCGGCTTATGGCCCAAGTCAAAAATGTGATGACCCCCGTAGTGATTGCAAAGAGACCGAAAAGTAATTGTCGGGTGACCAAGGCCATTGTCAGGCCTACAACAACACCTCCGGCAATAGGTACAACCGGTGGAGAGATCGGCGCTCGAGGTTCGGGAGGGACATCAGGAAGAATTGGCGCCGGGAGAATTTCTTGACGCTCTTGTAGGGCACGATGAAAAATCGCTGACTTTCTTTGTTGCGCTGTGTGTCTTTCACGAATCCCACACAGAGATTCACCTAAGAAGACTTTGGTATCAATACCGACATTCTCAACACGAATTTCGCCGCCGAGAGCCCGACTTCTGAGTAGTGGATGCTCCCATTCAAGAAGTCCATGGTGGGGTTCAATTGATGGATCGTCAATGACGAGTCCAGCCACCTTTGATCGACCAATGCTTTGCCTCCCACTTTGAATTGGTCGTACTGCTCCACTGTCGGGCCCACTCATCACAACAAGTTCGTATGAAGTCATACCGTTGTGATGCCGAAGTGAGCTCACCGCAGGTCTCACCGACAACAGTGACGGTTGTAGTTGTGTGACTTGCGGTGATGGCCATCACGCCTAGTGGCGTCATGACATCTACCAACTCACCTTCAAGTGGCCGCATCACCATGGCAACCCGCCTCATTACCGAATGGCGGCGTATGGCCCGTCAACCCCACAACATCCGCCGAGCAAATTTGCTGGGCCTACCAGGCGAACCCGTCAGCCACTTACAAGAAATCCTCCTTCGAAGCGGACTCGATGACCTATCTAATGCCGATCATTTTGATGAATATTTGGCACGCCTCGTTGAATGCGCCAAGAACGACGACTTGGCAACCCGCATGGTTTTTCAGCGCATCATGCCTGGCTTGATCGCTATGGCTATGCGTCGAGCCCACGTCACTGCCGGAGGATTACCGGCAGCATTTGACCTCATCGCATCGGCGGCGTGGCTGGTCATCCGGCGATATCCCATTGACCGTCGTCCTCGTCGGGTTGCCGCCAATCTGTTGATGGACATTGAATATCAGGCCTTTGTCCGTGAACCTCGACTTAAACGCAATCGTGCCGAACTTCATTTCGCTCCCGCGGGATTGCTCGGCATTGAATTTGAACGCTTTCGCATGGGCGAAACCGAAATCGATCCAGTTGGCACGAGCGCAGCACTTGACCTCATGTTTTCTGAATTTGAAAAACGAGGTCTTACTGAATACGACTTACAAATCTTGCGAGCAGTCTGTCACGACATCAACTCAGTTGAAATGGCTCCACATTTAAATATCCAACCACGAAGTGTGCGCAACCGCCGTGAACGAGCGATCAGTAAGGCCCGCAAAATTCTGCTGGAGATTGACGACATCGATTTTTGAAGACGTGAGCCACACAGCTCAGCGATCGGGCAAGTCGTCATAGCCAGCATCACCGGGCATCAGCAGTGCTTCAATTCGTCCGTCGTCGCGCCACTTCACTTTGGGCAACAGTTTGGGTGGCGTCCCAATCTTGCGAGCAGCCTCAATGATTTCGTCGACTGACGAATATGTCGCCAGAAATTCGAGGTTGGCAATTGTTGGTGGCAGCATCAGAAGTTCGCCCGATTGTGCACGATTCAATGCGTCAAGTGGAGTCACCCACAAACTACCAACCGTCTCTTTGTCATCGTGCAATGGTGTTTGATCATCGGGCATTGCCACCACAAAGAATCGTGTATCAAATCGACGTACTTCGCCAAACGGAGTGACCCAGTGTGCGACCCACAACAACTCATCGCTTTGCGCAACCAAATCTTCGGCGCTCAACACACTGGTCATACTTCGTTCACCAGCATGAACTGCATGTCGATATGTCGTAAAGCGATCGTGCGAGACCGGATCATCAAACCGAACTGTTACGCCGATTGATGTTCGGGCCAACAACACGCCGGCTTCTTCAAAACATTCACGAATCGCTGCAATCTCGTACGACGAATCTTCGGCGTCAACTGCTCCGCCGGGAAAAACATACATGCCACCAGCAAACGCAGCTTTGGTTGTCCGGCGCATCATGAATACTTCGACACCCAATTCACTGGTCTCGCGCAACAGCATCACTGTTGCTGCTGGCTTGATAACAACACTTGCCGGATCAAATTCAGAGTTCTGCGACACGATCAGTCCAACTCACCGCGAGGTTCTTCGGCATCGGTATCAATGAAATCACCAGGTCTCGTTTGCGTCGATGCGCGACCACCGAAACCCGAAGCGAAGAAGGCTGTGCCGTTCTTTGCCCGACGCATCAGATACGAACGGAAGAATGCCCGAGTAACTGGGAAGAGCATCAAGATGCCAAACACATCGGACAAAAACCCGGGCGTCAGCAATAGGGCTCCGGCCCCAAGAATGAGAACACCATCGATCATTTCTTTGGTGGGGACCTTGCCTTGAGCCACCGCCTCGTTGAAGCGACGCCAAACACGCAAGCCTTCGCGTTTGACCAGCCAGCTGCCAATGAAGCCAACGGCGATCATCAGGCCCAAGGTGTTGAAAAAGCCAATAGCTCCACTCATCTGGATGATGGTGTACAGCTCGGCGACCGGGGCAACAATAAAGAGCAAAAACAAGATCACGCACTCACCCTAGTCAGCAAGTGGCGACAAGAGATAGCGTCGCTCTCAATGACTTCTCGGCCACCTAGCGTTGATTCTTTGGCGCGATCACTCGCCCACATCGGATTGCCACATCCGCTGTTGGTTGACGCCGCCCGACAAGCAATTGCTGCAGGCGACCCGCAATTAGCCGAACAAATTGCCAACGACATTACGCAGTGTTTACTTGTTCCAGTGATCAATGCCACTGGCGTTATTGCTCACACCAACCTTGGTCGTTCGCCAATCGCCCATACCCAAACCGCTCGTGCACAAAATCTTGAGTTCGATCTCAGCACTGGCCAACGCGGAAGTCGTCAAGCCGGCATCGGACAACTATTGGCACGAGCATGTGGTGCCGAATCGGCAATGGTCGTGAATAACAATGCCGCCGCAGTCATGTTGGTCTTAGCGGCCCTTGCTTACGATCGCGATGTTGCAGTGAGCCGCGGCGAGAGTGTTGAGATTGGTGGAGGGTTTCGCGTTCCCGAAGTCATGGAACAATCGGGTGCCCGACTACTTGATGTCGGCACAACGAATCGCACACGACTTGCCGATTACCGCAAAGCGATTGATCGCAAAACAACTGATGTCGCTCTTGTTCTCAAAGTTCATCCGTCGAATTATCGCGTTGAGGGTTTTGTTGAAGAAACCTCGGTTGATCAACTGGCAACCCTTGGCGTCACCGTTGTTTCAGACATTGGCTCGGGTCTGCTTGATGCTGCGTGTCCTTGGCTCAACGATGGACCACCGTCATGGCTCAATGGCGAGCCTGCTGCCAAACAAACATTGGCTGCTGGAGCTGACTTGGTTACTTTCAGCGGCGACAAATTGATGGGCGGACCGCAATCGGGCTTCATCGTGGGTCGAGCCGACTTAGTACAAGCATGTGCCGCCCACCCTCTCGCTCGTGCATTGCGACCTGGTGGTTTAGTTCTTGCGTCGCTCCACAACACACTGATGTCTTATCTCGCTCGGACCGCTCAAAAGGACATCCCCTTTTGGCGAATGGCCACAACGTCAGTTAAAGAATTACGCGATCGTGCTCAAGCAATTGTTCAACACACTGGTGTTGGACAAGTTGTTGATTGTGAATCACTTCCTGGAGCAGGCAGTGCACCAGGCATCACGATCAACTCAGTTGGCTTGGTCATTGACGGCGATCACCTGGTGGCGCTGCGCAACTACCAGCCTCCAATCATTGCGCGTGTCAAAGATCGCTCAACCATGATTGATTTACGGACCGTCGACCCGACTGATGATGCAGTGTTGATCGAGGCACTCAAGAAAATCTGCTGACATGCGCATCATTGCCACTGCCGGCCATGTCGATCATGGCAAGTCAACATTGATTCGCCGCCTCACTGGCATTAATCCCGATCGCTGGATCGAAGAACAAGAACGTGGGCTCACCATCGATCTTGGTTTTGCTCACATGCAATTACCTAGTGGCGACAGCATCGCGTTCATTGATGTTCCGGGCCACACTCGATTTATTGGCAACATGTTGGCTGGCGTTGGCGGAATCAATGCGTGCATCTTGGTGGTTGATGGCCACGAGGGATGGAAACCACAAACCGAAGAACATTTGCGCATCATGCAACTCGTGGGAGTCAAGCACGGAATCATTGCTCTCACCAAAATTGATTTATGTGATGCCGATGATCGCGAACTTGCAAGCATGGATATCGCCGACCATGTTGCCGGAACCTTCTTGCAAGTTGCTCCGATTGTTCCGTTAAGCGCAACGACAGGCGAGGGACTCGATGAATTCATCGCCACTCTTGATGTGCTGACCCAACAAAGCGCCCCGTCGAGCGACCATCATCGTCCACGACTTTTCATCGATCGCGTCTTTGCTGCCAAAGGAAGTGGCACAGTTGTTACGGGTACTTTGACTGATGGCTCATTTGCCATTGGCGACAATGTGGTCATCTCGCCCTCGGGTAGCGAAGCAAAGATTCGCGGTATTCAAACCTTGGGTGAGGCAGTTGCAAGCATCGAACCTGGGCACCGTGTCGCTCTTAATCTGTCGGGTATCGAACATTCCGACCTCACACGTGGTGATGTCGTCGTCAAGGCAAATCATTGGCACTTCAGTCATCGTGTTGATGCATCGCTTCATGTACTGGCTTCGTTGAGTCACGTCGTCTCACGACGCGGTGCATTCACTGTGCATATTGGATCAGATGAAATTCCTGCACGCGTGCGGGTTCTTGGACCCGAGTCAATTGCACCTGGGCACGACGGACTGGTTCGACTGCACCTTTCGCGATCTGTCCCCCTCCTTCCGGGTGATCGTTACGTGTTACGTGAAAGTGGACGGTCAGAAACGGTCGGCGGTGGCGAAATTCTTGATGTCGCACCAAAGTTGCCAGCATCTCGCGCCCAGCCCACCCGCTCAGTCGATCGTGTCATTAACGAACATGGTTGGATTACTGCCGATTCGCTCGCACTTCTCACCGGCGAAAAACGCGAAGCCCAATTCGGCGATTGGATCGTGGCCCCTGAGGTTCTTACTTCAACTATTACCGCCATTGAATCGCTGATTTCAAAAGCGGGCGACGGAGGAATTGATTTGTCATCTCTCGATGAACGCCAACGATTAATTGTCGCGACTCTCCCGCAATTGTCAATCAAAGAAGGCCGCGTCACCATCGCTGGAGTCCATGATCCCCTGCTCGATCATCCCATCATTGAACGATTAGCAACTGAGGGCTGCTCGCCTACCCCACCAACGGGCATTACGCCGCCAGAACTACGTCGGCTCGCCAAAGCTAGTCTGCTCTTTGAACGCGAAGGTGAATGGTTTCATGTGTCGGCTCTTGAAACAGCCCGCTCTGTTGCCACAAATCTTCTTCAGGCCAACCCAGATGGTTTCACGATGTCGCAGTTTCGAGAAGCCCTCGGTGTCACCCGCAAACACTCAGTTCCGTTAGCTGGCGAACTTGATGCACGAGCCATGACTCGTCGCCGCGGCGATGTACGAATTGCTGGACCAAAGCTTTAGTTCGAATTGATGTAGCGAAAAGTCAGGTTGATGCGGGGCTCAATAAATTTCTTGGTCTTTGGCACATCGTGCATCCAACACGCTTGAGACAAGCCGCTCATCACTAATAACGACCCAGAGGCTAAATAAATTTGCTGCAGTTCTTTGCTCTCACGGTGCCGGAAACGAAAGTTACGTTCTCCGCCAAAACTCACTGATGCAATCACTGGTTCGCTACCAAGCTCGGGTTCGTCATCGGCATGCAAACCCATCGAGTCTTGGCCGTCGCGATACAAGTTTACTAAGACCGAATTGAATTGGGCAGACGCCACTTCTTCACAACGCTTTTTGATTTCGAGCAAAGTCGGCGTCATAGGTCGAGGGTCAAGCGTGATTCCCGAATACGAATACGCTAAGTCTCCGTACCAACACGCCAATCGTGGTTGCGGAACTTCTTTGCCAAACAAAATGATGCTGCGTGCTTCCCATGGAGTTTCGTCATTGATACTACGAAACATTCGCTCGCTGTCGGCTGAGTTGAAAAACTCTGGCCGGTATAACGCGCTGCCGTCGTGGGGCAACAGTTCTAGCGGTTGCATCAGTGGCTCATCAAAAAGTCTCATGCGATCACAGGTCTTTAGGGCATCGGCAGATCGGCGAATTGCGATTCGATAATTGAACGATCTTCGAGGTCGCTGATTCCGGCAATCAGTTGAACCGTCACCATGTACACATCGCCATAGCGATCGTCATCAGCATTCAACAACGCACGCGAATAGCCCTCATGCAGTGAAGCAATCAACCAATCATCAACTGCGTTTTCAATAGCCCGAGCGATTGCCGATTCAATCAGTGCCACAGCATCTTCGGCCATGCCATTGACGGTGAGGGCTCGAGCAACTTGCCAATCACCAATCAACAAGTTCATCGCGTTGCCGATGGGCTCCCAAAGCGAGCGTGAGGCCAATGCTTCACACAACGCCCGGTAAGCATCTTCTTCTGAAAGTTCGCTGCGATCAAGAATGTCTGACGCGTTGTTGTAAGCACTGATAGCCAATATGCGGCGAGTCTCTGCTGCATCACTCATGGCAGTTACTTTTACTTTTCTTCAGTCGCCGCATCTTCTTTGGGTCGGCGTTCGCGGTAATCACGAGCCCCGCCTTCTTCGGGTTCAACCTGCAAAACAATTCCGTCGATAGCCACAACTCGGGCCATTTCTCCAGTCTTCACGGGAGTCGCGCGGTTGGTGCGAGCTTTCCAACGGGCAGCGCCAATTTGTACTGCGCCGTCGGGACTGATGTCAGAGATCGCCATACCAACTTCACCAATCAGACGCTCGCGTCCAACCGTCGGCGTCGCAAAACGTGTACGGGTCATGCTCGGCATACCCGACACGAATGTGAGCGCAATGCCACCAACGCCAACGAGCAAACTCAACCACGACACTTGAAGTGATTGCTGATCAAAAACCGGGAACATAAAGACCGATGAAATAGTGAACACAACAAGGCCAATGCCCGTCCAGAATCGCGGAATACCGACTTGCACATCAATTGAGAAGGCAAACATCGAGACAAACATCAAGATGAGTGCCCAGTTACGTTCGGGCAATTCGCCAAGCCCGTAGAACGAAAGCAATAGCAACACTGCACCAACAACACCGGCAACACCGATACCAGCAGTGAAGAATTCAAAGATCAAAAGTGCGAGGCCAATAATGAGGAACAGGTAGGCAACAGGCGGGCTTGCTGACGTGTGCAACATTTGAGCCCACAAACCAAGCTTGTGGAAACGCACCGTGGTGATGTCGTTTGAGACACTTCCATCTTCATTGAGGGTTTCAACTGCGGTATCAAGGGTGATGCCATCGAAGGTGAGACCGTCAAGGGCATAGACCATGTTGCGAATCGTTGGCGCACCTTCGTCGCTAATTTCTAGCTTCAATGCTCCCGCACGACGAGCGTCTTGAAAGCCAAGAGTTTCGGTACGAAGTTGGTCTGTTGCTTCACCAAAGTCAACGCCATCAACGAGCGGTGTTCCTGACTTACCAATACGAGTGCCAGGCGCCATTCCAGATGCGTCGGCTGCTGACAAAAGTTGTGCGCCAAGTCCGGTGGCCTTTGAGCCCGAGGGTCCGACCCAAATTGCTACCGGGACAGTTGCGTTGGCAATGCGGTTGTACAGGTCGCGCATCGTGTCACGACCAACGAGGGACGCCTTCGAGTTGATCTGCAAAACTAAAGCTTGCGCGCCGTTGGTTTCAGCATCAGAGATTGCGTTGTTAATGGCATCGACGATGATGTTGTCAATCAGGCCCGAGACCTGCAGCACGTCAACCGGAGCCAAACCTGTCGCGGTCACTTCGGCACTGGTTGTCACTACCTCTTGAGTGGGCGGTTCGGTGCCCGATGACGCATGTGCCACATCAAGAAAGCCGAGCACGGAGCCGACAGCAATGAAGAGGATGGCTAGTCTGCGCACGAGTGTCTCCGAAAAAGAAAAATATTGACCCACTGTTCACCATGTCGCGGATGCTTGTGGTGGCCGGCAAGGGTGGTGTCGGCAAGACAACCGTAACGGCTGCGATGGCACGCGCCTCAGCCGATCTCGGACTTCGAGTG
>JBAXIP010000057.1:0-11831 GCA_037138315.1 Actinomycetes bacterium
CCATCGGCGCACATCTGCTTCCAGACGCGACGCGGAGTTTCGCCAATTCCGTGACTTGTGCTCAGATCCTTGACGGTCTTTTCGTCGAGGAGTTTCTGGTAGTACGAGCGCAACTCGGTGCGCATCGCCTGCTGTTCGTCGGTGTACCCGATATCCATGTTTCCCCCTGGGAATCCCCTGATAGTGCCCTCAAGTTTCTAGCAGAAGACCCACCGAAATGTCGTTGCCAACTACTGTGAAATATCTATGACGACTGATCTCAAACTTGGCTGGCACATCGGATATTGGGGTCGCTCAATGCCCGCCGGCGTGCCCGAAACATTGAAGATGATCGAAAGCTTGGGCTACGAGACGGTGTTCACCGCCGAGTCGTGGGGTAGCGATGCCATTTCGCCGCTCGCCTGGTGGGGAGCAGCAACAACCAAGTTGCGCCTCGCCACCAACATCGTGCAGCTTTCGGCCCGTACGCCAACTGCGACCGCCATGGCCGCTATCACCATGGACCACCTGTCGGGTGGACGATTCTGTCTTGGGCTTGGTGTCAGTGGTCCGCAAGTTGTTGAAGGCTGGTACGGCCAACGTTTCAACAAGCCATTGGCGCGTACTCGCGAATACGTCGAGATCATTCGCAAGATCTTGGATCGTGAAGAACGACTCACCAATCCTGGGCCCGAGTATCCGATTCCAGCAATCGACGGACTGGGGCTTGGTAAGGCACTCAATGTGATGACGCATCCGTTGCGAGTTGATTTACCAATATTCATCGGAGCAGAAGGCCCGAAGAATGTGGCGTTGGCAGCAGAAATTGCTGACGGTTGGTACCCGATCTTTTACGCTCCTCGTCATGAAGAGATGTACGCCAAGCATCTTGATGAAGGATTCGCTCGACCAACTGCGCGACGCAATGCCGACAATTTTGAGATTTTGGCGATGGCCAATGTGGCTATCGACGAAGACATGGACAAGGCATACGACAAGTTGCGTCCGACCATTGCTTTGTATGTCGGGGGTATGGGCGCTCAAGAAATGAACTTCCATGCCGATGTCTTTCGCCGACTTGGTTACGAAGAAGCGGTCGACAAAATTCAGAGTCTCTTCTTAAGCGGACACCAGAACGACGCAATCGCCGCAGTGCCGAAGGCAATGATTGACGAAATTTGTTTGGTGGGCTCACCCGCCAAGATTAAAGACGATCTTGCAGCATGGCGCGAAAGCAAAGTGACAACATTGGTTGTCGGCGGCGCACCCGAAACTCTGCGCACCATGGCCGAATTGTTGTACGGCTGATCGTCAAGAAAAGTCAATAATCAGAGACTGGAATCAATCATGACAATGCCCGATTACTTACGCGAATTAGCAGCTGGTGTTTCAAACTGGGGACGCTGGGGTGCCGACGATCGTCGTGGAACATTGAACCTCATTGATGATGCAGCAATTCGACGTGGCATGGCCGCGGCGCGTCAAGGCAAAGTGTTTTCTCTCACGTATCCATTTGACGAAGATGGTCCGCAACTCGGATTCATTCCTGGTCGTATCAATCCCGAGCGCACGATGATTTCGCTCAATCACTCAATGACGGGCGACCCTGGCGATTTCACATCAAGTGATGACGCAGTGAGCATGGGCGTTCAAGCATCAACTCACCTTGATTCGTTAGCCCATGTCGGATACGACGGACTTTTGTATAACGGGCTTTCCGATACAACAACCAATGAAACTGGGGCAACCGAGCTCGGTATTGAAAAGGTTGGGGCAGTTATGTCGCGCGGTATTTTGCTTGATATTGCTCGCTTACACGGTGTTGATTTCTTTGACGAGGCTTATGCGATTGGCGCAGATGATCTTGAAGCTGCTGCTAACAAAGCTGGTGTGAAGATAATGCCCGGCGACATCATTTGTGTGCGCACCGGACATATGCATTGGTTGCGTGAAGGCAACAAAGTCCATTACTCGTACCCAACGCCTGGCCTCGGACAGAAGAGCATTCAATGGGTGCGCGATAACGATGTCGCCATCGTTGCGACCGACACAGTTGTCTTTGAGTGCTACCCGCCCGAAGACCCAGCAGCCATGTTGCCAGTACACATGATCAACATTCGCGATATGGGTTTGACTCAAGGACAAAACTGGGTGCTCGACGATTTGGCGGCTGATTGCGCGGCTGATGGTCAGTACGACTTCATGCTGACGGCAACACCGTTGCCATTTACGCGTGCCGTCGGTGCGCCAGTTGCGCCAACCGCAATTAAATAATTAGTTCTTCTTGTCGCGTGGAGGATTCGTGAAGACGTGCTGAATGTCAATTCCGTCTGAAACCGATGCCACAACTGCACGTTCGAAGGCTTCGGTCAAAACCTCGGCATCGCTCACAGTTTCGCTCACGCCGCGTCGGGCCGAGCGATATGAAATCGCAATTGGGCGGTCAGGCGATTCGTTATTGGCGCGATGAATCAACATTGTTGCGCGTTCTTGCCAACGACGTAATGAATCGTCAGTAATCGATTGATCTTCGCCCAAGTCTGATCGAAAGGTAATGCCAACTAAGTCAATTGATCCGGCAAGATCGGCGAGTTCACGATCGGCTCGACCAGGAATAACGATGTTCCCATCGCGAATTCCGCGCAAAAAAGTTTTCCAACGAATGTGATCTTCGCGTTTGGCAAGGTCGATAGCAATTTGTGATTCGTCAATAGCACGCACCATGCGCACGCCGAACGAACTTGCGACTGGTGGTCCACCGCGCAAGATGCGCCAGGCATCGCGCCAAGCCACGATCATCGTGTCAACCATTTCGCCATGGCGCGTTGCATCATCAGGTTCGTGACGTGTTGCGTAACCAATCGGGTCATCGATCGGAAACCATCCAGCAACAAGATCACCAAATGAATCAGCAGCCATTTCAACAAATCGTGGCCAATAACGACCAGCGTTTTTGGCGTCGCTGAAACCGCGTTCGTCATCAAACCAGTGGGGTGCTTCACGTTCGAGCAACGATGCCCACACTTGAATGCCGACTCCATTGGCTGCAGTGATCACATCGCGATACCACTCAATCCATTTGCCATCAAGACCGCCGGCGCGAGGTTGAAGTTGCGACCAGTCAAAACCCAAACGCAATTGAGTTGCTCCGGCGATTGCATACGAGTTGATGATCTCTTCAAAGTGTGTTCGGAAAGGTGCGAGACCATCGGGACCAACAGCAAATTGAGCAGGTAGGTAAAAACCCGGAGTTGGCTGAGTCATCGCGACCTTGAAAACGCGTGCACTTGGTAATTACGCAACGAAGGGCGAGCGAGTCCATAACTCACCCGTGTCGTTGTTGCCACCAATTTTGTCTTGGGCAGTCAAGTTGACCACTTCAACTTCGCCGAGCCCGCGCAACACCACATTGTCATGATTGTTCTCGGTGACACCGGGCGGCAAACGCCGCAAGTCGGAGCGAGGCATCAGAACTTCGTTGTGTTCGGCGACATCGCACAAACGGGAGGCCAAGTTGACCGAGGTACCGATGTAATCCTCGCCCTGGAACATCAAGACTTCGCCAGTAGCCAGTCCGACGCGGACGGTAAGTGGGCGACACACATCTTCACAACGTTTTTGCATGTCGAGGGCAAAGCCAATGGCCATGTCTTGCTCGACCGAAACGATCATGCAACCATCACCCAACCATTTGTCGACTCGGATACCCCACGAAGCCGCGACATCACGAACTTCGGCGCGAAATTTAGTCAGGATGTTGCCAGCTGAGGTATCGCCGTTATCGGCTGTGTATTTGGTGAACCCCGAGAGGTCAACAAAAACGAAGGTGCGTTCAACTTTCATGACGCTCCTCAGACTACCCCCTTGCTTCGACGGGTCAATGTCGGGATTTGGGTACTAGCGTGCGCATATGACTGCGCGGTCCACATATTCGCGATGGGACGGAACCCAGACTGGGTTCGACCTTGAGGCCAGTGATCTCTTCGACGAAATGTCGGATGATTTGTTGCAAAATGGCGATCTGCGTGGGGCTTTACGACGTTTGATGGAGCGTGGGGCGACCGACCCGAATGGTGAGCGGATGCAGGGATTGCGCGAGATGCGCCGCAAATTGAAAGAAGCTCGTCAGGATTTGCTGGAAAAAGGTGACCCGAACGGGGTCTTTCAAGAAATCGCCGACGCGCTTGACGACATCTTGGATGAAGAGCGTCATGCCGTTGAACAGTCGGTGATGGACGCCGATAAGAGTGGCGACGAGCGCCGAGCCGAGAACGCGCGCAACGCTGCCATGGAGCGCAACTTCCGACTCGACATGATGCCCGACGATTTGGCGGGCAAGGTTCGCGAACTGCAGTCGTACGACTTTGAATCGTCTGAGGCTCAACAGCGATTTGAACAGCTCATGGAGAAACTCCGTGATCAGTTGATGCAGCAGAACTTCGACAAAGTTTCGTCAGCAATGAAGAGCACATCACCTGAAGACATGCAGCGCATGAAAGAAATGATGAAGGCGCTCAATGAAATGATTGAGCGCCATAACAATGGCGAAGACGAGAAGTTTGAAGAGTTCATGAAAGAACACGGTGAATTCTTTCCTGAGAATCCACAGTCGTTTGATGAGCTCATGGAACAGATTGCGCGTCAGATGCAAGCTGCTCAAGACATGCTCAATTCAATGTCGCCCGAACAGCGTCAGCAGTTGCAAGAGTTGTCGCAGATGCTCATGCAAGATTCAGACATGCAAGACGAAATGAATCAGTTGTCGCAAAACATGATGCAAATGTTTCCGGGCCTTGGCCAGGGTGAGGGTTATGAAATGCAAGGCGAGGACCCAATGGGCTTCGATCAAGCAATGCAAGCGATGAAAGATCTTGCCGAACTTGATCGGCTTGAAGACTTAATGAACAACCCAACGTCTCCGCAGCAACTCGCTGAAGCCGACATGGATCGTGTGCGTGAGTTGATGGGCGATGATGTTGCTCGCTCGATGGAAAAACTGGCCAAGTTGGTGAAAGAACTTGAGCGTGAAGGTTTAATCCATCAAAAAGACGGCAAGTTAGAAGTGACTCCAAAGGGCATGCGCAAAATCGGTTCGAAATCGTTGCGCGATTTGTTTTCAAACTTGTCAAAAGACAAGCAGGGTCAGCATCAACAGAACCGTTTTGGGCAAGGCCACGAGCGCACGTACGAAACCAAGCAATACGAGTACGGCGATCCTTTCAACCTCGACCTGCAGCGCACTATTCGTAATGCTTTGCGCCGTGGCGGGCAGGGAACCCCAGTCAAGTTGTCGCCAGAAGACTTTGAAATTGAACAGACTGAGCATCTGACTCGCTCGTCAACTGTGTTGATGCTCGACGCGTCGTACTCGATGGTGCGTGATGGTCGTTGGGGGCCAGCTAAAAAAGTGGCAGTGGCATTGCAGTCGTTGATGTCGTCGCAGTATCCCCGCGACTACCTAGGTGTCTTGATGTTTGGTCATGTTGCTTGGGAAATCAAGGCCGATGAACTGATTGAAGCTTCTTCGACCGGAATGCAGGGCACCAACATGCATCACGCCCTTGGTCAGGCCCGCAAAATGTTGAGTCGTCAAACCGGCAACAAGCAGATCATCATGATCACCGACGGTGAGCCGACGGCACACATCACCCCGCAAGGTGATCCGTGGTTCACCTACTTCGACGGGTATGAAGCCCAGCAACTAACGGTTGAAGCAACATTGCGTGAAGCGATGCGTTGCACGAAAGACAACATTCGAATCAATACGTTCATGCTTGATCCCGATCAATACCTGCAGCGTTTTGTTGAGCAGATGACCGCCATGAATGGTGGTCGGGCATTCATGACAAATAGTGACAACCTTGGCGACTACGTGCTCGTGGACTTTTTGGATAACAAACGCCGCACCTCTCGCAAATAGCGATCTGGTCGCCATTTGCTGAGGTTTTTTGCAACTTGGTCAGACCAGATCGAACATTTTTACGGTAAAAGTGAATTGTCATGAGCAAGTGGACCTTGAGAATTTTCCCAACCTGGGACTACCCAGGCGCGAACCATCCAAGAAACCGTGTTGGTAAGTGTGCCATTGATTTTTGAACACGCTTTTCCGGTGACTGATTCGTCGTAAACAACTGCAAAAGAATCTTTGACTTCACAAGTACCAGTGTGCATATGCCACCACATGTCTTGACCAATAAAGCCAATGGGTGTAGACCCGTCACTCGTCCATGCGTTGTATTGCACTCCAACGATTGGGGCAGTATCGATGGACGATGAATAGAGCAAACCTTGGGGGACTGCTGGATCAAACACTTGATCTCGAGAATTGCCGTTAGGGTCCATCAACATTTGACCCGCACCAGACACATATCCACCAACCAAGATCCAACCACCAGCGCGCGCATCGGCCAATGTTGGAAACTTCAGGGCGGCTTCGCGAGCGTAGACCAACTGCTGACCAAACTGCCCGCGTTCATCAATGGTCATCATTGACATCATGCTGTGATCCATGCCAGACATATTTGACGTTGAAGACATCGTGTGTGAATGCGTGTGACTTGAACCAAGAATGTGTGCGCCATTGTCTGCCCACTTACTGACTACGAGTCCAGGTAGGGCAACAAGGACGATTGCGAACGGTGCGAGTGTGTCGAAACGAATGCCTGGTGTCCCAACGTGCTCGGTGCCAACGACCAAGGTGGCGATGGCCAAAGTGAGACTGATGATTGACAAAACGAGGACGAGCACTTCATATGGACCCATTTGTGGAGTCACTGACGACCATGGTCCAAACGGGTAACCAGCTGTACGCGTGATGAGAAGCCAAGCCATCATGAGGGTCATAAGTATCACTACGAAATACAAAATGGTTCGATGAGACGACACAACTACGGCTAGTCCGATGGCAATGAGAAACACTCCAACAGTGGCCAGCATGAGACCTTCGGCAAACCAATCGGCCGAACGACCCGGTGCAACAATGAGTAGTAGTGCACCAACGGCGCCGACTAAGGCCGCCAAAATTCCGCGAAGACTGACCGCTGACGTCGGGTTTGATTTGGACATACGATGAGTTTGTCAGCAATCGACAAGTCATGCCTAACGGATGTGGTGAATTGTGTTACCAACGAGTAACATCCCCTCATGGCTGAATTTTCAATGCACCTCAATGACGATCAATTGCAGATCAAAGACTGGATTCATCAGTTCGCGGTTGAGCACATTCGCCCACACGCGCAAGAGTGGGACGACCGCGAAGAATTCCCGTGGCCCGTGGTGCAAGAAGCCGCGAAAATTGGTTTGTATGGTTTCGAATTTTTGATGAACGCCATGACCGACACCACCGGTCTCACCATGCCTGTTGCAATTGAAGAAATCTTCTGGGGCGACGCTGGTATTGGTATGGCCATCATGGGTTCTGGTTTGGCTGCTGCAGGAATTAGCGGCAACGGAACTCCCGAACAAGTGATGGAATGGGTTCCGCAGTGTTACGGCACTGCAGATGACATCAAGTTGGGCGCATTTTGTGTGAGCGAACCCGACGCTGGCTCAGATGTGTCATCGCTTCGAACCCGCGCTGTTTACGACGAAGCAAAAGACGAATGGGTGATCAACGGAACTAAGGCATGGATCACCAATGGTGGTATCGCTAATGTTCACGTCGTTGTTGCTGCTGTTGATCCCGCACTCAAAGGTCGCGGTCAGGCTTCATTCATTGTTCCTCCGGGAACCAAGGGCTTGTCACAAGGTCAGAAATATCAGAAGCATGGCATCAAGGCTTCGCACACTGCCGAAGTTGTACTAGACGATGTGCGTGTACCTGGCAGTTGTTTGTTGGGTGGAAAAGAAAAGCTTGATGCCAAGTTGGCGCGCTATCGCGAAGGTGGAGCATCAAGTGGCAAACAGCCCGCAATGGCAACCTTTGAGGCAACTCGTCCATCAGTGGGTGCGCAGGCTTTGGGTATTGCTCGCGGTGCTTATGAAATCGCTCTTGATTATGCAAAAGAGCGCGTTGCCTTCGGCAAGCCGATCATCATGAACCAAGCGATTGCCTTCAAGTTGGCCAACATGGCAACACAAATCGAAGCATCACGTTTGCTCATTTGGCGCGCTGCCTGGATGGCCCGTAACGGAGGCTTCAAGAACGCCGAAGGTTCGATGAGCAAGTACTACGCGTCTGAAACCGCAGTGCGTGTCACCGAAGATGCAATTCAGATTCTTGGTGGCTATGGCTACACCCGGGAGTACCACGTGGAGCGCATGCACCGTGACGCCAAGATTCACACCATCTTTGAAGGCACCTCAGAAATTCAGCAGTTGGTGATTGCTCGTGCAATCTCCGGCTTGCGCATCGAGTAATTCATTACTCTTGTAGCAAGAGGGCCCGATGGCGTCAATCGGGTGAAGGTTGCTGTGATTGACTAGAGCCTGTGACCGAAAGACCAACGCGCAGCAATGGACGAGAGACTATGTCGCGGATCCTTGAACATGCGCGCCGAGAACTTGATGAATTTGGGCCTGTCAAGTTCAACATCATGCGGGTCATCGAAGAATCTGGTGTGTCAAAAAGTTCGGTGTATCACCACTTTGGTGGGCGCGATGGTGTCATTTCTGCAGTTGAGGTACAGCGATTAATTGACGAACGTTTGGCAAACAATGCACTTCTTGGCCAAATTCTCGCCAGTGTAAATTCAGGAGAAGAATGTCTTGACGTCATCGAGGCCGGATTACATTTGGCGTCAAATGCGACCGGCCGAAAGAACAGATCGCATCGCATCGCTGTAGTGGCCGCAGCGCAACATATTCCAATTCTCACTGAATCACTTGCCGAAGAGTCACGCATCGCCGATATCGCACTGACCGAAATGTTGACTGGTGCACGAGATCGCGGATTGATCAACCCCACCGAATCATTAGAAGATATTGCGCGATATATGGCCTCGATGTTCATCGGGCGGTCGGCTGTGGATACCTATGAGTCTGAAGAATTTGATGCCGCCTGGATTCGAATGTCGATGGGTGTTCTACGCGGGTTTCTTCAACCATCTCCCGGCGATAAATCGGAGAAGTAGCCCCGCTTTCTTATTGGTATTTAGGTACAGTAAGCGTCCATGAGTGGGAAAAGCCATGCAATGTCTGGTCATCGTCAATCCAGGTCATATTCGAGTCGATCGGCTGGGGTGTTACTTCTTGTCGGTGTCGTAGTTGGCGCCAGTGTGGGTGGTTTTGCGGTGGTGCGTGCTACGTCTGGTTCGTCGTCGGCAAGTTCGTTTGTTCCGGTGTCACCGGTGCGAGTGTTGGACACCCGTAGCGATCTTGGTTTGGCCGAAGTGACCGATAGTGTTGCGGGAACGCTGAAGGTCACGGGTTCAATTCCGACTGCAACATCTAGTGGTGTTGTGAACGCAGTTGTTGTTCCTGCGGGAGCAACTGCTGTGGTGTTGAACGTGACCGCAGTGAATCCAACAGCGGGTGGATATGTGTCGTTGCGTCCTGGAGACGCAACTGGTGCACCGACGGTGTCGACGTTGAATGTGACAGCCGGTGGCACGTTCCCTAATGGGGCCACGATCACGGTTCCGACGACGGGTGCTCACGCTGGTGAGATTCAGGTGTGGTACGAAGCTGAAGGGACAACGGTTGGGTCAACAGAACTGTTGATCGATATCGCGGGTTATTACGAACTAGCCAGCACGGGTCCTGCTGGTGCGACAGGTCCTGCTGGTCCGCAGGGTGAGACTGGTGTTGCTGGTCCTGCTGGACCGCAGGGTGAGACAGGTCCTGCTGGTGCAAATGGCACTACCACGAATTCACAAATCAAAAATATTTGTGGTGTCAGTGGAACGACTGCTTGCGCGGTAGGGCTCAAGGGTCCCGGTGGAGGAATTGTTTTTATGACTCCATCCACACCAGGAAATACATCGGGGTTATTTTATGAAGCGGCACCGTCAACGTGGTCGTCATCGTCGGGGGACCCAACGTCTGCGTGGTGTAACAACGATGCAGATTTGCTGGGGGTTCCTTCCACAGTGGCTGGGACTGGAGCGATGGATGGTGCTGCAAAAACAACTGTGATGTTGGGTGTATGTACGAGTGGAGCCGCGAATCTTGCTGATGCGTACAGAGTGACTGTGAATGGAGTTGTGTACGGGGATTGGTTCTTGCCATCAAAGGGCGAAATGAACCAGATGTATGTCAACAAAAGTGCAATTGGTGGTTTTTCGGCTGACTCCTATTGGAGTTCTTCTGAGGGCGGCGACACCTTCGCGTGGGTCCAAAATTTCAGCGGCAGTCAGTACAACGACGGCAAGGGCAGCACGTACTACGTGCGTCCAGTGCGGGCCTTTGGCGCCACGCTCGCGCTCGCGTGTGCTGATGGTGGAGTGTGTGCTGTGGGTGACACTGGGCCTGGTGGCGGCAAAGTGTTTTATGTGCATGCAAGTGGCACATTTGCTTGTGGGGCAGCACTTTCCTCAACCTGTAAATATTTGGAAGCTGCCCCCACGTCTGGCACCGCAGCCTGGACTGATGCGACTTATGAGTGGTCCGGCAACACGAGTGAGGCCATTGGAGCAGCTGCGCAAGGCACAGCGATCGGCACCGGATATAAAAATACTCAGGCGATGGTGAACCAAAGCTCGACGGCAGAGAGGGCTGGCACTGTCACTCGCGCATACAGAGGGCTGAACTCACTCAGCGACTGGTACCTACCATCACAAGATGAACTGAACCAGATGTATGTCAACAAAAGCGCAATTGGTGATTTTTCTA
This sequence comes from Actinomycetes bacterium, assembly GCA_037138315.1. Lineage (GTDB taxonomy): Bacteria > Actinomycetota > Acidimicrobiia > Acidimicrobiales > Ilumatobacteraceae > Casp-actino8. Next base: position 10,750 of record JBAXIP010000057.1, read on the forward strand.
CTTCTGTCCCCTATCGGAGTTCTTCTGAGTACATCGGCGACAGGGCATGGACCCAGTCGTTCAGCAACGGCACTCAGATTAACTTTAGCTTCAAAGGCGCAAATTTCTTCGTCCGTCCGGTGCGCGCTTTTGGTGGCACATTCGCGTGTGCTGATGGCGGGGTGTGTGCTGTGGGTGACACTGGGCCTGGTGGCGGCAAAGTGTTTTATGTGGCGAGTAGCAATTTCACGTCGACAGGTTCGAATTGTGGCACAGGGTGCAAATATTTGGAAGCCGCCCCATCAGATCATTCGTCCACAGTTGCATGGTGCTCAAACACCATCGATTACCTGCGAGCGAGTGCTACGGGTATTGGCTCGGGTATGTCAAACACGACCACCGCCCGAACCACCTGCACATCGGGGGCAATTCAAATTGCTGCTGACTACACCAACAACAACAAAACCGACTGGCATCTGCCATCAAGAGACGAATTGGCGCAGTTATATGCCGAAAGAACGAGGGTTGGTGGTTTTTCTACTGACTACTACTGGTATTGGAGTTCTTCTGAGATCGGAAACGCCGGCGCGTGGGAACAAAATTTTGATGGCGCTCAGCAATTCTACAACTCCAAGGTCGCCGCAGACTACATCCGTCCCGTGCGGGCCTTTTAACAATTCATCAGATTCACACCATCTTCGAGGGCACTTCAGAAATTCAGCAGTTGGTGATTGCTCGGGCAATCTCTGGCTTGCGAATTAAGTAATTCGTAGCTCTAATTCGGCAATTTCAGTTGAGAGTCAACTGATAACTGGGCACTCAGTCCGTAATATAAGAGGTCTTATGTCTACTCTTCCCAACGCTGCATTTTCCATCTCTCTTGATTGTCAGCTCGACAATGTGCCAGGCACCCTTGGGCGGTTGTGTGCGGCCATTGGTGAAGCAGGGGGAAACATCGGAGCACTTGACGGTTTTGATGTTCGCGGTCCGGTTCTTCGTCGCAGTCTTGTCGTGCATTGTCGAAATGAAGAGCACCAAAAGACAATCGTTGCAGCAGTGCAAAAACTCGATGGTGTCACAGTTCTCGATTGGTGGGACCGAAC
>JBAXIP010000058.1:0-11770 GCA_037138315.1 Actinomycetes bacterium
GGTATTGGGCCGTATACGGCGCGAGCAGTTTTGGCTTTTGCATTCGAAGTTGACGCAGCTGTTGTTGACACCAATATTGCGCGAGTACTCGCGAGGTTTCATGGTCGAACGTTGAAAGCACGAGACGCTCAATCGCTTGCTGATGATTGGGTCCCGCAAGGTGAAGCGTGGTTATGGAATCAGGCTCTCATGGATTTGGGTGCAACTATTTGTCGCCCGCAACCTGAGTGCGATAAGTGCCCACTTCAAGAAGATTGTTCGTGGCGGGGGCAAGGTGTCGACCCAAGTGTGGGGTCGGCTGGAGTGAGTGTTGCTCAGGCAAAGTTTGCTGGTTCAGATCGTCAAGCCCGCGGACGATTAATCAAGCAACTCGGAGAATGTGCAGTGCCAATTCACGCGGTTGCAGAGATCATGGATCGCTCTTCAGAAATTGCGATGCGACTAGTCCATGACTTGATCAGCGATGGTCTCATCATTCGTCACAATGACGAACTGATGTTGCCTTAACTGCGAGTAATCGCGGCAACAATTTCGGCGAGTGCAGCATCGGCATACGCCCGCATTTCATCGTCAGTTCGATCTTGAATCGGATGTGGCGTAAAGACGCGTGCAACGTCAGGGAACCCGAGCGATCGCGACTGTGCATCGGCCGCTGAAATGAATTCAGAAGAAGCCACAAAGACACCCGGAATTCCGCGGCGCTCTAGATCAACGATGTCGTGCACACTGCACGACGTACAACTGCCTCAATCGGCAAGTGCTTCAATCACCACTTGGCAATTGATTGAAATTTCGTGGCGCAGATCAACTGGCGCCGGCTTGGTGAACGTGGGCTTTTTATAACGCTTGACATCGGCTCCCATTTCAGAGAGTCGCTCTTCAAGGCGATCAATGAAAACATCGCCACGAGCTTTGGAAATATCGAGCAAGCCAACAGTGAGGCCTTTGAGAGATGTCGGTCGGCCAACTCGTTCAACGGTGGTGGCGCGGCGTTCGTTGGTTGGGTCGAGCACAACGCGATTCGCAAAACTTGTCATGGCAACACCTCTTTCGTCACTGGCTGACTACCAACGTCGCCGTTGGCCCATCCACCAATGATGGCAGAGAAAAGCCCTGCGCCTCCGCCTGCGTGCACAAGAAGTAGTCCGCCCGGTCGAAATTTAGGCAACGTCATGCCATTGAGACGCTCTGGGACGCCTTCGGCAATTCCGCCGGCACCACGGATCAACTCGCTGCCGGGGATTTGCAGGCGGGCATGAATCTCTTCAAGAACTCGCTCACGATCCCAGCCTGCCTCGGCATACACGCGGGCGTGCTCTGGTCCCATGACAACAATGGCATCAAAGGCCAAAACCGATTTTGGATTGTGCAGTGTTCGCAGGCAGGCCGCGAAAGTGTTGGTGAGACTTTCGGGATCGCGCGCGAGTTGATCAACAACACATCGTGGACCTTCACCTGGGAAAACTGTGACGGCATCGGTAGTTCGCGATAGCCCGCGACTTTCGGCGAGCGTGGTCCAGGGTGAACCCACTTCGTCTTCGGCGAAACAGAACGAAAGTTTTCCGGGATTGCCATGTGTTGCGCGATCAACTTCGCCCGGACGTCCTCCGCCGATATTGCGGATGATCAACTGAATCGCTCGACCAATGGTGAGATTGGCACGATTGCCTTGCCCGAAAACATTCATGCCGCTGTTCATGCCGATGGCACGTGTACCTGGTCCGTTGCACACGATGACCGGACCAACTGGCATCGTGGTGGCAAGCACGCCGTGAATATTGAATGTGTCGTTGCACACTGCTTCGAGGCCAGCAATGACCCACGGTAGGTACTCAGGCTTACATCCGGCCATCACTGCATTGATCGCTACTTTTTCAATAGTGATCTCAACTAGGTCTGGTGGGACGATGGCAACAACATCGGTTGGTTGACGAGTTGTTCCGGTGAGCATGCGCATGACGCGTTGTTCGGTTGGTGGAATAACCGGAAGTCCATCAGTCCAACCGCGATCAAACATTGCTTCAAACTCATCTTCGGCCTCAGCGATATCAACTCGACGCGCTGAAAGAGTTGTTGCACCAAAACGAACTCGTAATTGATCAACTAAATCAGGGTCAACGCTCAATGAACCGCAACCCGGACGAAACGCACTGAGGTCTGGGCCAAGAGATGACTGCTTTGTGACGCGATGCCATTCGTCGCGCACCCATCCGACAGTTCGTGCAACCTCGACGCCGTTTTCAATGCGCAATACGGTCGGAACTGTTTCGATGTCGTGATGCCAACTGATTGACAGGTCTGCATCATGAATTGGTGCAAGTGATTCAGGGAATGCTGGATCATCTTGCACATAGATAGTGACTGGAAGTGATCCGTTATTGAGCTGTTCAATAACGGGCACGACCATGCGACAGGTTTCGCATTCGCGTTTAACGATGATTACTAGGCCATTGGGGAGTACGGGAAGTGCCATGTTGTTTACTCGGCAAGGAACGACAAGATGATGTCGTTCACTTCGTTGGGCTTTTCAAGATGCATGAAGTGACCAGCACCATCAACGAAATGTGCTCGAGCGTTAGACGTGAGTTCGGCCGCAGCAAATTCGGCGACTTCGGAACCCATGCAACCATCGGTGCGACCATGCAAGTACAAAAGTGGTTGCGGCGGAATTGTTGACGACAAGTCTTGTGCCGATTGCAATGCCGGATCGTTGTAACCAGCACCAAGTGTGGCGCGGTAGAAACCAAGTGCTGCTTGCAAGTTGGCGGGGTCGCGCAAGCTTGGCTTCAGCAAGGCAAGTTCTTCGGTCGCATCAAATCCTGGTGACCAATCGGCCCACAACATGTCGATGTATGCAAGATCATTTGCTCCAACGACGAAGTCGGCAAACGGATGCTGGAAGAAGAACATGTACCAACTGCGTTTGATCTGTGCAAGATTCGACAAGAAAGCAACACCCACGGCATTGCCAGGTGGCACTGCCATGGTGACTACTTTGGCGAAAGCATCGGGACGAACATTGGCCGCGATATGGGTAATGACAGCGCCCCAGTCGTGACCGATGATGACTGAGTCGCCGCCGCCACCGAGGGCATCTCGAAGAGCAAGGGCATCCATAGCCGAGGCGGCTGTCTGAAAGCGGCCGTCAGAAGGAACCTCAGTGGGGGCATATCCGCGCAAGAAAGGAGCAACCGCTCGATAGCCGGCATCGGCGAGGCGGGGGAGCAAATGGCGCCAGGTATGGGCCGAATCGGGAAAACCATGCAGGCAGATCGCCAACGGGCCGTCATTGTCGAGTCCGGCCGCGAAGTATGAGATGTTGAGATCGTTGGTCTGAATGGAGTGCTGAGTAATCGTGCCCATGGGCAAACGGTACTCGTATGAGGCTGGTGGGGCACACCTCAACTGCGACGAAGGTCACCTACCTTGCCCATTTCATTTACCCCTGTTTGTCATTTAGCGTTCACGTGTATCGGGGGAGATCAAAACATTGATGTCACGTTCTTTGGCGTGCGTGGTTCCACGCCTTGCCATGGTGATGACACACGGCGCTATGGCGGCAACACATCATGTGTTGGTCTCAGCGCGCCCAACCAACCACCGCTAGTTTTTGATCTCGGAACTGGGTTGCGTTATTGCGGTGACAAGATTCCGGCAACTGGTCCATTTGAAGGTCACTGCTTGTTGACGCATATGCACTGGGATCATGTGCAAGGTTTGCCATTTTTTGTTCCCACTCTTCGAGATGGTGCAAACTTCCAAATTTTCGGACCGGTGCAAGAGGACGGCCGATCAGTTCATGATGTCTTTGAAGCTTTCATCAAGCCACCGATGTTTCCGGTGAGCGTGACATCGTTGCCTGGAACTTTCGTGTTTCATGATGTTGCTGACAGTGATTTTCACATTGGACAAATGCAGGTCAAGAGTCGCTTAGTTCCGCACGTTGGAAACACACTTGGTTTTCGGGTGAACTACGAATCAGTGGGCGTGACGTATTTACCAGATCATCAAATGCCCGAAGACGGTTCGATGGGGATTACTGATGGTGCGCGTGAACTGTGTGAAGGCGCCGAGCTATTGATTCACGACGCTCAATACACAAATGAAGAGTTCCCAACGAAGAGCAACTGGGGGCATTGCACGGTTGATTATGCAGTGTGGGTGGCAATTGAATGCGGCGTAAAGAAACTGGCTCTGTTTCATCACGATCCAACGCGCAGCGATGATGCCGTTGATGAATTACTTGCTGCAGCAAAGCGCCGCGGCGAAAAGCACGGCGTTGAAGTATTTGCGGCTGCCGAAAACCAAGTCGTTTCGATTCCCTGCGCTTAGTTATTCTGGTGGCGAATCCGTCCGTGAATTCGCCTATTTTTGCCACCTGAAAAACTAAGAGTTAGCGCACAGTTTGTAAGGGGTCGCTCACGATGCGGCTTTGCTGACCAAGCGGCCCGACTGTGTTGCCGCCACGAATAGTGACGCGGCGCATGCGACGTTCTGCAGTGCCGTAATCATCAGACGCATAATGCATCGTTGCTCGGTTGTCCCATAACAACACGTCACCGGGTTGCCAGTGATGACGTAGAACAAACTCGGGCTGAGTTGCGTGTTCGTACAACATCTTCAACAAGTTTTCGCTTTCAATGCGTGAGTATCCAATGATGTGGGTAGTGAAACCAGGGTTGACGAATAACGCCTTCTTGCCAGTGCTCGGATGCACTCGAACAACGGGGTGTACAACTGGTGGCACTTTTGCTGCATCATCAAACAATTTTTGGGCATCGTCACGCGACATCGCTGAATCGAATGGCTCGCCCCAGTAGGCAAGTGGCGAGATGCGGTGCACGGCCTCAAGGCCATCAACGAGTTGTTGCAAACTCGGGCTCAGACGCTCATATGCCGTGCGCATGTCGGCCCATAGAGTGTCGCCACCCCATTCGGGAACGACATCGGCGACGAGTACCGAACCAGCGGGTGGAGTCGCAACAAAAGTGACGTCGGTATGCCAACGCGCATTCTTGCCACCTTTGGCCCCGTCAAGTTCAAGAATTTCTGGATGATCGGGATGGCCAGGAACAACCGGATGAGCCGGAGTTGGTTCGCCAATAGTTCTGGCCAATGCGACTTGATCGGCATGGCTTAAATATTGGTCGCGCAAGACCAGAACGAGGTGTTTTTCGAGAAGGTCGAGCAATTGGCCTGGGGCCAGATCGTTACGCGCATCGCCAAGGGTGAGTTCAGCACCGAAGGCTCCCGTCAGGGGGCGAATCTTCCAAGTTTCGAGGCTTGTGGGTGGGTTCATGAGCTGGTCAACGAGTTCCTTGATCGGCAGGAATTTTGGATTCCTGACTTCCAACATCAGATTTAATAGCGCTGGTCAGCACCCTACAACCTCGAAATCAAGAAATTCTTAAAATATGATGGGAATAGTCAGGTATTGGATATCGTTGCGTTTATGGCCGCCTCATTGACCACCCTCGCGGCCGATATTGCCGAGACTGATGCTGCAGGAATTGTCGCCTGGGCGCACCGCGAATTCGGGTCTGGGCTCGTGCTCACGGCCAGTTTTGAAGATCCCGTGTTGGTTCACCTGGTGGCGACGCATGCTCCTGGAACCCCCGTCGTTTTGCTTGATACGCAATATCTATTTGCCGAGACTTTGTGGCTCGTTGAAAAGCTGCAAAACCGTCTGAAGTTTCCACTCGAGATTGTGCGACCCCTTGACGATGTGCAACCCGACGATCAATGGCAGTTTGATGTTGAAGGTTGTTGCGCGCGTCGCAAAGTTGAACCTCTCAACCGTGCGTTGCAAGGTCGCACCGGTTGGATCACTGGCATTCGTCGCGTCGACGGACCAACTCGTGCCACAACGCCGCCTGTGCAATACGACGAGGTACGTCAATTAACAAAAATCAATCCGCTCATTGCGTGGAGCGACGAAGACGTTGAGGCCTACATCGTTGCCAATGATTTGCCGCGTAACCCTCTCGTTGAGCGTGGCTACCCATCAATTGGATGTTGGCCATGCACGCGACCAGTTGCGCCTGGTGAAGATAAGCGCGCCGGCCGTTGGGCGGGTCAGAACAAAACCGAATGCGGATTACACGTAACGACGAAGTCAGAAGGACAGTCATGACAATGATCGATAGCGGAACACAAGCAACGCCGGCTGAAATCAAGCAGAGCGTGGCCGAACTCGAAGATGAAGCAATCACGATTATCCGTGAAGTGGCTGCTGAATGCCGTAACCCAGTTCTGTTGTTCTCGGGCGGAAAAGACTCGGCAGTTCTTTTGCATCTTGCAGCAAAGGCATTCCGTCCCGGAAGCTTGCCCTTCCCAGTCATGCATGTCGACACCGGACACAACTTTGAAGAAGTCATCACATACCGCGACATGCTGGTTGAGCAATATGGCGTGAAACTGGTTGTCGCCAGCGTTCAAGCATCAATTGATTCAGGTCGAGCAGTTGAAGAAACAGGACCGCGCGCAAGTCGAAACCGATTGCAGTCAGTCACCTTGTTGGACGCGATTGCCGAGCATAAATTTGACGCAGCATTCGGTGGCGGACGTCGCGACGAAGATAAGGCTCGTGCCAAAGAACGCATCTTGTCGTTCCGCGATCACTTCGGTCAATGGGAACCGCGATCACAACGTCCCGAACCCTGGAACATGTTGAATGCCAAGATTCGTCCAGGCGAACACCTTCGTGCGTTCCCGCTTTCAAACTGGACCGAACTCGATATTTGGCGCTACATCGGCATTGAAAATGTGGCCCTGCCGTCGATCTATTTCTCGCATCGTCGTACGGTCGTCGAGCGCAACGGAATGTTGCTGAGCGTCGGTGGACCAGTCACGGTCGAAGCGGGCGAAACACCCTTTGAAGAAACAGTTCGTTATCGCACAGTCGGCGACGCAAGTTGTACCGGTGCAGTTCGTTCAACGGCAAGCAATGTTGAAGAAGTACTTGTCGAAGTAGCAGCCGCACGTATCACCGAACGTGGTGCAACGCGTGCCGACGACAACTTCTCCGATTCTGCGATGGAAGATCGCAAGCGCGAAGGATATTTCTGATGGTTTTGCGTATCGCTACCGCTGGTTCGGTTGACGACGGTAAATCAACTTTGATTGGCCGTTTGTTGCACGACACCAAAACTGTTTTTGAAGATCAGCTTTCGGCTGTTGAAAAAGCAAGCACCCGTTATGGCGATGGTTCCTTGAACCTCGCATTGCTCACTGACGGTTTGCGCGCCGAGCGCGAGCAGGGCATCACCATCGACGTGGCCTACCGCTACTTCGCCACACCGAAGCGTACGTTCGTCGTCGCTGACACACCAGGCCACGCGCAGTACACGCGCAACATGGTGACAGGTGCATCGGCCTCAGATGTTGCGATTGTTTTGGTTGATGCGCGAAACGGTTTGACCGAGCAAACTCGCCGTCACCTCTTTGTTGCTTCATTGCTGGGCGTCAAGCTCGTCATTTTGGCAGTCAATAAAATGGACCTTGTTGAGTTTGATGAGGCCACGTATCACCGCATCGTGGCCGAAGCGACCGCTCATGCTCAGGCTTTGCCCGCACCAGTAGTTCTGAATCCATTACCAATTTCGGCTTTGCTTGGCGACAACGTTGTTGATGCATCAACCAACATGCCTTGGTTCACTGGCGTGCCATTGTTGGATTTGCTAGAAACGATTGAAGTTCCTGGCGATCACAACGTGGGTGCGCGACTTGCTGTGCAGTGGGTTATCCGCCCGTATTCAACTGAACATCATGACTATCGCGGTTTTGCTGGTCGCCTCACTGGTGGGTCTTTGGCAATCGGTGACTTGATTCGTGTATTGCCCGGCGGTCAGCAATCGACTGTGATCGGAATTGATCGTGGTGGTGTTCCGCAGGACACTGCTCAACCTGGCGAAGCAATCAGCGTGCAGTTGGCCGACGATATTGACATTGGTCGTGGCGATGTTCTTGTTGCAGTCGTAGCCAGCGAAGCACCAATTGTGACTGACCGAATCATTGCGGATATTTCGTGGATGGTCGACAAGCCACTTCAAACTGGAAGCCGCTGGATCATTAAACATCAGAGCCGTACTGCGAAAGCTTTTGTGGGTGCAATTGAACTACGTCACGATGTTGCGACAGCAACCCATAGCCCTGCCGAAAGCTTGGGGCTCAATGATTTGGGTCGCGTGCACCTCAATGTTTCGGTTCCTTTGGTCATCGATAGCTACGACCGCCATCGTCCTGGTGGCGCCGCCATCTTGATCGACGAAGCGACGGGCATGACGTGCGCAGCCTTAATGATTCGAGACAACGAATGACTAAGAACCAATTCCCGATCAACCTCAATCTTGAAGGTCGGTCGTGTCTGGTCGTTGGTGCCGGTCGTATTGGTTTACGTAAGACCGAACAACTTTTGGCAGCAGGAGCACGGGTGACTGTCGTTGCTCCAGAAGTCGTCAGCGATTTTTCTGGGCTTTTGGTCACGATTCATCAACGTGAATTCGATTTGTCTGATCTAGATGGTCAGCGCCTAGTTATTACCGCAACCGGCAACCGCGAACTCGATCAGTTGATCTACGACACCTGTGAAGAGCGTGGCATCTGGATCAACTCGGCCGATGATCCCGATCGTTGCGCATTTACCTTGCCAGCAGTAGTGCGTCGTGGCGACTTGATGGTCACGGTGTCAACTGGCGGCAACAGTCCGGCATTGTCATCGTGGATGCGTCAGAAACTTGAAGCGTTAGTCGGTCCAGAATTTGAAGAAGTCGTGAACGAGCTGGCTCAAGAGCGTGAACTCATTCATGCCGAAGGCCGCAGCACCGAAGATATTGATTGGAAGCCAATCATCGAAAAGATTGTCGCAAGTCACGACATTCATATGTCATGCCCTCGCGAGTCGTTGCAGGGAACGGTGACAGCATGACTGTTTTCTTAGTTGGGGCTGGTCCTGGCGATCCCGAATTACTCACGGTTCGTGCGGCGCGATTGATTGCTGAAGCCGATGTCATCGTGCACGATCGCTTGGCCGATCAAGCGATTTTGGATTTGGCTCGTGCCGACGTTGAATTCATCGATGTTGGCAAGAAGCCTGGTCTTCCCACTCCACAAGAAATGATCAACACGCTGTTGGTGCACTTAGGAAGTCAGGGCCTCAACGTTGTACGCCTCAAGGGCGGCGACCCGTACGTGTTTGGTCGTGGCGGAGAAGAAGCCCAAGCCCTTATCGATGCCGAAGTTCCTTTCGACGTCGTACCCGGAATCAGCTCTGCTGTCGGTGTTCCTGCTGCAGCTGGTATTCCGGTGACTCATCGCAATGTGTCAGTCGGATTCACCGTTGTGACTGGTCATCGCGAAAAGGGCGGAGCAACGTCCATTAATTGGGAAGCTCTTGCTCAAGTTGGCGGCACGATTGTTGTGTTGATGGGTGTTTCAGAACGAGCCGAAATCGCTTCTCGTTTGATGTCGGGCGGCTTGGCAAGTGACACGCCTGTTGCAGCCATTCGTTACGGCACGCGACCCGAGCAGACAACAATTCGCACCACACTTGGCGAACTTGCCGATGCACGACTTGAATCGCCAAGCACAATCGTGATTGGTCAAGTTGCCGCATTCGACTTTTCGCCGACAGCAAAAACATCGGCATGGGCACGAAAGGCTGGTCATGCGTCGCTCGATTGATGATCAGCCCATCACCGAAAGTGAACTGCCGCCTGGTGCCGAAGATGCGCTGCCAGTGTCGTGGGCAATCGCAATTTGTGACGACTACGACGATGCAACTCCACGAGTGGTGTTGACAGTTGAAGATTTAGGTCGACCAGGAACTGGGCTTGTCGCCCATCTCTCGGCCGACAGTGCGCGCCGTTTACGCGGCGCAATTAATGATGCGTTACGTGAAGTAGGCGAAGACGTCGGTCGCTAACCAGCGACTGACTATTCGGACGATTATCTAGATAGGAACCATGATGACAATTGCACCAGCACCTCAGCCCCGTGATCTTGACGCCGAGCAAATGCGCGACATTGAGCGCTTCGAAATCGCTATTGGCCAATACCTTGCGGGTGAAATTGGTGAAGACGTCTTCCGCGTGATGCGTCTCAACAATGGCGTTTATGGTCAACGCCAAGGCGGAACCAATCAGATGGTGCGCATTAAATTGCCCGCCGGCACTATTACGCCCGAGCAAATGGAACTGATGGGTGAACTCGCAACCGAGTTCTCGCGTGGTTGGGGACACATCACCACGCGCCAAAATATTCAGTTCCACTTTGTGCAGTTGGCTCGTATTCCTGATTTATTGCGTCGTCTGGCTGCAGTTGGCCTGACTTCGCGTGAAGCATGTGGAGACACCGTTCGTAACGTGATGGCGTGCCACCTTGCGGGCGCTTGCCCGTATGAAAAACTTGATGTCACCCCCTGGGCCGAAGCAGTTCATCGTCACTTCGTGCGCAACCCACTCGGCCAGCGTTTGCCGCGCAAGTTCAAGGTCAACTTTTCAGGTTGCAGTACCGACTGTGGTCAGGCCATGTTCAATGACGTCGGCGTTGTCGGCGCCACGCGCCAACGTGAAGACGGTTCAACTGAAGTCGGATTCCGCGTGTATATCGCCGGTGGACTTGGTGCAACGCCACACCCCGCTCAGTCTCTTGAAGATTTCACGAGCCGTGAAGATCTTTTGCCAACAATCGAATCGGTGTTGCGCTTATTTGAACAAACAGGTAATCGTGACAACAAGTTGCGTGCCCGTCTGAAGTGGGTTGTCGATCAACTGGGTATTGACGAAGTTCGTCGTCGTGTCATCAAGATTCGTCACACACTGCCCGCATCATCAACGTGGCCAGGTGGCATTCCGCCCGAAGTGATTGCGGCTGGCGATGCCCCCGCTGGCAAGGCAGAAGGAATCGTTGCTACTGAAGTCGGCCAGGGCGTCAGTGTTACTTTGCGCTCTTCCGATCCGTTCGCACGTTGGGAACAAGCCAGTGTGATTCGCGGTGCAGGCAAGGGCACGGTTTCGGCTGTTGCTTACGCAGCACTCGGTGACATCACCGCATCACAGTTCCAGTCGCTCGCCAATATTCAGCGCGAACTTGGTGCTGATGTTCGTTTGTCGAATCGTCAGAACGTCGTGTTCCGTGGTTTGCAAGAAGAACAACTGCGCACATTGTTCGATCGCCTCGAAGCAATTGGTATGGCGCGACCAGGTGCCGAATTGGCCCGCGACGTTGTTGCGTGCCCTGGCGCCGACACGTGCAACATCGCAGTGACACAGTCACGCGGTTTGGCTAAGGCCATCGGCGAACGACTCGAAGAAGAAGGTCTCGCCGAAGTTGGTGGAGTTCGCATCAACATTTCGGGTTGTACCAATAGTTGTGGTCAACACCATGCATCCGACATCGGTTTGTTCGGTGCCGAGCGTCGTGCTCACGGTCGTTCATTGCCGGGCTACCAACTCTTGCTGGGTGGGTACGTCGGTGAAGAACAGATTCACTTTGGACAAAAGGCGTTACGTCTTCCTGCTCGCACTGCACCCGAAGGCGTGGCGCGCGTAGTTCGTCGTTTTGCTGAAGAGCGCAATGCGGCTGAACCATTTGCTGAATGGATGAAGCGTGTTGGTGGTCCAGAAAAGATCGCCGACGGATTGCGCGACCTTGACGTGATTCCGACTCCTGAAGAGGACGAGGCGTATTTCACCGACTACGACGAGACCGGACCTTTCGTGGCCGAAGTCGCCGAGTCGGAGTGCGCCACCTGATACCTGCCGTTCTCAAC
>JBAXIP010000059.1:0-11734 GCA_037138315.1 Actinomycetes bacterium
TTGCGACGGCGACGAATTTTTGTTGTCCTGTTGGTCCTCCCCAGGCTATTGAACGCCAGTCGTTGTCGGCAGGGGAGGTTTGTGTGGTCCAGGTGATGCCGTCTGCTCGAACAGTTATCGCAGAGAAAGTGGACACAGCCGCGATCAGTGCAAAGAACAAGACGAAGACGAAACGCCGAATAAGAGTTACATCAATTTTGAGATCAAAAATCCACATTAGTTACGATTGATACTTTCGTTTGCGAGAGTTCATCGTCAGGACCATAGCTCCACCGATAAGTAGCAGCAATGTAAGGACCAATGGAGTCTTGGTGTTAGTTCCTGTTGCGGGCAATGTGACAGGGCCCACAGTGAACGATTCGCTGAAGCCCAATCCATTTGCCGGTGAATACAACGCGAGGGTGTGTACGCCTGCTTCAAGATCTGTCGGAATAATCCCGTCAACAGTGACTGAACCAGATTGATCCGCCACCCCAGTACCAATGATGCGAGGAGTTGAGGCAACGATCAGTTGAACAGTCTCGCCCGGGGTGAATCCGGTTTGGGTTGCAGAAACATTTACGCCTAGCGCGATCATAAATCTTGTCAGTCTTGTTCGGGGGAGTGCTCTGATCACTACCTCTGTCGGCGTAACAGTGGTGTTCGCAGGCACCGTAGTGGTGGAAGCAGTAGCAGGCACCGTAGTGGTGGAAGCAGTAGCAGGCACCGTCGTCGCGGGAGTTGCGTCAGCGATGGTGACGGTGACAGATTGCGGAGCACTGATCAACAAGGTTTGAGCGTCGGTGTTGGTGCCAGTGATCGAGAATGTTGTGGCGGCCCGAAGCGTGGAAATGACTGCGACACCGTTTGCGATTGCGGTGCTGGTCGCAGTGATGGTGCAGACCGCTGACGAAGTTTGAGTGATAGCGGTGATAGCTGAAATATTGGTGAATGTGAAGTCTTCGCCGCTGGTTGTTGACAAAGTTGTGCAATCAATGTCTTTGCCACCAGTGATCGTGAAGCTGATCGTTGGTGACAACGATGTTGCCAAGGATGCGGCAAGAGTGACTGTTGGTGCAGTCGTGTCATAGCGCGCCAACGCAAAATCACCGATCTCATTCAATGCGCTAGTTCCGGCGACAACGATTTTTCCGTCTGTTTGTATTGCTACCGAATTTCCGAAGTCGTCTCCTCCGAAGTCGGTGGTGAGTTTGCCGTCTGTGTCGAAGGTGGTGTCTAGGGCGCCGGTGGTGGTGTAGCGCGCCAACGTAAAATCATTGCCCGAGGAACCGGATCCTGCGACAAGGATTCTTCCGTCTGTTTGTATTGCTACCGAATTTCCGTAGTCGGCTCCTCCGAAGTCTGTGGTGAGTTTGCCATCAGTGTCGAATGTGGTGTCGAGGGTGCCGTTGGTGGTGTAGCGCGCCAAGGCAACATCATTGTATGAGGTGACTCCGGCGACAACGATTTTTCCGTCTGTTTGTATTGCTACCGAATTTCCGTAGTCGACTCCTCCCATGTCGGTGGTGAGTGTGCCGTCAGTGTCGAACGTGGTGTCGAGGGTGCCGTTGGTGGTGTAGCGCGCCAACGAAAAATCATTGTTATTGCCGCTGTACCCGGCAACAACGATTTTTCCGTCTGTTTGTATCGCCATCGAATATCCAAAGTCGTTTTGTCTGATGTCGGTGGTGAGTTTGCCGTCTGCGTCGAATGTGGTGTCGAGGGTGCCGTCGGAGTTGTAGCGCGCCAACGCAAATTCATAGTTATTGTTCATGTTGCTGTACCCGGCGACAACGATTTTTCCGTCAAATATCGCCACCGAAGTTGCGACGTCGGTTGTTCCGATGGCGGTGGTGAGTTTGCCATCAGTGTCGAATGTAGTGTCGAGGGTGCCGTCGGAGTTGTAGCGCGCCAACGCAAAGTCATATCCAGAGGCTTGGTTCACGTAGCTAACTCCGGCGACAACGATTTTTCCGTTAGATATCGCCACCGAAGTTCCTTGGTCGCTTCCTCCGAAGTCTGTGGTGAGTTTCCCGTCAGTGTCGAATGTGGTGTCGAGGGTGCCGTTGGTGTTGTAGCGGGCCACCGAAAAATCTTGGCTGCCGTTCACGAAGCTGGTTCCGGCGACAACGATTTTTCCATCTGCTTGGATGGCGACCGAATTTCCGTCGTCATTTCCTGAGACGTTGGTGGTGAGTTTGCCTCCAGTACCAAAACCGATGTCAAGTGGACCGCCAATGACGCTGGCAATGGCAGATCGTGGAGAAGTGTCAGAAGCTGAGGCGGTTGCTGCGAACAGGCCAGCCCCGATGATGCTCAGAACTGCTGAGAGAGCAAAGGCCCTAGTAGTCCGCGAGGCAGGGCGGGTATTGGGGTTGGCGCACATGTATGCAGTTTTCATTTTGAGACCTATTTCGTCGGAGGCTCTAAGTTCAGCCAAAGGATCGGAAATTGGAACTTATCTCAAATAGTAGTTAAGTACTACATTAAGGTAGTTAATTGCTACATTTTCGTGTCATCCGTGGACTTTCGGGCAACCTCCAAATAGATCCACCAAGTCAGGTTCGGTCGGGCCGCGGGGTTCCCGGCAACAAGCGACGAGGACCAGCGCCTTCTATAGACATGGCATCATCGGGATTCACCAATTGACATCGCTGGAATGAAAGACATCCACACCCGATGCAAGTGAATAGATCATCACGAACACGTTCCATGTATTCGATCTGAGCTGAGAGAATTTTGTGCCACTGTTTGCCCACCTTTCCCCAGTCTGCTTCTTTGGGTGTCCGCTTCAGCGGCAGTTCATCTAATGCTTCTTTGATATCTGTCAGGGGTATCCCGACTCTTTGTGATGCACGAATAAATGCAAGTCGACGAAGTACGTCACGAGAAAACTGCCGGTGATTTCCGGCGCTTCTCGTACTGAAGATCAGGCCTTCACGTTCGTAGAAGTGGATGGCCGAAATGGTTATTCCGCTTCGCTCTGCAACCTGGCCAATGGGGAGTTGGTCGGTTGATTTCAAATTATTTGGCATATAGACAGGGTAGTGCTTGACCTCAACTTAGGTTGAGGTGCTTTCATGGTGGAACCCCCTACAAGATTGGAATCGAAATGGAAAAGTTCATGGTCGTATGCACGTTTAAGCAAGGAACAGAGATGAGTGATGTTTATGCCGTAGTTGCCGAAGAGCAAGCGAAGGCAGCCGAACTTCAAGCAGCAGGAAAAATCGGAGCAATTCATCTAGCGACGATTTCGCGCGGAACGGTTTTTATTGAGACGTTTGCGGCGACTCTTGAAGAGGCAACTGCAACTATTCAGTCGTTACCAATGGCAATCTGGTGGGACATCGATGTGTTTCCACTTTCAGCTCCAGGAAAGCCGGGAGCAAATTCATGAGCGCATTTACAGTTGCCGAATTGGAATATCTCACATCTCAACCGTTGATGCGGTTTGCGTCTGCTTCGGCATCTGGTCGTCCAGATGTTGCACCCGTCGTTTTTGAAGTTGATGGTTCCGACATTGTCACCGCGGGATTCGATATCACGCACACCGTTCGATACAAAAATATTCAATCGAACCCACGAGTCTCGGTTGTCGTTGATGATCTTGCGTCGGTCAATCCATGGTCGCCACGAGGTATCAAAATCACGGGCACAGCAATTGTTGATGAATCCGATGGATCACCGAAGTTCCGAATTTCTCCCGAGGTAATCATTAGTTGGGCGATCAACGACACGACACCCGGCATTCCAAAAATGGAGCGTCGCAAGGTTGGCTAGGGGCGTATTGCTTCAAAGGGTTGCTTAAACCAACGACGGCGTGCCTCCCTTTGGTCACAGCACTCAACTGCGTGTGTTTGTTGATCCGGACTTGTTGCAGTACGACGAGGTGTGGGCGGCAGCAGGAACGTGGAACGACAACTTCGGTGCGGCACCAGCAGACATCGTGCGCGTTAGTGGTGGCGTAGTCACCGACCTGAAGCGCGTGTGACATTAGTGGCGTACACTCAAATTGTGGATACCTGGCAGAACCCAAACGAAGACGAGCGTGGTGTCGACATCGGTCAAATACGACATCAATTGGGAATGTCGACTAAGGAACGCGTACGAGACATGGTCCACGCAGCCAACGTGATGTTGTCCATTCGGGAAAATGCCCTAGCTTCGCGCCAGCACAAGAGCGCGTAAGCCATGTTCGATCCCGTTCGAATTTGTTCGATTCTTCTCGAGGAAGAAGTCGACTTCGTGGTGCTGGGTGGATTTGCGGCAATCGTTAGAGGGTCGAGTCTCCCAACAAAGGACATCGACGTCATTCCATCTCGCGATCGCTCAAACCTCAATCGCCTTGGCCAAGCCCTCACGCGTATGAATGCCATGATCCGAATCTCGGGTGACCCTGTTCCAACGAAGATTGACGGAGCGTTCCTTGTGAATATGCCCCACATGCTCAATCTGGTGACCGACTTTGGAGAGATGGACCTCACCTTCACACCCGCCGGAAGTGCTGGAGATTTCGAAGGTTGGAGGAGAAATGCGACTGCCGAGGAAGTTCAAGATGGAGTGACAGTTCTTGTGGCATCTCTCGATGACATCATCGATTCAAAGCGTGCTGCAAACCGCCCCAAAGACCAAATGGCGTTGCCTTACTTAGAGTCACTGCGCGACGAAATTCGCCGTCAAAGCAACGAATAGGTTTCCAAAACCAATAACGGCGTGCCCCGTTTGGTCACAGCACTTGATTACGGTTGTTTGTTGATCCGGACTTGTTGTCAATTCGCGAAGTCAAATGGAATCAGTTACCCACAGTTAGGCGAGCGCCTCGCGAAGGCCGCGTGTTGCGGTGTCACCAATTTTGTTAAACACTTTTCCAAGCACCAGATTCATTGCGGCGATAATCCAATTCGCAGTCAGCGTTGCATCATAAATGACTTCGCATCCTGTGTCTGTTTTGTTAATTGTCACGCGATCAACCGAGGTGAAGAGGGTGTTGACGCCCCGCACCAAGATGTTTGAGAACTCGTCGTATTCGGTTGTGGTGTAACGCAATGTTGAAGTCGATTTTCCTAAACCCTTAACTGTCACATCGAAAATGGTTCCAAGGCCTGCGCCAAAGCCTTCAACTTGCACAACCTTGACAACTCCCTTGTCCCACTTGGCAAAGTTATGAAGGTCTGCCATATACGCAAACGCCTCTTGTTGAGTCATTGAACTAGGAATCGTTGTGACATATCTGGCCATGGGTTCACCGTACTGCAATACCTGCGATTATCGGTGTCCGAGTTGCTCACTATTTGCCAAACCAAAAAACCACAGATTAGAAAACTCCTGTGGCTTCAAATTTTAAAAACGGGGCCATGGTGATGCCACTTCGTCGTCGTTCGTGTGAGGGTGATTACATAGACAAGTGAATGAGAATCGCTGGTCAATAGATGCAACACGCCAATGGAGCGAGCAAGTCGGCTGGAGAGTCGGCTGTAATTTCTCCCCATCCACTGCGGGCAACCAGCTTGAAATGTGGCAGGCCGAAACTTTTGATATCAGCACAATTGAACGAGAACTCACATGGGCTGCCGACATCGGAATGAATACCGTTCGGATTTATCTCCATGATTTGTTATTTGCTGAAGAACCAAGAGATTTTTTGGGGCGAATCGAGAAAGTCTTTTCAGTGGCCGCATCAAAAGACATTGGAGTCATTCCAGTTCTCTTTGATGGCGTGTGGAATCCAAAGCCACAGTTAGGAAAGCAATCTGAACCAAAACCCTTCCTTCATAACTCAATGTGGGTTCAAAGTCCAGGTTCGGACATTTTCTATGATCGCTCGCGATGGTCTGAATTGCAGCAATATGTTGTGGAGGTTCTTTCTTTTTTTAAGAGCGATGACCGAGTGATTGCTTGGGATCTTTTCAATGAGCCTGATCAAGTTGATGTAGTGACTTTGAAACTTGGATCACGCAACGAAAAAATCGCCACAGCTACCGAACTTGTAGGGACCGTGTTTGATTGGGCGCGCGAAGTTGGTGTTAGTCAACCTCTGACAGTTGGGGTCTGGGAATACGAAAAAAATGGTGAGATCGTAAAAAACTCTTTGAATCAACTCATCACCAACCGAAGTGACATCATTTCGTTTCACTGCTACGAGCCCCGTGAAAAATTGGCTGCAGTGATTAAGTCTTTGGCATCTCATGGCCGTCCATTGTTGTGCACAGAATGGTTGGCTCGCTCTGTCGGTTCAACGGTTGATCTGTTATCAGTCTTTAAAGAAGCCGGGGTTGGCGCTATCAACTGGGGATTGGTTGATGGGAGAACACAGACAAGGTTCCCGTGGCGCTCATGGACTGAACAAGTTGATGTCAATGAGCCATGGTTCCACGACCTATTACACGCTGATGGCTCGGCCTACGACGAAATAGAAGTTGAAACATTTCGCCGGCTCACCTCGAGTTAAGTAGCGATCTGGTCGAGAATTGTTGAGGAAATCTGCAACTCAACCAGACCAGATCGACAGTTTTAGCGGCTCTCTTTTGTCTCGACATCCAACAACAATCTCTTGCTTTTGCCACACCCTTCCGCTTGACTAAAGACATGTCCGCAGAAGCACGCAATCAGGTTGAACTGACCGCCGTGCTTTGGGCTGCCTCTGAAGGCGGCTTTACTGCGTTGAACCCTGAAACAGGCACTGTTTCAGAAGGTGAAACCGAAGCGGAAGCTCTCGCGAATCTGACCGAGGCAACCGAGCTCTATCTCGAAGAGTTCCCTTTGCCCGATCGTCAGATGCCAGTCATAACGACTATTCGCATCGCCGACGTTGCCTGAACTTCCCGTCTGCTCGGGCGTCGAAGTCATTCATGCTTTGGAACGTCTTGGATTTCGCGTGGTGCGACAACGCGGAAGTCACGTGATGCTTCGCAACGGTGTGGTGGGTTGTGTCGTTCCTGTGCATCGAGAGTTGAAACGAGGAACGCTGAGCGGAATTCTTCGTCAGGCCGGGGTAAATGCGGCCGACTTCATTGCAGCGCTTAGTTGATCCAAAGGGAAATGAGTACTTGCGTAATGGTGATGAAACACGGAACACCACGAGTCACATTAAATGGGAAAGTGGTCCCACGTGGGACCTTCACATGGAGTACCGGGCTGGCTTGTGGTCAGACGATACGAACAGATGCCGTGGCAGCGATAGGTGAAGGGTATTGCTGATTAGCCAGCGAGGGCGCCCGCAAAAACTTGCCAAGCCAAAAGTGACTTAGCAACAAAACTCAAGACGATGTACGTGCGTTCGCCGTGCAGGTAATTTGCCCACTTGCCACGAGCTTTGTACTGCTTCCACTGCACGATGGCAAAGCAGTTGAACAAAATGAAGATGGAAAAGATGATTCCGTATACGAAGCCAGGCGTCGTTGACTCTGCAGGGCCCTTAGGTGTCCATACATTGATAGCCGTAGCGATCCAGGGAATGATGCCAGCGAAGCAACCAAACCAGAATGGAAGCATGTCGCCGTCGCCCGGGGTTGTGTAGCGCTCTTGCAGCCAGCCGAACAAAATCATGCAGACGTTGACGGCGAAAATCGAAAGTAGAGCGATGTAATCGGCCGTGCCGTTGAGCTGCATAATCACGATGAGCATGATGGACGACGACAACGAATACTCGATCCAACGGTATTTGTTGATGTGCACCTTGAGCCCATCGGCGTACTGCTGAAACACTCTTGGAGATGCGACGAAGAAATGGAAGAAGGCCGACAGCGCCATAAAGGCCGCAACCATGTAGCCAGTGTTGATGTTGAACAAATTGATGGATTCGGTGAACATGCCGCGGCCGGGTGCGTCGGTGAGGTATGTCGCCTGTACCGGTAGCGAGAAGTTATTTGAAAGTAACAAAATCGCGACAAACGACACGAGGTGCAAAACACCTGCGGCAATGTTGAGGCGACGTAACTGTGCGATTGCTTGTTCCATGTGTAGGAGTCTAGGACCCCCGATCTGGTCTGCCGAAGTGGCAGAAAACCTCGGTAATTCCCGACCAGATCGCCGTAGGTCAGTAAGCGGGGATGCGAATACTCGAATTGTTGGCTTCGAGAGCTGGCCGGATCTCACGGAACAAGCGGCGATACCTGAAGAACGGAACTCGCGGATACATGTGATGAATCAAGTGATGGTCTTGGCCGAGCAACATGATGTGGCTGCCAATCCAACCGCGGATTTGAGTATTGCGATAACGAGTCGTTTCCTTAAACGGAACATGGGGGAGCCACACGAACCACACTTGCAAAATCAACTGTGCGAATTGCGTGGGCAACCACCACAACAACAAGAAGTTCACCCCTTGTCCAAAAAAGAATGAAACGACCAATAACAACAAACTGATTTGCAGATGTCGGTACAAACCTGGGCGATCTGATTTGAAGTACTTAATGCCGACGCTGACCTTGGACGGCAGAACTTTAAACAAAACATCGGCCAAGAACGGGACACAGGCAATGGTTTTAATGATGGTGGTAATCAACCAGCGGGGAAAAACTGCTTTGCCCGGTCCGGCCATGAAGTGATCGGGGTCTTTGCCCGGAATGTTGGTGTGGGCGTGATGCAGCAAATGCGATGGGGCATACGCCTGAAAGTTCAATTGCAATGGCAGCGAGGCGACGGTGCCCATGGCTTGGTCAATCCAACGTAACGACTTGTTCTGACCGCTGATATTTCCATGGTTGGCTTCGTGGTGAATCGTGTAGAAGAAGTACGTGATGATCGAGTTGATGATCATTCCGACGAACATCGGCAGCGATCCATTGACGCACAGCACAATTGTTCCGATGAACACGGTGCAGTTGAAGATGAATAACAAGACGGTTGGCCACGCGAAACCACCCATGTATTTGGTGGCGATGGCTCGTTCTTCGGCAGGAGTCATGACAGTGAGTCTGACACAAAATATTCCTCTAGCCTGAATCGTGTGAGTGCTTCGCTTCAAGTCCGTGGGGTGTCATTTTCGTATGGTCCGCGCGACATTCTGCGCAAGGTTGATCTGACAGTTGCTCCCGGAATGCGCGTCGGAGTTCTTGGCCCTAACGGAGTCGGTAAATCAACGTTGTTGGGTGTTCTGTCGGGGCGCCTGCAGCCCGATGAAGGCGCAATTATCTATGCCCCAGCGACCGCAACCATCGGCGAGTTACGTCAAGAGACCGAACGAGTGACTGGCGAGTCTGTCGAGACCTACCTTGCCCGTCGCACTGGGGTTGCTGGCGCGCAAACCGAACTTGATGCTGCGACCGAAGCCTTGTCGAAGAGCGAACCAGGATCGGATGATCGTTACAGCGAGGCGCTTGAACGATGGCTCGACCTTGGTGCTGCCGATTTTGAGAGTCGAGTGCAGACAGTGATGGCCGAAGTTGGACTTGCTGATGCGACGCTCGGTTCTTTGATGACCACGTTGTCTGGTGGTCAAGCAGCCCGTGTTGGACTTGCTGCATTGTTGTTGTCACGGTTTGACATTTTGATGCTGGATGAGCCGACGAACGACCTTGATTTTGTGGGTCTGGAACAGCTCGAGAAATTTGCACTCGACTTCAAAGGTGCACTTGTTGTTGTGAGTCACGACCGCGCATTTCTTGATCGGGTCGTGACGCACGTCGCTGAAGTTGATGACTACACCCACGCCATCAAAGTGTTTGCTGGTGGCTGGACGTCGTATCTGCATGAACGTGAAATTGCCCGCCAACATGCTGAAGAGGCGTATGCCGAATACGACGCTCAGCGAAGTGGTCTTGGTGCGCGTGCGCAACGTGAACGTAACTGGGGTCAAGTTGCAGTGAAGTCGTCGAGTGATGGCGACAAGATGGGTGCAAAGTTTCGCGCCAATAACACCGAACAACTTGCCTCGCGAGCTCGCCGAACTGAGCGGGCTATCGAACGACTAGATGTGGTTGAGAAACCGCGTGAACCGTGGTTATTGCAATTCACGATTGCCACCGCCGATCGTGCGGGAGCAGTTGTGGCACGACTCGACAGCGCTGTTGTTCAACAAGGTGATTTCACGCTTGGTCCAGTGACGCTCGAAATTGGTTGGGGCGAACGCATCGGAATCGTGGGTGCTAACGGTGCGGGCAAGAGCACGCTGTTGCGCGCATTGCTTGGTCGCGTTGAACTTGCGTCTGGTGCGGCATGGATCGGACCAAGTGTTGTGATTGGTGAGATCGATCAAGCGCGTGCGCAGTTTTCTGGTGAACGATCTTTGCTTGAAGCCTTTATTGATGCTTCTGGATTAGTGATTGCCGAGGCTCGCACATTGATGGCCAAGTTTGGTCTTGGTGCCGAACACGTGAATCGCACATCAGATTCATTGTCGCCGGGCGAACGCACCCGAGCCGGGTTGGCATTGTTACAAGCACGCGGTGTGAACCTGCTGGTGCTTGACGAACCGACTAACCATTTAGATCTTCCAGCCATCGAGCAACTCGAGACGGCGATTACTTCATTTCCAGGAACCGTATTGTTGGTGACGCACGATCGTCGACTGCTCGAAACCATTCCGTTCACGCGCACCTTGCGCGTGAACGGAACAGTCACCGAAATTTAGTACTTGATACTGAACAGGCTCTCGGTAATTGCCGGGCCATACTTTGCACCTTCGGTTGCCATCAACGCGAACATGAACAATGCGCCACCGGCCATTGAAATGTTCTTCAAGAAACCGATCATGTCAGCCTGCTTAGCCTGAGCATCTTCGAGCGTCCAGAAGTTGTGCATCTTGACTGCCATGAGCAACAAGATTGCTGCGAGCACGATGGCTCCGAGGTCGGCGTACACGCCAAGAATGAGCGACAAGCCGCCAAGGCCCATCACGACTCCTGAACCAATAACTGCCAACTTGGGTGACGGGACACCCTTGAACTGGGCGTAACCAGTCATGTCATTGGCCTTGGTGATGTGATTGACACCTGACATCACGAACATGAGCGCAAATACGATGCGGCCGATCAAAAATACTGTGGACATTTTATTCTCCTTCATTGTGCCGAGGGGGTTCGGCTGACTAGAGCGCGTAGAGCGCCGAATGACCTTATGAACTCTGAAGGAACAAGTGGGGTATGAGAGTTTTACTGTGATTCTGGTGTCGAATTATTCGCTATTACCGAATAAAACGACACCAGAATCACAGAGGAATTGCTTGGTATTACTGGTTGGCGGCGATGTAGGCCGACAACAATGCATTGGCTTGAGTAGAGGCATCAGTAAGTGCTGCTGCAACGTCTCCACCTTGCAACACTGTTGCAATGGCGCGAGCACTCAACGTACGAATCTCACGTTGCGGTCCAAGAATTGCACCAAGACTTGCCGGTGTATCAGCAACTTGCAACAGCTGATCGTAGGCAACCTTGAAACGCGGATCGCTCGTGTACTTTTCGGCGATTGCGCCAACTTCAAGTGCACTTGAACGAACTGGCACATAACCAGTTGCGGCGGCCCATGTTGATTGACTTTCGGCAGTGATCAAGAACGAGATGAAATCCCAAACTGCTGCAGCCTTTGCGGGGTCATCGTGATTGACGATCCACAATGACGCTCCACCAACAATGGCGCCTGGTGCATCGGCATCGCCAGGGGCGGGCATCGGACCAACACCAATATCGTCAGTGGTGATTCCTGGAATTAATCCACCTTGGACGGTTGTCAGTACAGTGCCAAGTGCTGCTGATGTCGAGATAGTCATTGCGGCCGGCTTCTCGGCATCTGCCAACTTGAGCAATGCGTCTTGACCACT
>JBAXIP010000060.1:0-11661 GCA_037138315.1 Actinomycetes bacterium
CGTCGGCGGTCGAGCGTAGAGACCGCATCGCCAAGACTTTCTAGTTCGACGTGTGCTTCACTACCGAGAACAATTTTCCGGCCCAGCACTTTTTCTTCATCAGCAGTCAATAATGCAATACGACTAATTTCTTGCAGATACAAACGAATGGCATCTTGACCAGCATCATCACTGACTCGATCGCTTCGTGATGATTTCTGTTTCTGCGAAGTACTTTTAATTGCGCTCAGCGAGGGGCGACGTAACTCGCCCGAATCATCAAGTTCAAATGATTGATCAACTCTGATACCAATCTTTTCAATTGATGTGCGAACTGAATCAATGACTTCGGGAGACAATTCAATATCGCGTAACGCATCAACAATGTCTTCAGTGGACAGTTCACCTTGCCGTCGACCGAAGGCAATCAACGCCGACCACTCTGCTTCATCGATACCGACAACAGGAACGAGTGATGTTCCAGCAAAATCATTGCTGGCATCATTCTTCGCTATTGTCACCTTGACCCCCCGGCTGAACTGTTCGTACTGCAAGCCACATTAGCAATGACTCAGCAGCCCCTAAAGCCGTACGCTCATTGTCAAGATTCTCAAGTTGAACTCGCGCATCACGATCCTCACGAATTTCATCAGGATTGGCGATTCGGGTGCGTTGAGTCAGAATTCGGCGAACCGTGACTCCAATCAAATTGAGGGCAACCGAACTTGGTTCAACGTCAATATCGGCCACAGCCGCACGTTCAAGCATCTCGCGAACTTCGGGATCGGCTATCCCTAAGGAATTATGCAGCAAACTTCCCATTTCTATTTCTGAAGCAGTCGCCAAGGTCAAAAATGCGCGTCGCGGTATTTCTGAAGCAAAAAGCGCTTCAATCAGCCAAGGTGCAATGTCATCCCAATTTTGGAGCAGCAAACTAATGGCGATGAATTCGGCATTTTCAGAAACACCAACGCCACGAGCAACGGGCGCCGCGACTACTGGCTGAAAAGTTCGGCGTTCGGCCAAGCGACTCAAGTCGGCGACTGGCAAACCCACTCTGGCGGCAACTTCGCCCGCATACAGTTTGCGAACATTGACATCGGGATGTTCATTAATCACTTCCATTGCCTGCGCTGCCAAACGAGCACGATCTTCTGGACTTCGTAAAGGCTTTCCTGAAACCACACGGTTCACTCGGAAACCCAAGAAAGGAACCGCATCATCAATGGCAGCAGCTAGCGCAGCGGGATCGGAAATCGCGAGATCACCCGGGTCTTTACCATCAGGAAACTTGGCCACCGAAACTTGAACCTGATACTTCTTCTCCCACTCGTAAAACTTTTCAGCGGCACCCTGACCTGCGGCGTCGGCGTCAAAGGCCAGCACAACTTTGCTGGCAAAGCGCTTCAAAATGCGTACGTGTTCTTCGGTGAGAGAGGTTCCGCACGTTGCGACAGCACGCGTGACACCCGATCGATGAAATCCGATGACGTCGGTATAACCCTCACACACAATGACTTGATCTGCTTTGACGACATCGTTCTTGGCCCAGTTCAGGCCATACAAAGTCTTGGACTTGAAATAGATCTTGGTTTCTGACGAGTTCTTGTATTTCGCCGGATCAGTGCTACCTGGCAATACGCGACCTCCGAAAGCAACAGGGTCACCGTTGTCGCTGAAGATCGGAAACATAATGCGCGCCCGAAATGAATCTTGTAAACGATTGGCTTTATTGGTGAAGGCCAATCCCACATCGCTCAACACATCGGCGGCAAAACCCTTCTTGACCAGATGCTGACTCAGCGCATCCCATTCATCGGGTGCATAACCCAATTGAAATTGTCGAGCTACGTCACCAGCTAAACCACGGTCTCGCAAATAATCACGAGCAGCCCGCGCATCGGGCGAATGCAACAGGCGTTGGTGATACCAATCAACCGCCTCGGCCATCGCACTAATAAGTTTCTTTCGTCGTTGACGGTCTTGGCTTTCGCCACCTGTCGTATACGTGAGAGTGATGTTGGCGCGGGCTGCCAACTTTTCAACTGACGACACAAAATCAATATGTTCGATTTCTTGAACGAAAGTGAAAATGTCACCAGCGGCTTGGCAACCAAAGCACTTATAGCGACCGGTTTCTTCGCGAACGTTAAATGAACCGCTCTTTTCGGTATGAAATGGGCATAGGCCAACCCAGTTACGACCTGCCTTGCGCAAGGCTACGTATTGCTGAATCACTTCGACGATGGATGTGGACGCCCGCACCCTCTCGATGTCGTCTTCAACAAATGCCATGCAGGTGAGGCTAATCCACGGGTGAGGTGGACGGTTTATCCCGATCGGCCCTCATGGAAAAACCGACTGCTGCCGCCAAAGTAAGAACCATGATCCCCAGCGAAACTGTCGTGGGAATATTGACCCATTCATGAATCAGCATCTTTAAACCGACAAAAGACAAAATGACAGCGAGTCCATGCTTGAGGTAGGCAAAGCGCGTGTGGGCGTCGGCAAACAAGAAATACAGCGCTCGCAAACCCAAGATGGCAAATGCATTTGATGAGAAAACGATGAACTGTTCGCGGCTCACGGCGAGCACCGCCGGCACCGAATCAACCGCAAACAAGACATCAGTCAGTTCAACAAGGAGCAGAACTGCAAACAGAGGTGTCGCCACCCGACGAGCGTTCACTTTGGTAAAGAATTTTTGGCCATCTAGTTCGGGCGAACTGGGAACAACTTTGCGAATGAACTTCAACAATCGACTCGCTGACGGATCCATTTCTTCGTCGCCTTCAAACATCAATTTGAATCCGGTGTACAACAAGAATGCTCCAAAGACATACAGCACCCAGGTGAACTTTTCAATCAGTGCTAAGCCAGCGAAAATAAAGGTTGCCCGAAGGGCAAGCGCACCAAAAATTCCCCAGAACAAGACCCGGTGTTGAAACTCAAGTGGAACTTTGTAAAAGCTCAAAATCAACGCCCAGACAAAGACGTTGTCCACACTCAAACTTTGTTCAATTAAATAGCCGCTGACATACTCGCCAGCTGCGGCTCCACCAAAGGCAATCGCGATAACTGCCGTGAAAGCGAGACCTATCGAAACCCATGCGGCACTTTCAATCAGCGCCTGCTTGGGCGTCGCGACATGGGCCGTGCGATGAATGACCAGGATATCGACAGCTAAAAGTACACCGATCAAAATCAACAGGACGATCCACGCCCAGCCCGGGACGTTTAGGTCTACAAAATTTGCTTTCGAGGGTGTCGCTATCAAAAACCTTGAAATCATTAAGCCCTATTAAACAATCCACCCAGCGAGCCGCCAGTTGCGGCCGTGCCAGTTGGCATCATGCTTTGAATCCAACCGATGAGTTCGTTCGGGTTACGAGTCTGAGTCCACACTTTGCCCGGACCGCTGAAATCGAATACCAAACCTTCACCGCTCTTCATCGTTTGCATGAGTCCGCCACTCGCTTGACGAATATTCATCGTCACCGTGCCCTGATACGCGACCATATGTCCGGTATCGACGGTCAGGGTCTGACCAGCTTCAAGATTCCATTCTTCAAGCGCTCCATAACACGCGAAGACCACAGGACCTTGTCCTTCGGCACGAACGATGAAGCCACCTTCAGAACCAAAGAAGTTTTTGAAGCCGCCCCATTGTGTATCAATGGTGACGTTGGTGTCGTTGGCAAGCCACGAACCCTTTTGAATAAACAATGGTGTTGCTGGCGAAATATCAAAACTGACGATGTCGCCAGGCAGACGTGCCGCTACATCGACGAAGCCGCCTTCTGCTGGAGCCGTATATGTGCTCACGAAAAAGCTCTCGCCACCTAGCGCGGCGCGCTTGAGGCTTTTCATGATTCCACCTTCGGCTTTGGCCGCCAAAGTAACACCAGTAGACATCGTCATCATGGCTCCGCTTTCAACCCGCACGGCTTCGTTGCCGGACAAGTTGATTCGAGCTACGCCATATGCGGGACCGAGTCGGGTCTGAATTTGCATGTTGAACCTCCTATGTTGTGCGGCCCGCCATGGACCTATTTGGTATCTGACTTCTTTTTACCACCTGAAGCGAGCACAGCTTGTGCAGCAGCCAGGCGGGCAATCGGAACGCGAAACGGTGAGCAGCTCACATAATCGAGACCGACTCGGTAGAACAAGTCGATTGATTCGGGGTCGCCACCGTGTTCGCCACATACACCGAGCTTGATACCAGGCTTGGCAGCACGACCACGCTTGGCGGCAATTTTTACCAATTCACCCACACCATCTTGGTCGATGGTTTCGAACGGGTTGCGCTTGAGCAAACCGCCTTCGAGATAGGCCGGCATCATGCGGCTTTCAATGTCGTCACGGCTGAAACCGAACGTCATCTGAGTGAGGTCGTTGGTACCAAAGCTGAAGAAGTCGGCTTCTTCGGCCAATTCGTCGGCACGCAAGGCGGCACGCGGAGTTTCAATCATCGTTCCGATGGAGACCTTGGGCTTCTTTGCCGAACCCTTAGTTGCGTCAGCAATTCCCTTCACAACCCACGAGCGAGCCAAAGCCATTTCTTCACGGGTCACCGTGAGCGGAATCATGACTTCAACGATGGGCTTGCCACCCTTGGCGACACGGTCTGCTGCCGCTTCCATCAGTGCCTGTACCTGCATCGCGTACAAACCTGGCTTCACAACACCAAGACGCACACCGCGCGTTCCGAGCATGGGGTTGTGTTCAGCCCACTCGTGAGCAGCCTTCAGTAACTGTGCTTTTTCTGTTGTCCACTCTGCAGCAGGCGTTGTGGCTTTTTCAATTTCGAGTTCGTGCACGTTGGGCAAAAATTCGTGCAACGGCGGATCAAGCAAACGCACGGTGACAGGAAGTCCGTCCATGGCCTTCAAGATGTCAATGAAGTCTTTCTTTTGTACTTTGCGAAGTTCTTCAAGCGCGCTGGCCTCTTCTGCTGCGCTTTGCGCCAAGATCATGCGGCGCACAACGGGCAGACGATCTTCGGCCAAGAACATGTGCTCGGTACGGCAGAGGCCAATACCTTCAGCGCCAAGTTTGCGAGCGTTTGTTGCATCTTCACCGGTGTCGGCGTTTGCACGCACTGCCATCTTGCCCTTGCGGACCTGATCACACCACTGCAAAATGATTTCAAATTCTTTGGGCGGCTTGGCTTCTTGCAAAGCAAGCGAGCCAAGAACAACTTCGCCAGTTGTTCCGTCGAGCGAAATGACGTCGCCTTCTTTCACGACGATGTCACCAACCGTGAATTGTTTGCCGTCAATCTTGATGGCCTCAGCACCAACAACTGCTGGCGTTCCCCAGCCACGGGCAACAACAGCGGCGTGACTTACTAGACCACCACGAGCAGTCAAGATGCCTTCAGACACCATCATGCCGTGAACGTCTTCCGGGCTCGTTTCGCTACGCACCAAAATCACTTTTTCGCCACGGTCAGATGCATCAGCTGCTTCATCGGCTGTGAAGTACACCTTGCCGACAGCTGCGCCTGGAGAAGCGGCGAGACCTTTGGCAATCACTTTCTTAGCGCCCGCCTGGAACTGTGGGTGAAGAACCTGATCGAGGTGCTCGGCAGCAACGCGAGTAATGGCTTCTGTTTTGCTGATCTTCCAAGAATTCTTCTTGCCTTTGGAACCGACAGTTCCCTTGGTCATGTCGACGGCCATACGCAAGGCAGCTGCACCGGTGCGCTTACCGACGCGGGTCTGCAACATCCACAACTTGCCTTGGTCAATGGTGAACTCGGTGTCGCACATGTCTTTGTAATGAGCCTCAAGGCGGACGAAGATCGCCATCAATTCACTATGAATCTTCGGGAACTTGGCCTTCAATGCATCAAGGTCTTCGGTATTGCGAATTCCAGCAACAACGTCTTCGCCCTGCGCGTTGACCAAGAAGTCACCGTACGGAACGTTTTCGCCAGTTGCGGCGTTACGGGTGAAACCAACGCCGGTGCCAGAGTTGTCGTCGCGGTTACCGAACACCATCGTCTGTACGTTGACGGCGGTACCTAAGTTGTGATCGATCTTTTCACGGACGCGATATGCGATTGCCCGTGCGCCATTCCAGCTCTTGAAGACTGCTTCAACTGCTCCACGCAACTGCGCTTCGGGCTTTTGCGGGAAAACTTTGCCAGTTTCTTTTTTGACAACTTCGAGGTATTGCGCGCAAAGTTCTTTGAGAACAGTCGAAGTTAAATCAGCGTCATTTTTTACTTTGGCCTTTTCTTTGGCCGCCTCGAGCGGATGCTCAAAGTGATGACCTTCAACACCAAGAACAATGCGTCCGTACATCGCAATGAAACGACGGTACGAGTCATAAGCAAAACGCTCATCGCCCGTGACCTTGGCGAGACCCTTCACGCTCTTGTCATTGAGTCCGAGGTTGAGGACCGTATCCATCATGCCTGGCATCGAGAACTTGGCACCCGAGCGAACGCTGACGAGCAACGGGTCGTTGGGATCGCCAAGTTGACGCTTCATGGCCTTTTCAAGTTTGGCGATGTGCGACTTGATTTCGGCGTCAATGCTCTTGGGCCAACCGCCCACCATGTAGTCACGGCAAGCATCAGTGCTAATGGTGAAGCCCGGAGGAACCGGCAACTTCAAGACACTGGTCATTTCAGCGAGGTTGGCGCCCTTGCCTCCGAGCAGATCTTTCATCTGCATCGGTTGGCGGCGGTGTTTCTGATCGAATGAATAGACGTAAGGCACGGTGAGAAAGTCTACGACCTGAGGTCCCGAGACATAACATCACAGTGCATGCGCATTTTCGGATTTCCTGTGCAGATACGGCCAGGCTTCGCCCTGTTCATGTTGTTGATTGTCGTAGTTAATGGAGTGCCGATGGGTCCGTGGTTGGCGGGGTCAGTCGCCTTCTTCACCCTGTTCCACGAACTCGGACACGCTGTTGCGGCGCGGCGCACCGGCGCCACCGCGCGTATTTCGCTCGATTTCTTGGCCGGATATGCATCTTTTGCCCCAACCCGTCCCCTCAAACGGTGGGAAAGGGCGGGAATTTCACTAGCGGGACCGTTCACACAGATCGCACTCGGCTGCGGGGTATTGATTGCACTCGGTGTCAACCCACTCAATCATCACCAATTCGCCGCCGATTATTGGTCCTTTGCTATTTGGTGGGCTGGTCCGGTGATTGGAATTTTTAACCTCATTCCCGTTTTGCCACTTGATGGAGGAAATATCGCTGCGGAAATCATCGATTTGTTTGCACCAGGACGCGGCCGCTCAGTGATGGTCAAACTCAGTCCCCCTCTGACCGCCATTGGATTCGTGGCAATGGTTTTCGTTCACAACTTGCGCCCGCTCGCAGCGTTCGCCGCCATCTTGTTGGTTTTGCAATTACAAACGATGTCGGCCAACACATCGAATACTCCCGATCGCCGTTCCGCTTTACTTGAACGCCAGCGCCAATTAGCCGCCGAAGCCGAAGACACCGCGTGGAAGACCGGTCGTCCCGGAATGTTGCAAAGCCCACAAGTGATGTCACCTTGGTGGGATGCATATTCGATGATGCGCTCGGGGCATTCTTCGCCCACTTCAATCATCGCGAATGACTTGCTGAATACTTCACAGAGTCGCGCGCTCTGGTGGCCACCACATGCGGCAAGCGTTGAGCAGCTTGGCCCGCTCGTTGAGCAGATGTCCCGACCCTTGCCAGAGCCGACGTCTGACACTTCCGAACTCGCCGCATTCACGCTTCTCACAGTTTTGCGTCGCACTGGCAACTTTGAAGAGGCAGCCCGTTACGGATCGCTGCTTTTTAAGGTTCATCCCTCATCGCACGTCGCAATTGAAACTGCACGAAGCATTTCGATGCTTGGGCATCACGACACGGCCGCGCAGTGGCTCACCGTTGCCGGACGAGTCGACGATCAACACCAGCAACTACTCGCCGCCGTAGAGCACTTTCCTGAGTTACAAGTGCTGCGCGGGCGCACCGATATTGAAGAACTCGTGATTCAACTCAGGAATGAACAATTATCTTAACGACGTCATAACGTCGTCATGGCATCGATGACCACACCAAGTTCAACCGCACGTGCGACATACGCCAGAGCGCAGTCATGTGCAACCGACGTAAATTCGCCAACAGTCTCTCCGTTAACAATGACTGCATCACCAGACTTGGCGTTGTCAACAATTGACCCAGTCAGCAAACGCAAATTCTTCGGTGCAGTTGATCCACGACTGTCCATGCGTTCAACAAGTTCTTGGCCGGGATAACAACCTTTGGTAAAGCTGACCGCAATGGTCACGACACCCGTTGCTGCTGGCAAAGTTTCACCCA
The DNA here is from genome assembly GCA_037138315.1 of Actinomycetes bacterium. GTDB lineage: Bacteria > Actinomycetota > Acidimicrobiia > Acidimicrobiales > Ilumatobacteraceae > Casp-actino8. Next base: position 8,308 of record JBAXIP010000060.1, read on the forward strand.
CGATAATTTCGCTGCCCATGGCCGGCCAACTCGAGCGAATACGCAGAGCATCGAATTCTTCAAGAGACACCTGAAGAAATTGTGAAACTACCGACTCTTCAATTGACATCAATGGCGCATCAATAACTGCGCCACTCCCCCATTGCGAAACAGTAAATCCCGCTTGCTCGATTGGTGAGCCGTCACGACTGCGTAACGACAAATACTTTTGTGATGAAACAGCGATATCAGCTTTGACTCTGATCTTGAATCGATTGAGACGAGCCAGCAATTGTTCGCCTAAACCTTCGACGTTTTCTGTGTCAAGAATAAATGTCTCGTCTTCGGTGCGAGTGACTCGCACCAAGGCAATGACTTTGCCCATGGGTTCGAGCACAAACGAATAACGCGATCCGCCAACGGGCAGCGAGGCAATGTCATTGCTCAATTGCGAATGCAGATACTTGCCGGCATCAGCACCTGTCACAGTAAAAACCAATTTCTCGATCTCGCACGCGACAATGTTGTCGTTCAGTTTTTCATCCACAGAGTTGCTCACGCTTTCGTTCCGCCCTCAAGGCGACGCTTAGTCATTCGACGGGCCGCAGGAATCGCTGCCAACAAACCAGCTGCCTTGTTGCGGCATTCAAGATCTTCATCATCGGGTTCGCTGTCGGCCACGATTCCGGCACCTGCTTGCAAATAAGCCGCCGACTCACCAATAAACATGGTGCGAATGGCAATAGCAGTATCAAGATTTCCGCTGAAGTCGACATAGCCAACGACTCCGGCATACGGGCCACGCTTCACTGGTTCGAGTTCGTCAATGATTTCCATCGCTCGAACTTTTGGAGCACCACTCACGGTGCCAGCAGGAAGAGTTGCGCGCAAAACATCAATCGCGGTTTTGCCAGGTACGAGCGCACCGCTCACTTGGGAAGTGAGGTGCATCACGTGGCTGTATTTTTCGAGAGTCATCAACTCGTCAACGACGACAGTGCCAAAAGATGACACTCGACCTACGTCGTTGCGGGCAAGGTCGACCAACATCACGTGTTCGGCGACTTCTTTCGGATTTTCACGAAGTTCAGCGGCGAGACGTCGATCGTGTTCATCGTTTGTTCCGCGCTTACGAGTACCAGCAATCGGTCGACTAATCACTCGACCACCGAGCAATTGCACCATGGGCTCCGGTGAACTACCCACAATGGTGACACCAGGATGACGCAAGAAGTACATGTACGGACTCGGGTTCACTTGGCGAAGAACGCGATACATATCGAATGGATCGGCTTCTAGTTGCAGTTCGTACCGTTGCGATAGCACAACCTGAAAGATGTCACCGGCGCGAATGTATTCCTTCGCAACTTCGACGGCCCGCTGATATGCACCATTGGGCATTGACGACGTCGCTACCGGAAGCACATCATCGCGTTGCGGAGGTTCAACTGGCGTATACGGCAATGGTCGCGCCAGTTCGTCAACAGCTTTCAGCGCACGTACAGATGCCTCGTCGTATAAACGATTCAATTCCTCAGTTGTAAACGTCTGCGAGTTTTGACCAACAACAGGAACGCTTTCAATCAGATAGACCCGTTGGCGCCAATGATCGAATGCCGCCAAAGAACCGATCACACTCATCACGCCATCGGGCATATGCCGATCGTCGTGCGGGATGTTTGGCAACGACTCGACTTCACGTACGACGTCATAACCAAGAAAGCCCATGACTCCACCCTGCAAAGGTGGAAGGTCGGCGATCACCGGACTGCGATATTCAAGAAGTAACGCCTCAATCGCGGCGAGCATTCCCTGATCGCGTGGCACCGATGCCGGAATGTCGCCGGTGATCTTGAGTTGACCATCAATCAGTTCAAGCGTTGCGCGCGGATGGCGTCCGACAAAACTAAATCGACTCCAACGTTCACCATGCTCTACAGATTCGAGCAAGAAACCTGGTTCATCACCAACCAATTTCGCAAAGGCAGCCACAGGAGTTTCGAGGTCGGCCAATACTTCAACCCAAACTGGCACGACCGTGTACTCGGCGGCAAGAGCGTGAAATTCTTCGCGCGACGGTCGCACCATTAAAGGCTGGGTCATGCAGAAGTTCCGAAACTTGAAAAGAAACACGTACGTGCTCCGGTGTGGCATGCACCAGCACCCTCTTGTTCAACCTTGAACAACAACGTGTCAGCATCGCAGTCGTAATAGGCCTCACGCACAAACTGTCGATCGCCGCTGGTGTCACCCTTGCGCCACAACTCTGAACGACTGCGACTCCAGTACACCATGCGACCCTCAGCAAAAGTCATCGACAAACTCTCGGCGTTCATCCACGCCATCATCAACACGTCGCCATTGGCGATGTCCTGTGCGATGACCGGCACCAGGCCGTCGGAGTTGTACTTCACGGCGGCAAGTTGCTCAGAGGTGGGAACGATCAGGTTCATATCTACAACTTTGTCAGAGATAGAGGCCGGTGTGGCCATCAATTCGGCTTGCAGCAACGGCATGGATGTCGCGTTCACGCAACATGATGTAATCAACACCACTCACTTCGACCTCGTAGCGGTCTTCTGGCCCGAAAAGCACGCGGTCACCGACCTCGCAACTACGGACGTTTTGGCCAAGTGCAATGACTTCAGCCCACACCAAGCGCTTCGAAACTTGTGCAGTCGCCGGAATCAGGATTCCGCCCATGCTGCGACGCTCGCCGTCTTTATCGGGGATCTTGACCAACAAGCGATCGTTGAGCATTTGGATCGCCATCTTGTCGACGCCAAGTTTTTGAGCAGCTGCGATGTCATGATCTTTTTTGACATCTTCTTTGACGGTTATCGGCGATTCTGTACTTTCACTCACAACGGGCACGGTACCGTGACAACAGCCTGAAACGAAATCTGAAACGGGTTTATGACTTCAGAACCGTCTTGATGCGGGCCATGACCTCAGGGGTCAACAGCGGAATCACATCAAGGGCCTTGAAGTTTTCGGTGACCTGCGAAGCCTTACTGGCACCCGTAATGACTGTCGACACATTGGGGTTCTTAGTGCACCAGGCCAAAGCCATCTGCGCAAGCGTGCAGCCGAGTTCGTCAGCAATCGGCATCAACTTCTTCACGGTCTCTTGGGCCTTCGGAGCAGTCAAGCGCTCGGCCAGCCAGCCATAGCCCTGCAATGCGGCACGCGAGTCTTCGGGGACACCATCGAGGTACTTGCCGGTCAAGACACCAGACGCAAGCGGACTCCAGATGGTTGTTCCCAAACCGAGGTCTTCATACAAACGTCGGTATTCAACTTCAACGCGCTTGCGTTCAAGCATGTTGTATTGCGGTTGCTCCATGACGGGCTTGTGCAGGTGATGACGTTCAG
>JBAXIP010000061.1:0-11621 GCA_037138315.1 Actinomycetes bacterium
GACGAAACTGATGCTTGCACGATGCCAATGGTGCTGCCGCCAAGTGTGACGGCGCAAGCCGCTCCGATTGCTGCCCAACGTGTACGTAACTTCCCTGATGATGCCATGATTCCGCCTTTGTTTGGCAGGAGACAATAACAAGTTCTAGAGCAAAGTGGTGGATTTGCCCTCAGTAGCTGAAGTGGGCAATGGCCTCGGTCATCACATCGAAAGCCTCTTGGGCATTGACCGTCATCAACACGTCGCAGTTACCGTCCTTGACCTCACGCAGATCGCGTTCGTCAATAACTGTCATACCTCGGGTATGAGTGCCCGTCAACTCAATAACGACATGGGCATTTTTCTGGGTGAACAGATGCGGGTGGGTCAAGATCAAAATGGCTAGCGGGTCGTGTACGGCTCCGCCATCCATTCCGTAGTGACGAGTCATATACATATTGGTGAAGAACTGCATCAAGTCACCCAGCACATTGGCCAACTGCCCAGGCATGGCTTTCACTTTGTCGATGCGTTCTTGGGTGGCGCGGAACTGATGAGTCACGTGCAAGCCAGCCATGATGAGCGGTCCGCCGTATTTGTACACAATGTCGGCGGCTTCGGGGTCGACCCAAATGTTGAACTCGGCTGATGTGGTGCGATTACCAAATGTGCCGCCACCCATTAACGAAATGCCAGCAATGCGCTTGCCCAAATCGGGAGCAAGTCGCAAAGCCATGGCGATGTTGGTCAATGGCCCAGTCGGAACAAGCCACACGCCTTCGGTCGCACGACAAGTTTCGATGATGTACTCAACGGCATTCTCGCTATCGATCGTGCTGGTTGGTGCGGGAAGATCGGCGCCATCAAGTCCGCTTTCGCCATGCACATACGTCGCATATTGCGGGGGAGCAACGAGCGGACAAATTGCGCCTTTGTGTACGGGCACATCAAGACGTAACAGATCTTTCATGACCAACGCGTTGTATGTCGTCGACTCGATAGGTGCGTTACCTGAAACAGTTGTAATTCCAAGTAAGTCAGTGTGTCGTGCCGCAACAACGATCGCCAAGGCATCATCGTGACCCGGATCGCAATCGAGAATGATTTTGGGCTTGTCCATGATGTCTGCCTTTGAGAACTAGTTGGGTCTTTACTTAATGAGCAGTGTGCCGGTGGCGTCGAGTCGAACTGCACGACCGACCCATTCACCTTCACACATTGCATTCACAGTGTCGGCGTCGTCGCTGATGCCCCACGCACGATTGCCGTTGGGCAGCAAGCAAGGCGCAATGGCGCGTTCGGGATTACCGTCGCGATCGTGCATGACGGTGTAACCCTCGATGGTTGCGGGGCCTTCTGATGTTCCAATGTCAACCACGGTGCGTCGCGGCAGTGAATCAATTTGATCTTGGGGATACGCATGCTTGAAACCGTTCGTTGGAGGCGTCGTTGAGTACACACCAAACGCATGCTTGGTTGCGTAACCACCGTTGCCCCACACCAAACCTTTTTCGCCGGGACGAGCGCGCAGTTCACCAACAACGGTTGCCACTGCATGCATCACATAGTTGTTCCATGGTCCACCAGCAAATGACAACCCGCCAGTGCGGGTGAGTTGACGATCGGTCGACAAGCCAAGTGACGCTGCGCCTAATTGCACAGCAGACGGGAAGCACGAATACAAATCAACAATGTCGATGTCGTTGATTGAAGTCTCGGCCAAATCAAGAGCCATCTTGCCGCCCAACTTGACGGCGGGTGTATCGGCAAACGTGTCGCGTTCAGAAACATATTTGTGTTCGTGACAATCGGTGCCAGCAATGGGGAAGACCCACTTGTCTTTCGAGATACCCATGCGTTCTGCGGCAGCGACTGAACACATAATGATTGCTGCCGATTGATCAACATCATTGTTTGAGTTCATCACCTTGGTGTACGGCAACCCGATCATGCGGTTGCGCGGACCAGTCGTGATGATTTCTTCGGGAGTCATTGACTTGCGAATCCAGGCATACGGATTTGCTTCGGCAACCTTGCTGAAGTTTGACCACAACTTGCCGAGGTGTTGATTGTGTTCAGCAACCGAGCGACCAGACGCAGCACGAATTGCTGTTTCAAAGATTGGATAGATCTGAATCGGTGCAACGATGCGACGTGACAATTCGTATTCGTGATTCATCACAAGTTCTTCGCCCATGATGCGAGTTGGCTTCACATCTTCGGGCACTACTGGCCACGGCAATTCAATCTCGGCAGCACGAGCGCGCTTGCGAGTACGTGATGTTTCACCACCACACAAAATCACGACATCAAAATCACCTGACTGAATTTCGAGTGCGGTTGCGTTAATGAGCGACTGAGTGCTGTTGCCACCCATTGACGAGGCAACGGTTTCGCGAGTCGTGATACCGAGTTCTTCGGCGATGTAGCGCGCGGGGTCGCGATAACGCCACGACAAGAAACTGACGACGCGAATTGAATCGGCATTTGGAACTGATGACAGGCCGGCATCTTTGGTGGCCTCGCGAATTGCGTTGGCAATGAAGGGGACAGGGGCCAAGGCTTCAAGCGGGTTGTCGATGCGCTGCAACTGTTGGCCGACGCCAACAATCACTGGTGTGCGGGGGTCCAAACTCATCGTTTCAACCTATCTAATGGGCTGTGTCATACCTAAGATGAAAGCCATGTCTACTGGGCCACTTCGTATCGCTATCGGATCAGATCACGCTGGGTTTGATCTCAAACAACATCTCGTGGCGTTTTTGACCGCGGCCGGACACACGGTCGACGATCAAGGCACACACTCAACTGAAAGTTGCGATTACCCGCCGATCTGTGCAGGGGTCGGTCGCACCGTGCGCGATGGCAAAGCCGACTTCGGCATTGTGATGGGTGGCAGCGGTCAAGGCGAACAGCTTGCGGCCAACAAAGTCCGCGGAGTCCGCGCCGCATTGTGCAACGACTTGTACACCGCCCGCATGGCTCGCCAACACAACGATGCCAATGTTTTGTCGATCGGCGCCCGCGTTGTGGGTATCGGGTTGGCTGAGGAAATTGTCACAACGTTCATATCAACTGCCTTTGAAGGCGGTCGTCACGCCCGCCGAGTGGCAATGTTGACTGAACTTGAAAACGAATTCTGACCCCGAGCGAGACCACCATGCCTTTTCCTTCTGATTCTGATCCCGATCTAGTCATCGAAAACCTCATCAACGATGAGTTCGATCGTCAGATCAGTGGCCTGCAATTAATCGCCAGCGAAAACTTCACGTCGCCTGCAGTCATGCGTGCGGTGGGCAGTGTGCTCACCAATAAGTACAGCGAGGGTTATCCCGGCAAGCGTTATTACGGTGGCAACCAAGTCGTTGACTCGATTGAAGCGTTAGCAATCGAGCGCGTGAAGTCGTTGTTTGGTGCCGATCATGCAAACGTGCAGCCGCACTCGGGTGCGAACGCAAATATGTGCGTGTATCAAGCGCTTTTGAACCAAGGCGACACTGTTCTTGGTCTCAGCCTCGATCATGGTGGTCACCTCACGCACGGTTCACCCGTCAACGCGAGTGGCAAGTTGTACAACTTCAAGTCCTACCAAACGACGCCTGGTGACGAGCGCATTGACATGGATCAAGTGCGCGATCTTGCACTTGAACATCGTCCGCGCATGATTGTTGCTGGCACCACTAGTTACCCGCGCCGTATTGATCCGGCACCGTTCAAAGAAATCGCCGACGAGGTTGGCGCGTACTTCATGTACGACGCGGCACACCTCGCTGGTCTCATTGCTGGTGGCGCGTACCCCAACCCTGTTCCTTATGCCGACGTCGTTACGTTCACGACGCACAAAACGTTGCGTGGTCCACGCGGTGGTTGCATCTTGGCCAAGGCCGAGCACGCTGCTGCCATTGACAAGGCAGTGTTCCCGGGTTGGCAGGGCGGACCGCTCGAACACGTGATTGCCGGTAAGGCCATTGCTTTCCGTGAGGCGGCAAGTCCGGAATTCAAGCAGTACGCCGCGCAAGTGGTTGCTAACGCTTCAGCCCTTGCCGAAGCTCTGGCCCAGAACGGATTCCGTTTGGTCTCGGGCGGAACCGACTGCCACCTCATGGTCGTTGACTTGCGTCCTTTTGACGCTGAAGTCACTGGCAAAGAGGCCCAAGCAGTACTCGACCTCGCGGGAATCACTCTGAACAAGAACACTGTCCCCGACGACCCGCGCAGTCCGTTCGTGACTTCGGGTGTGCGTATCGGAACCCCATCGGTGACCACTCAAGGTATGAAAGAGCCCGAAATGGCGCAGATCGCCACTTTCATCGCTCGGGCCCTGCGCGGTCGCAACAATGCCGACGAAGTGGCAGCGGTCAAGGCCGATGTTGCCGCCTTGTGTGCAGCGTTCCCGGCTTATCCAGCCCGCTGAAAATCGCCCTCACACCTCAGTTGTCTCTTCCTGATCGCATTCGGGAATAGTCTCAAACCGTGCCCGATACCGCTGGCTATCTCTTCATAGGCGTGATCGCCGCAGTCGTGACGTTTGTTTCGACACCCTTTGTGGTGAAGTTGGCGACGCGTATGAATTGGGTGGTCGAGCCTGATGAACGGCGCGTGCACAAAGTGCCGACACCTGATGTGGGTGGCATTGCAATGTTCTTGGGTTTCATTGTTGCTCTTGCAATCGCCTGGAAAATGGGGCGTTTTTCACCAGTTTTCGATAACAACTCCGAACCGCTCGGTGTTCTTCTTGCCGCGATTGTGATCTTTTCAACGGGTCTTGTTGACGACATTCGCGAGATCTCAAGCCCCGCCAAAGTGACGGGCACCGTGATTGCCGGACTCGTGCTCGTGTACTTCGGCGCCACGATGTTCTATTTCCGAGTCCCGTTCTTGGACGTCTTTGTTTTGAGCAACGACTGGATTCCGCTCATCACCATTTTGTGGCTGATGGGTATGAGCCAAGCGGTCAACTTGATTGATGGTCTCGACGGTCTGGCCGCCGGCATCGTGGCCATCGCCGCGGCCTCGTTCTTTTTGTACAGCCGCCGCCTCGACGACCTGGGTGCTTTGGCCCAACCCAATATGGGACCGCTCATCGCGATCATCGCCTTAGGCGTCTGCTTGGGCTTCTTGCCGCACAACTTCAACCCCGCCAAGATCTTCATGGGCGACAGTGGAGCACTGTTTTTAGGGCTCTTAATGGCGGTCTCGACGAGTGTGGTCGGAGGTCGCGCCGACCCCAACAGCCAGACCTACACCCCTGGTCAGACCTACTTTTTCTTGGCACCGCTGTTCATTCCGCTGTTCATTTTGGGAGTGCCGATTCTTGACACTTTGTTCGCCATCATTCGTCGAGCCGTCAAGCGCCAAGGAGTGGCAACTGCTGACAAAGGCCACTTGCACCATCGTTTGATGAACCTCGGTCACGGTCAGCGCCGCAGTGTGTTGATTCTGTGGCTCTGGACCACGATTCTGAGCGGATTTGTGTTGTATCCCATTTTCACGAAGGCACAAACGGCGCTCATCCCGATCGGTACAGCCGCAATCGCGCTCAGTTTGTACACGGTGTTGCATCCCGAAGTTCGACGGGTGAGGCGTCAGTCGCGCCACGAGGTGGAATCGACCACAGAATTGCCCCGCCCACCGCAATCGCAGTAGATTAAAGGCAGTTTGTGCAGCTTTTCACGAGCCTTTCGTTCTGAAAACACCCTGAGTACCCCTTATGTCTGACGCCTCTTCCTCAACTTCTTCGCCTGCCGCCGCCAAAGCTGGCCCGACTGCCGTCACGCGTCGCCTCACGAGTGCCTTGGTCAAGGGCAATCGTTCGGGCAATGTCGATCAAGGCCTGGGCCAGGGCATGGAAATGGCACTCACCATTGCCGTCTTTCTTGGAATCGGCTGGGGCCTCGACGTTTGGCTCGACACTCGCCCGATTTTCATGATTGGTCTGGTGATCTTTTCGACCGTGGGGCAGTTCATCAAAATGTGGTTCATCTACGACGCCCGCATGAAGATGCTCGAGAACGAACGTCGCCAAGCCCTGAATGCTCATCAACAAACCGCGACAGCAACGACACAGGTTGACCCCGAAGTATGAGCAACGAGCCAATGAATTCGTCAATGAATCCAATGGTGACTCGCCTCGAAGGCGAAGCTCCAGAAATCCAAGTTTCATTGGACATTTTGAAGCGCGGGCTGTATGTCGCTCCGGTGATTATCGCGGTCTGCGCAGTTTTTGCTGGCATGAACGGAGCAATTAGCGCGCTCTACGGAATTGCGATCGTGCTCGTCAATTTCTTGTTTGCCGCCGGACTTGTGGCCTTTACCGCGCGAATTTCGCTCGGATTAATGATGGGCGCCGTGCTTTTCGGCTATCTTGTGCGTCTCGGCTTAATCTTTTTAGCTGTGATTCTTGTCCGAGATGCCTCTTGGATTTCACTCACGGCCCTCGGATTGACCATTATTGTTACTCATCTAGGACTCCTCGTGTGGGAGATGCGCTTCGTTGCAGCATCACTCGCATTTCCGGGGTTAAAACCCCGCAAGAAATAAACAAGTTTTGAATACATCTTCTGCCCCTACACGCCTCACAAAGGAATAATCGAACGTGATCGCACTTGAGTTCCCGCCGATCAATGAGATCCTCCGCTGGAAAGATCTTTTCCCGACCTTCAACAAGATTGCTTTAATTGCTGTTCTTGCAGCAGTCATCGGCTCATTGGTTTTCTTGTTGGCCGGCAACAAAGACGCCAAGTCGGCGCCGAAGGGCATTCGCAACTTTGCCGAGAGCATTGTTGAGTTCATCGAAAACGGAATCGTCATGCAGACCATGGGCCGCGATGGTCTCGCTTGGACACCGTTCTTGTTGAGCTTGTTCTCGTTCATCTACCTCTGCAACGTTCCTGGAATTATCCCGTTCCTGCAGATGCCCGCAACCGCTCGCATGGCCTTGCCACTGTTCTTGTCGTTGCTCGTGTGGGTCGTGTTCATCGTGACTGGTTTCAAGCATCAGGGTCTTGGCTACATCAAGAGCTCGTTGTTCCCGCCCGGAGTTCCGAAGGCGCTCTACATCTTGGTGACGCCGATCGAATTCATCTCAACGTTCTTGGTGCGCCCGTTCTCGCTCACCGTTCGACTTTTCGCCAACATGTTGGCCGGTCACATTTTGCTCGTGACCTTCGGTTTGTTGTCTGAGGCTTTGTTCCAGGCCAAGGGCAATCCGGCGCTCATCCCAGTGGGTGTGTTGCCATTGTTCATGCTCATCTTCCTCACCGGATTCGAAGTGTTGGTGGCCTTCTTGCAGGCATACATCTTCACCATTTTGACTGCGGTGTACATCGGTGGAGCTGCTCATCCCGAGCACTGAGCCTGAAGTAATACCAGTTCGTTAGTCATAAGTAACCACAAGCAATTCTCTTTAACCAAGACATATAACAGGAGACCAAAAAATGGAAGCATTTGTTCACATTGCTGCAGCCGCAGGGCTCACCGGTGACGAAGCCAAGGCAGCATCAGCTGCTGGTTCAGCTGGATTCGCTTACGGCCTTGCCGCAATCGGACCTGGCATCGGAATCGGCTACCTCGTCGGTAAGTCAGTCGAAGCTATGGCTCGTCAGCCAGAGGCAGCCGGCATGGTTCGTACAACCATGTTCCTCGGTATCGCCTTCACCGAAGCCCTTGCCCTCATCGGCTTCGTGGTCTTCATTCTCATCGGTCTCTGATCGTTCACTACAACCCACAAGGAGTTGACGTGCTGACAGCCGTCGTCATCCGCTCGGGTCAGGCACTTCAGGTCCATTTGGTTTCATCCGAGACATCGGGTGAGCCAGTTGATCTGAGCCAGTGCGAATTCAAACCCGAAGCGACAAATCCAACTGAATGTGGTCCTGGCCCAAGTCCCATCATCCCCGAGATGAAGGAACTGGCTTGGGGCGCGGGCTCGTTTATCGTGTTCGCGTTACTCATGCGTTTCTTCCTCTTCCCGAGGCTGAAAAAGGGCATGGACTCGCGTTACAACTCAATCCGCGAAGGTCACGAGAACGCTGACTTGACTCGTGCATCTGCACGTTCCGAAGTTGCTCAGTACGAAGCAGCCGTTGTGGCTGCCAAGGCTGAAGCTGCCAAGGTCGTTGATGCGGCTCGAGCCACTCTCGAAACCGAACGTCAGGCAGCAATCACTGCTGCTAATGGTCGTATCGCAACTCAACGTGAAGCCGCGATGGCTGCTGCTGATGCGGCTCGAACAGCTGGTCGTTCGCAAGTCGAATCGGCTGTTGTCGACGTCGTCAGCAGTGCTGTTGAAATCGCAACCGGTAAGCGTCCAGACAGCAGCGCGGTGTCACGTGCTGTTGCCGACGCGATGAGTGCGGGAGTGCGCTGATATGAGTCTTTTCTCCATCCTCGCTAACGATCCGGCACAAACACACAGTTGGATTCTTCCCGAAAACGCCGAAATCATTTATGGCGGCATTGCTTCAGTGCTCGTCATTGGTGGTCTCGTCAAGTTTGCAGTCCCGCAGTTCACCAAGTTCTTGAACGCTCGTACCGAGCGCATTCAAAAAGAACTTGATGCTTCGGCGAGCGACTTGTCAACCGCACAAACCGATGCTGATGGTATTCGCCAAGCACTTGGTGACATTGCTGGTGAACGTGCTCGCTTGTTGGCCGATGCCAATACGCAAGCTGCTGCCGTGCTCACTGATGGTCGTGCACGTTTGACTGTTGAAATTGCCGAACTCGAAGCTCGTGCCTCTGCCGACATCGAAACTGCTGCTGCTCGCGGTAGCGACGAACTGCGCGCCGAAATTGGTCGCGTTGCTTCAATCGCTGTTGACGCAGTGTTGCCATCAGTTCTTGATGGTGCAACTCAGCAATCTCTTGTTGAGAACTTCATCTCGAAAGTAGGTGCTTCACGATGAGTGACAATCGCATCGAAGGTTACGCCCGAGCACTTTTTGAAATTGCTCGTGCTGAAGGAACCATTGACGAGGTCGAAGACGAATTGTTCCGTTTGGCTCGCACGCTCGAGTCAAGCGACGCACTTCGCAACGCTCTCACTGACGAAAAGATTCCCGTGGCTCGCCGCGAAGGAATCGTTGAAAGTTTGTTAGGCGGCAAAGCCACTGGCACCACGGTGCAATTGGTTTCGATGGTTGTTGCAGGTGGACGCGGTCGCGATCTTCCCGCCATCATCGATCGTCTGGTCCAGCGTGCATCAAGCGCCAAGCAACTTGAAGTTGCTGAAGTGCGTAGTGCTGTTGAACTGACTGCCGATCAGCAAACTCGTCTCGCTGCTGCTTTGGCTAACGCCACTGGCAAGCAAGTGAACCTCAAAGTTGTTGTTGATCCCTCGGTGCTTGGCGGCATCGTGGCCACGGTGGGCGACACCGTGATTGACGGCAGCATCCGCACCCGCCTCGACAATGTGAAGGGTCGGCTCTAAGAGCCGCCTGAAAGAAACGGAACGAGAACGTCATGGCAGAACTAACACTGTCCGCAGCTGATATTGCATCAGCAATCAAAAAGAACCTCGAAGGCTTCACGCCATCGCTTGAAGCTCGCACCGTTGGTCGCGTCACTTCAGTCGGTGACGGTATTGCCAACATTTCGGGCTTGCCCGACTGTGCAGTGAACGAACTCCTCGAGTTCGAAGACGGCACCCGTGGTTTGGCTTTGAACCTTGAAGAAGAATCAATTGGTTCAGTAGTACTCGGCGAATCAGATCGCATCGAAGAAGGTCAGACCGTTAAGGCCACCGGCGAAATTTTGTCGGTTCCTGTTGGTGAAGGCGTTCTTGGTCGCGTGGTGAACGCACTTGGTGAGCCCATCGACGGCAAGGGTCCGCTCGTTGGTGTTCAGCAGCGTCGTATGGAAATTCAGGCTCCCGGAATCATGGGCCGTAAGCCCGTGCACGAGCCGATGCAGACTGGCATCAAGTCGATTGACGCGATGACACCGATTGGTCGCGGTCAGCGCGAACTCATCATTGGTGACCGCAAGACCGGCAAGACCACTATCGCAATCGACACCATCCTTAACCAAAAGGGACAAGGTGTGAAGTGCATCTATGTCGCGATTGGTCAGAAGGGTTCAACTGTCGCACAGACTGTTGAAACTCTTCGTCAGGCTGGCGCACTTGAATACACCGTCGTCGTAGTGGCAACCGCCGCCGACTCGGCACCGTTCAAGTACCTCGCACCGTACGCCGGTTGCGCCATGGGTCAGCACTGGATGGAAATTGGCCAGCATGCACTCATCGTGTATGACGACTTGTCAAAGCAGGCCGAGGCTTACCGTCAGATGGCATTGTTGTTGCGTCGCCCACCGGGCCGCGAAGCGTACCCTGGCGACGTTTTCTACTTGCACAGTCGTTTGCTCGAACGTGCCGCGAAGTTGTCCGATGAAAACGGCGCAGGTTCATTGACCGCATTGCCGATCATTGAAACCAAGGCTGGCGACGTGTCGGCATACATTCCGACCAACGTGATTTCCATCACCGACGGCCAGGTGTACTTGCAAGACAACTTGTTCAAGTCGGGTGTGCGTCCCGCAGTTGACGTAGGTATTTCGGTTTCTCGCGTGGGTGGTGCCGCACAGGTTCCTGCCATGAAGGGTGTTGCCGGTACGTTGAAGCTCGACCTCGCACAGTTCCGCGAACTCGAAGCATTCGCAACATTCGGTTCAGAACTCGACGCCGTGTCGAAGGCACAGCTTGAGCGTGGTTACCGCCTCGTTGAATTGTTGAAGCAGCCGCTCAACAGCCCGATGTCAGTTGAAGAGCAAGTCGTTTCAATCTTCGCCGGAACCAAGGGTTACCTTGACGATGTACCGGTGGCCGATGTGCGTCGCTTTGAACTTGAAATGTTGGCTCACATGCGCAGCCGTCACGGTGCCTTGTTGAACGATCTTCGCACCAAGAAGATCACTGACGATCTTGGTGCCGCAGTGCAGGCATTCAAAGATGGTTTCATGGCATCAGCCGCAGCAGCTCGCAAGGCCGCTGAAGCTGATTCAGATGCTGAGCAAATTGGTGCAGCAAAGTCGAACAAAACGTTGGCGACGGAGTAGTAACTCATGGCCGGTGGACAGGAACGAATTCTGCGGGGACGTATCCGCAGTGTGCAAGCGACGAAGAAGATCACGCGCGCCATGGAGCTCATTGCTGCATCGCGCATCGTGAAGGCGCAACAGCGCGTTCTTGCCGCAGTTCCTTACAGCGAACAGATCACCGAAGTTGTGCGTGACTTAGCTGCTGCTGGTGGATCAACCGACAGCCCGTTACTGAGCAATCGCGAGACCATCAAAAAAGTTTGCTACGTCTCGATTACTGCCGACCGCGGTTTGTGCGGCGGTTACAACTCGGGTGTGTTGCGAGCAACCGAAGCCGAAATCAGAGTTGATGTCAAAGAAGGTCGCGATTACATAGTGGTGCCGGTTGGTCGTAAGGCCGATGGTTACTTGCGCTTCCGCGATTACAACCTTGGCACGCCCTTCAACGGTTTCAGTGATCAGCCTTCGTACGCCAACGCCAAGGAAATCGGCGAATACGTTGTTGACCTGTACGCCACTGGCGCAGTCGACAAAGTTGTTTTGGTCTACACACGATTCATCACATCGGGTTCACAAGAGGTCGTTTTGCGTCCGCTCGTGCCGCT
>JBAXIP010000062.1:0-11584 GCA_037138315.1 Actinomycetes bacterium
CCTTTGCCTACCGTTCGTTTGGCATTCCGCCATTCGATTAAGGGGAGGAAAAAATATGCGTAAGAATGCACGATTGCTGGCAGCATCAATTGCCGCACTCAGCCTCTTCGCTGCCGCTTGTGGCGGCGACGACAAGGGCACAACAACAGAAGCACCCGCAGGCTCTGATGCGCCCGCAAGTGGCATCATCGCAGGCGTTGCCTTCGATACCGGCGGCCGTGGCGACGGAACGTTCAATGACTCAGCAGCCAAGGGTGGCGAGCAAGCCGCTAGCGAACTTGGCGTTGAGATCAAAGAACTCGAAGCTTCAGTTGACGAAGACCGCAAGGCCAACCTTGAGTTGCTCGCCAGTGGCGGCGCACAAGTCATCGTTGGTGTTGGCTTCATGTTCACCGATCCCATGACCGAAGTTGCTGCGGCAAACCCCGACATTCACTTCGGCATCGTTGACTCAGTTGTCGATGCCCCGAACGTGAGCAGCTTGTTGTTCGCAGCTAACCAGGGTTCTTTCCTCGTTGGTGCAGCAGCCGCTCTCAAGAGCACAACTGGTCACATCGGATTCATTGGTGGTCAAGAAATTGACCTCATCAAGGCATTCGAAGCTGGTTACACCGCAGGCGCGAAGTACGTCAATCCCGACATCGTCGTGGACGTGAAGTACCTCGGACCGGCCGGCGACAACTCCGCATGGGGCAACGTTGCTGGTGCTAAAGAAATCGCTGCTGGCTGGTACGCCGCTGGCGCCGACGTCATCTACACCGCTGCTGGCGGTTCAGGCGCAGGCACCATCGAAGCTGCTGAAGAAGCTGGCAAGTGGGCCATCGGTGTTGACAGTGACCAATACTTGACCTCGGGTGACCCCAAGGCTCAGGCAGTCATTTTGACCTCGATGATCAAGCGCGTTGACGTTGCTGTGTTCGAGACCATCAAGGCTTCGGTCAATGGTGACACCACTGGTGGAATCAAGATGTTCGACCTCAGCAATGATGGCGTTGGATACTCAACTTCAGGTGGATACCTCGATGATTTCAAGGACAAGTTGGACGCCATCAAGGCCGACATCGTGTCCGGCAAAATCGAAGTTCCGTCGATGCCTTGATTCAGTTTCTGAATCAATCACGAGTTATTAGTTAGTCGAGAGCCCGGGTCCGTGACCCGGGCTCTCTGCTATAACGGGATATGTACTTCAAGGGGCGTCATGACTGAATACTTTCAATCAAATAATCAATTCGCAGTTGAATTACACGGCATCACCAAGCGCTTTCCAGGTGTCATTGCCAATCACGACATCGAACTTCTTGTTCGACCCGCAACGATTCACGCAATCGTCGGTGAAAATGGCGCCGGAAAATCAACGCTCATGAAAACGTTGTATGGCATGCATCAACCCGACGAGGGAACGATCACTGTCAACGGAAGCCTCGCGCAATTTAAGACCCCCACCGATGCCATCGCAGCCGGCATCGGAATGGTCCACCAGCACTTCATGTTGGCCGACAATCTCACGATCACTGAGAACATCATCTTGGGAGATGAACCAGTCGACGGCCGTGGCCGCATCAACTTTAAAGAAGCACGCCAACGAATCGAAACTTTGATGAAGTCCCTCGGCGCGACGTTCGATCCAAATACCAACGTTTCCGAGCTCGGAGTTGGTCAGCGTCAACGTGTTGAGATTCTCAAAGTTTTATACCGCGGCGCCAAAATTCTGATTCTTGATGAACCCACTGCAGTGTTGGTGCCCCAAGAAGTCGAAGAGTTGTTTACAACACTCAAGCGACTCGTCGCCGACGGAGCGACTGTCATCTTTATTTCGCACAAACTTGATGAAGTACTCGCCTATTGCGATGAAATCACCGTGATTCGTCAAGGAACCACCGTGGCCCGTACTACACCATCGCAAGTCAATCGACGTTCGCTTGCTGAATTGATGGTTGGAAGCGATCTTCCCGATCCCTCTGGCCGTGAAACAAAAGTCGGAACTGAAATTCGACTTCAAGTAACGGGCTTAAATCTGGCTAGTGAAATTGTTGGTGCCAAGCTTACTCTTGAAGACATCAACGTTGCGGTTCACTCGGGAGAGATTGTTGGTATTGCGGGAGTTGAAGGAAACGGACAATTTGAATTGTGCGAATCAATCTTGGGACTTCGCTCAATCTTGAGTGGCTCAATTTCGGTCTGCGGACAAGAACTGTCACACACCGAAACTCGCGACCGAATCAATATGGGATTGTCGTACATTCCGTTTGATCGACATCGCGAAGGATTACTGCTGGACGCTCCGCTCTGGGAGAACACGTTCTTAGGTCGCGAAGAAAATCCAGCCCTCACCAATGGTCCATTTATTTCACCAAGAAAGATTGAAGCTGACTGCCGATCAATCATTGAACGATTTGGAGTCTTAACTCCAAGCGAACACGTACCAGCTTTTGCACTCTCGGGTGGCAACCAACAAAAACTTGTCGTTGGTCGCGAGATGGCCAGCGATCCCAAAATCTTGCTCGCTGCTCATCCGACCCGCGGAGTCGATGTTGGTGCCCAGGCAGCAATTTGGGATGAACTACGCCATGCCCGCGACAATGGTTTAGGGGTTCTACTCATTTCTGCCGATCTTGAAGAACTCATCGGTTTATCTGATCGCATTTTGGTGATGTTCGATGGCCGCGTCACCGCCCAACTAGATCCAGCGACAGCAACTCCTGAAATGCTTGGCTCGTTTATGACTGGCGAAGAGCAAGGAGCGGCTCAATGAAAAATCAGCGCCTACAACGCATGCTTGTGACATCAGCCAGTTCACTCCTTGCAGTTTTCGTTGCGCTATGTATTTGCGCAGTCATTCTGCTCATCACTGGCAAAGACCCGATTGAGGCATACCGAACACTATTCGGCGCCGCTGGAGACACCAAGGTTTTGCAAGGCGCACTCAACCGTGCGACACCACTCATGATTTCGGCGTCTGCTGTTGCCATTGGTTTCAAAATGAACCTCTTCAACATCGGCGTTGAGGGCCAGATGCGAGTCTCGCTTTTGGCTACGGCTGTTGCTGGTGCGGCAATTCATTTGCCCGCACCCCTACACGTGTTGTTTTGCCTAGTCGTCGCCATGGCCACTGGAGCGTTGTGGGCTGCTTTTGCTGGTTGGCTCAAAGTGAAGCGCGGCGTGAACGAAGTGATTTCAACCATCATGTTGAACTTTGTGGCACTGAGTTTGGTGGCATGGGCATTTGATGCATTTTTCCGTGTTGACAGCACGACGGGAAGCTTGTTAGTCAAGACCAAAGAACTGCCAACTTCTGCTTGGTTCCCCGACATTGTTGATCGTCGCTTGAACGGAATGTTCTTCGTCGCAGTGTTGGTACTCGTTCTCTTCTACATCTTGGTCTGGAAAACGAAGTTCGGCTTCCAGTTGCGAGCATCAGGCGCAAACCCCGGCGCCTCTCGCGTCACCGGAGTGAATCCAAAGCGCATGATCATGATTTCAATGTTGCTTTCAGGAGCGCTTGCTGGGCTCGTCGGAATGCGCTCTCTTCTCGGTGATGTTCACGCATATCAAAACAACTTGGCCGAGCAACAAGGCTTTAATGGAATCGCCGTAGCGCTACTTGGCAGAAATCATCCATTAGGTATTTTCATCTCTGCTCTGCTCTTCGGATATCTCGGCGAGGCATCGGGTCGCTTGCAGTTGATTGATATTCCTAAGGAAATCACCACCATTATGACGGGCATCATTGTTCTTGCGGTCGTCATCATCAACGAAGCGGTCAAGCGCTGGGATGATCGGCGTATTCAACATAAGGCTGCCTTGGCCCTCGAAGCAGTGGCGGTGGCGGCATGAAATTCTTCAAGTCATTAACGACTGGGCAACGCACCATTGCTTTGTCTTTGGGCTTCATGCTGGTCTTGTCAATTGTTCGACTCTTTACCAACGCCGATGACCTCACAAGTTCTGGAACAATCTCGTCAACCCTGCGCGTTGCTACTCCTATTTTGCTTGCTGGCCTTGCTGGCGTCTGGGCCGAACGAGTTGGCATCGTCAACATCGGTATCGAAGGCATGATGATCATCGGCACATGGTTCGGTGGCTACGGAGCGTGGAAATGGGGATCATGGGCAGGTATTGGGCTCGCGATCATCGCTGGATCGCTCGTCGGTTTGCTTCATGCCTTAGCGACGGTTCGATTCAACGTCAACCACGTCGTCTCGGGTATTGCCATCAACATTTTGGCGGCTGGCACAACGGAGTATCTGTCGATCATTTTCTTTAAGGGTCAACAAGGTGGCGGAGAAAGTCAATCACCAGCTGGAAAGGGTGGCTACGGCCAATTTGACATGCCGTTCTTGTCAGGCGGAAGGATCGGATCTTGGCACAGCCCCGACATGATGGGTTGGATTGAGAAGAAACATAATCTTCCCCTTCTCCCAGACCTCGCAGGGTTTGTACGCGGCCTGTGTAGCGATATCTATATTCCGACCATCGTCGCAATCGCACTCGTGCCCATTACCGCATACATTTTGTGGCGTACCCGGTTTGGACTTCGCGTTCGATCAAGTGGCGAATCGCCCCAAGCCGGAGAAAGTTTGGGCGTTCCCATTAATCGCTTGCGCTATCAGGCGATGGCAATCAGCGGTGGATTGGCAGCATTCGGTGGCGCGTACTTGTCGTGTGTTTTCACCAGCACATATCGCCAAGGACAAACCGGAGGCCAGGGCTACATCGGACTCGCCACAACCATCTTTGGTAACTGGACACCGTTCGGCGTTTTCCGCGGCGCGATTTTGTTTGGCTTCCCATCAGCGCTCAAGTTCCGCGACGAAAAGAATGTGCCCGCTCTTCTCTTGGTCATCGCCATCATTTTGATTGCTGCTGCAATTGTGAGTCTGCTCAAAAACAAGCAACTACTCGCGACCGGACTATTCATTGGTGCAGCTGTTTCGGCAGCGACCTATTTCTTGGTTGATACGGTGCCACAAGAATTCGTCGCAGCAACGCCATATATCGTCACGATCTTGGTTCTTGCCGGAGCTCAACAACAGTTACGACCGCCAGCACATGCCGGCATCGCCTACCGTGCAGGCGAAAATCACTAACTGATTCGAATAGTTTGCTCAGTGACCCAAACTGGCGACGGTTTGAACTTCGATTCCACCACGTGGACGCTGTGTCAAAGTGACAATGACTTTGCGGGCCTTGGCGGTCTGCATAATTTCACCAGCGATTTCTGCGGCTAAGGCCTCAGCGAATACTGCACGATCACGGAAGTTCCAGAGATACAACTTGAGACTCTTCGACTCAACGCACCATTCAAGTGGCTGATACTCAATCACTACGTGTGACAAATCGGGCTGTTTTGTGACTGGGCAAACTGATGCCAATTCATCGGTCGTAAAGCGCACCAGATCGACGTTGGCCGGAGCCGGGAAGACCTCAACATGGTCAACGGCCTCACGCACTGTGTTCCCCAGAATCGTTAACTGCGGGGCCACTGGGGTTGTCGCCAGTTCGTTGTTTGGGCCTGTGGGTGAATTCATACCGTCATCGTAAAGGTCTTTAGGCATCTCTGCACCCGCCCACCCCCATCCCGACCACACCTCGCCCATACTCCCTCTAGAATTCCCCCATGGGAGCCTTCCTCACCGAACAACAAATTGCCGATTACCACCGCGACGGGTTCTTGGTGCTTCCCGATTTTGCAACACCTTCGTCCTGCATCGCCCTCAAGGCACAGGCTGAAGAGATCTTGCGCAACTTTGACCCCGATGCCAATCGCAGCGTCTTTACAACTAATGAACAATCACGTCATGCCGATCAACAGTTCATTGATTCGGCCACCGGAATCATCTGTTTCTTTGAAGAGGAAGCCTTTGACGCCACCGGCGATTTGAAACAGAGCAAAGAACTCAGCATCAACAAAATTGGTCACGCAATGCATGACCTTGATCCAGTCTTTGAGGCCTTTACCTACACCAACAAACTTGCTGATGTTGCCAGCGATATCGGAATGCCCGATGCCCTGGCATTACAAACGATGTACATCTGCAAGCAACCTCGCATCGGCGGTGAAGTGACCTGTCACCAAGATGCAACTTTCTTGTACAGCGATCCGATCACCGTCACCGGATTCTGGTTTGCGATTGAAGACGCCACGCTTGAAAATGGATGTTTGTGGGCAGCACCTGGTGGACACAAAACAACTTTGCGAAAAAAGTTTGTACGCAATGAAGCGAACGATGGCGCAACATTTGAAGTGCTTGATGGTGCCCCTCTACCCATGCCCCCAACCGATTTAGTGCCCCTTGAAGTACAGGCCGGAACGCTTGTTGTTCTGCATGGATTGTTGCCGCATTGGAGCGATGTCAACCGCAGCGACAAGAGCCGCCATGCCTATTCGATACATTGCATTTCCGAATCGGCCGAATACCCAGAGTGGAATTGGTTGCAACGCAATAGCGAATTGCCATTGCGCCGCCTTGACAAAGTGGCGGCATCACTATGACTACTGCAACGCCAGAGATTTTGCTGCGGGCTCCAAAAGCACTCTTACACGATCATCTTGATGGTGGTCTACGACCCGCAACAGTTATTGAGCTCGCAAGCGAGTATGGCTACAAGAATCTGCCAACGACCGACGTCGCTGATCTTTCGAAATGGTTTCACCGTGGCGCCAAGCGCAATGACTTGGTCTTATATCTCGAAACGTTTGCCCACACTGTCGGTGTCATGCAAGACAAAGATGCCATTGAACGTGTGGCCTACGAATGTGCTCACGACTTGGCAGCCGAAGGTGTTGTCTACGCCGAAGTACGCATGGCTCCCGAGTTGTGTACCGAAAAGGGTCTCACTCTCGATGAAGTGATGCAGGCGATTCTTGATGGCTTTGCTCGAGGTAGTGCCAAAACCGATCTCTCGATCTACGCCATTTGCTCGGCAATGCGTACTGCACGTCGAAGTCTCGAAATTGCCGATCTTGCAGTTCGTTGGCGCGATCGTGGCGTTGTTGGCTTCGATATCGCTGGGGCCGAAGCTGGGCACCCACCGACTCGCCACCTTGAAGCGTTCAACCATGTCCAGCGCGAAAACTTTCACTCAACCATTCACGCAGGTGAAGCATTCGGCTTGCCCAGTATTTGGGAAGCAGTGCAACTATGCGGCGCCGAGCGCTTAGGTCACGGCGTACGCATCGTCGACGACATCACGGGCCCTGTGGGTTCAGAACAACTCGGTCGCCTGGCGGCTTATGTTCGTGATCGCCGAATTCCGCTCGAACTGTGCCCCACCAGCAATGTCAATACCGGAGTCTGCGGATCGATTGCCGAGCACCCAATCGGCATGTTGCGTCGACTGCGTTTTCGAGTCACGGTCAACACCGACAACCGCCTCATGAGCGACACCAACATGACCAAAGAGTTCGTGCAATTGGCCGAAGCGTTCGATTGGGGCCTCGAAGATTTCGAATGGCTGACGCTCAATGCCATGAAGAGTGCCTTCGCCCCCTTCCCCGAGCGCCTACGCATCATTAATGGGCTCGTGAAGCCCCGCTACGCCCTTTTGAAAGCCGAAGTTGCCATGGGGTCCGAAGCCCGCTGATGCGCGACAATAGGTGCATGGCTCATACCGCAGGCACCGTCGAAGTCACAGTTGTCAATCATCCCCTCATCGCCGATTCGCTCACGCGTATCCGTGACGTCACAACCCCCAACGCATTGTTCCGCCAAGAACTCGAACGAGTAGGAATGCTGCTGCTGGCCGAGGCAACCCGCGATCTGCCGACGACCGAAATCAAAGTTCAGACCCCGCTTACTGAAACGACGGGTCGCGTCTTGAGCAGCCAGCCCGTCGTCATCCCGGTGCTTCGGGCCGGGCTTGGTTTTGTTCATGCGGCCCAAGAACTCATGCCCAACGCCGACGTCGGATTCATTGGCGTCAGCCGTGATGAGAAAACATTTGAACCAAAGCAGTACGTCAACAAATTGCCCGAGACTTTGGCGGGCCGCACGTGTTTCGTACTTGACCCAATGTTGGCAACCGGTGGTTCGCTCGCTCATGCGTGCGAACTGCTCATGGAGCGCAACCCCACTGGACCTATCAGGGTGATTTGCGTTTTGGCCGCCCCTGAAGGAATCGAGTTCTTGAAGACGACTGGGCTGAACTTGCGAATCTTCACTGCGTCTATTGATGAGCGACTGAATGAAAGTGCGTTTATCGTGCCCGGGCTCGGCGATGCTGGCGATCGTCAATTCGGTGCCCCTCACTGACCAATCCATTGGGCGCGAAAACACCCCGTATACGGTGGTCAGTTTCCCCAACTCATATCGCCCACATCACATAGGCGGGCCGCCCCAAGCGGGAACTCCCGATGGCGCACCACCAAACATTTGATCCTTCGCAGCTGCGAGCGCATCAACGGTCCACTTCTTGTCGCCACCCGTCACTGAATTAGCGATTTCTGTTGGACGAATGCGGTGCACCTGATCGCCCAACACGATGAACGTTTGTGCATTGATATCTGCTGCATGATCGCTCGCCAAGAATGCGACCATCGGGCTGATGTTGGCGGGATCGTATTTATCAAAACCAGATTCGGGTTTCGTGAATTTTGGATTTACTTCGGTCATTGGCGTGCGAGCACGCGGTGCGATGCAATTCACCGTCACGTTGTAACGACCCAGTTCTCGAGCAAGGATTGTGGTCATCGTGACGATGCCACCTTTTGCCGAGCCATAGTTTCCTTGACCGGGTCCACCAAACAAACCACTTTCGCTCGTGGTGTTAATGATGCGACGTTGCGGCAAACCGCCGTCGGTTCCCTCAAGAACTTTGGCTTGATTACGCCAATAGACCGCGGCGAAATGCGCGGGAGCGAAGTGACCTTTTAGGTGCACCGAAACCACGCTGTCAAACGGCGCCTCTTCCATCGAGAAGCTCATCGCATCACGAATGAAGCCAGCGTTATTGACCAAGATATGCAGATCACCAAACTCATCGATGGCCCGTTTCACTAACGCTTCGGCAGCCGCCCAGTCGCTCACACTTCCACGCTGTGCGACCGCCCGCCCACCACTCGCTACTATCGCTGCGGCAACAACATCTGCCGATTCACCCAGATCGTTAACCACGACCGCGGCGCCTTCAGCGGCCAACAGTTCGGCATGGCAACGACCAACACCCTGACCTGCTCCGGTAACGATGGCGACCTTGCCGGTTAATGCGCCCATGGCGTAACTCCTTGTGTTGAACGGCGCCCGAGAGCTCCGTAAAGTGTTTCTGATACCGTGTCAGAAACTAGTCGGAATTGAGCAAAGACCGATAACTGTTGGGGGCGATGGTGAATACAAAAAACACAAATCGTCGCCCAGTCGGGCTGATCGCTGGGGCAAATCGGGGTGTTCGACGCCAAATCAGACGCTCGTAGAAGATTTATGCGAAGCACTTGGCGACCTTGAATATGAACGCTTACTCTCAAACTCACGTATGAACGGACAACTGCTATGAGCAATTACGAAACAGACAGTTATGTCATTGGGCCAACCAATCAAGACATGTTGCTGCCCGAACCCGAAATATCGCCGATCTACTACACATTGATTTCTGTCGACGACCATCTCGTCGAACCGCCCAACATGTTTGACAGCCGCTTACCGAAATCGCTTCAGTCGCAAGCACCCCGATTGATTGTCAATGAACGTGGCCATCAAGTGTGGTCCTTTGACGATCAGATTTTCAGTCAGGTCGGAATGAACGCAGTTGTCGGACGTAAGCCAGAACTCCGTTCACTTGAACCAGCGCGCTTTGAAGATATGCGACGGGGATGTTGGGACATCGACGCACGCATCAAAGATATGGACCTCATCGGGTGTTGGGCTTCGCTCAACTTCCCATCCCAAGTTGCAGGTTTTGCTGGTCGTATTTTTAGCGCGTGCAAAGACCCCGAGGTTGGTCACGCAACGATGCGCGCCTGGAACGACTGGTTATACGAAGAGTGGTGGCAAAAGTATCCAGAGCGCATCATCCCGTGCGGAATCACTTGGCTTGCTCCTGGCCCCGACGGAACTGCTCGACTTGGTGCCGATGAAATTCGCCGAAATGCCGAACGCGGATTCGTTTCAGTGACATTGCCCGAACGCCCACACAATGTTGGTTTCCCTAGTTTGTTTAGCGGTTGGTGGGACCCGATCATTGAAGCCTGCGTTGAAACTGACACCGTGATCTCGTTGCATGTTGGATCATCAGGCATGCATGCAATGCCCGAGGGAGCACCTTCACTTCAGCTTGGGGCCACATTGTTTGGTCAACTATCGCTGACTGCATGTGCCGAATGGTTGTGGAGCGGATACGCAAACAAATACCCCACTCTGAAGATCGCCATGAGCGAAGGTGGAATCGGGTGGGTCCCGATGTTGCTAGACCGTCTCGAAAATGTTGTTGATCGCAGTGGCTATGGCGCAGGTTGGGATATACGACCCGCCGATTTATTGCGTCGTAACTTTTGGTTCTGCACCATTGACGACCCATCAACCATTGATCTCCATGACGTCATCGGTGACGATCACATCATGGTGGAAATCGATTATCCCCATGGCGACAGCACTTGGCCACATAGCCAATCTATTTTGCGCGATGCGTGGGGGCACTTATCGCCTCAACTTCTTCGTAAGTTCTGCTGCGAAAATGCCGCTGCGCTTTATCGCCATCCTCTGCCCGCACAAATTGTTCCATGACCACTGTTGCCTCACTGATTCGAGCCCGAAAAGGCGACCATAGCCCTGGATATATTTTTGAAGGTCGCACCTACACCTGGGATGAAGTTGTCACCGAGTCGGCAATTCGTGCCTCGGTTTTAGCCGAACTACTTTCGGATGATCGCCCGCCCCACGTCGGGGTTCTACTTGAGAACACTCCCGACTATCTCTTTTGGATCGGCGGCGCGGCGCTTGTTGGCGCATGCATTGTTGGCATCAACCCAACCCGACGTGGAAGTGAATTAGAACGCGATATCCAGCACACCGGTTGCCAAATCATCGTGAGTGATCAAACCGGCATGGAACTTATCGATGGCTTACAAACTGGAGTTGACAAGAACAAAGTTATTGACGTTGATTCTGCTCAACACCACAATCAACTTCGACAACATCGTGAGGCGGCACTTCCCGATCATGAACCAGACGAGAACAGCATTCTTTTTTTACTCTTCACATCTGGCTCAACAAGCGCACCCAAAGCCGTTGTCTGCACCAATCAACGAATGGCCACCGCCAGTGTGCGAGCCGGGCAAATTTATGGAGTAACGGCTGACGAAATTTGCTATTGCCCGATGCCGCTGTTCCATGGCAACGCGTTAATGGCCTGTTGGGGACCGGCCCTTGCCGTTGGAGCAACCCTGGTCCTTCGTCGCAAGTTTTCTGCAAGCAATTTCATGCCAGATATCCGCGCTCATCGATGCACCTATTTCACCTATGTCGGGCGAACTATTGCCTACATCCTTGGCCAGCCCGTTTCGAGTGACGATCAAAACAACACCTTGCGACTCGGATTCGGGACAGAAGCAAGTGCCCTTGACCGCGAACGCTTTCTTGAACGATTTGGTTGC